>CAXQWT010000020.1:0-3298 GCA_964227855.1 Salipiger bermudensis | reverse complement strand
CATGATGGAAAACATTCAGCCTACACTCGTCGTTGAGGAAAGCATGTCGCTTGATGCTGAACCGGTTGTCGTCGAGATATCTGATGAGTGGGAAGAAATGCCTGCACCTGTTGATCCTGAAACAACCGAAACCGCAGTTGAAGAGAAAGAAAATGTTCCGATCCAAGAAGATCGGGCGGATCTTGAAGCCGAATTAGCTCGACTCGATGCTGAGCGGCAACTACGTACGCCTAAGGCTGAAGAACCAAAGCGAGATGCTCGACTCGATGCACTGCATGATCAACTCTCGGAATTGGACTTCTGAGGTGAGACTATGGTTGAAACAATTCTCCTTCGCAATGAATCCAAAGGATCTGCATATCCGATGATGCTTGAGAAACTTATCTTCCTCGTCTCCATTGCTGGATTTGTATTCATTAACCAAATTCTTTGGTCCTCTATTGATGTCATTGGGTACCAATGGCTTGCCTCTGTCGGTTTAGCCTTGGCCATGCTCATTCTGAATGACATCGTTGGCCGAGGCATTCAAGCAATTCGTAGAAGAAACTGATCAGAATTCCTTTTCTTTCACTGGCTCAGGTTGGTTGTTGGTCAACGATTCGATTAGACCCCATACACGCTGCCAAGGTACAAAGAAGCGGAGCAATGCGACCAAACTCAAGAACAGAAGTGCAGAAATTACCAACCCATAGGTTAGCGATAACTCAATTGATTCAGAAACTTGTGCAGCCCATTGACTTCCTGTTGAAGTTCGAACAACCTCAAGCAGAACGCTGTGGAATCCAAGAGCAATCATCGTGACCAGCCCAGTGACAGTGAGGAATCCTGCTGTGTGGCGTAGATGCCCATTGAGTACGTTGTCCATTTGTCGAACGTATTCCGGATCTCTCTTGCAAGATTCTGGTAGACGGTATGCATACTCAAGATAACGAATAACACCAAACCCGGATTCTTGGAACACCATAATCAGAACTGCAATCAAAATCAAAGAGAACTGTTCAGGGGTTACGAGGTCAAATCCGAAGATACCTACGGTCGGATCACTCACTTGTGATTCGAGGGAAATGAGATTCGATCCCCAATCACCAAGTTGTGCTTTAATCAACGGGAAGGTAAGAATTGCATGAATACCAAGGAACAGTAGTGTGAATCCAATGGCCCATCCAATTGAGCGACGTGAAAGGCCCCATATTCCACGGGTTCCCATGATGACAGGCAGGAGATAAATGAAGAGAATAATGAGCGAGAGAATCATCAGGAGAGGCCATTCCAAGGTTTTCAATTCGCTCTCACTCGGCGCACGGAGGTCCCATGAAAAGAGCATGGAAGGAATCCAAGTCAAGACTAAGCGTCCGATGAGGAGGACCATTAGGGAGATAATGAAACCGAGTTTGATTCGTTGCTGGACGCGAGGGGACTGAAATGCCAAGAGCGCCATTGAGCCACCGAGTCCCAATCCCAATACGATTGGAACGTAGAAACGTGCAAGGCCTGTTCGGCCAGATCCAATCAGCCAGTCACCAATGGGAACTTCACCGACAAGAGATTCAAGCGATTCAAAGAGCATGGTATGGTCGATACTGTTGACAACATAGGTCGAGACGACCTCGAGATACATCCAGACAAGAGCGATGGTTGAGACGATTTGCAGTGTAATAATCTGCCACTGCTTGCGCAGGGCCTTGAGATGGAGTGTGCGTGCACGTCCGCCCATGAGGGAAACATCGCTTTGTGGGTCGACTTCACCTGCCATCTAAAACCCCCTCACTTGCATAATTGCCTGCGACAGGTCCATGTCAGGCATCCAATCGATCACTTGAGCCCCGGAACCTGCAAGAGTGGTCAAACGATTTTGCCGTTCAAGTTTGAGAACTTCGTAGGACATTCGAGGTATACGGGAAACAAGGCGCTCAAAGTCGATGCTTGATGGTGAAAGGACGGTGACTTCATGACCACGTCCGACCAAGTCCCGTACAGCCGCAGGAACGGTACCATCGCCTTCACACGACGAGATTACAAATACAGGGCTGCCTCGACTAAATCGACCACTCAAGGAATTGGTTACTGCTTGTAGGGGCATGCTACCTTCTGGTTTGACACCTGCAAGGGAACTGAGGATTTTGAAGTACTGCTTGTCACCGGTATCTGGAGGAAGATAGGCTAAGCCGTCTCCGTAGATCCCCAGGGCAACACTGTCTCTGCGCTTCAAGAAAAACGCTGCAAGGCTGGCTGCGCTTACGGTACCCATCTCTAATGGATTCTTCAGAACGGTTCCAATTCGTGAAACGTCCCTTGAATCGAGGAGAATGTACAAGTCCGTAACAGCATCTCGACACTTCTCGTTGACCATCAAGTCACCAGTACGTGCGAATGCTTTCCAATTGATGTTCTTGAAAGGGTCACCGGGGACGTACTCGCGCAGCGAGTAAAATTCTGAACCTTGACCTGGCGTTCGAAGCGTGGTTGCGCCGGTGTACATCTTCGGTGTACGTGAACGTAAGAAGGCTTCCTCAACCTCTTTGATTTGCGGGAAGATGACGATGTCTGAGTGGTGGTCGACAAACATATCTTCGACCCCGAGATTGAACGTGTTTCGAACTCGAAGAGATACAGGTCCAATCGAGTAATGTCCTCGAAGGGGACAGCGGAGAACGTATCGAATTCGAGCACTCTCACCAGGTCGAAGGTTGAGACGCATTTGATTCAGTCCGCTACGGAGCTTCATTTCGTGAGGGATGTTGTCGTAAACGTCCAAAAGTTGTGTTCTTCGATTGGAACGATTGGTCACAAGAAGTTCGACATACAAGTCGTCACCTTTGTACAAGTTATCTGCTGATAGGGTGCGTTGAACTTCGATATCCCCATGCCCTGAGACCCATGAATTGACGACAATGAACGTGATGAGCGTCAAACCAAGAATCATCATTTGATTGTTGGAAATCATCATTCCAATGAGGATGAGTGCTATTCCTCCTGTAAAGGTGAACGATGCCTTACGTGTCCACATGTTGCTCACCTACGCCCCCAAGCTTTGATTCGTTTGACCAATGCTACAGATTGTTCAAGAGAGTATTTTCCGGGTTCGATTGCAAACTTTGCCAATACCGGATCTTGAATGAGCCCAACCAACTCTTTTGCTGACATGGCGTGGAATTCTTCCACTATGAGGCCGTTTTGGTTCCGAACCTTCGATAGGAACACCTGCCGTATCTTCTCCGTTTTCGCATAATACGTGTAACGATTTGCATCACCAAAGCCATAGTAAATGATGCTGAAGACGTGACGCCATGGTTCAGGG
>CAXQWT010000019.1:0-16527 GCA_964227855.1 Salipiger bermudensis | reverse complement strand
TTGCATGGTGAACGATAACGACACGGAGGAATCCGCCGTAAATCATGCCTCCGAGGAATCCTTGGGTTCCGCCAAGAGCCAAGTAACCGGCCACGCCAGGCAAAACAATTCCAACCAAGAATCCAATTAAGAAGATGTGGCGGTCTTGCCAAGCGAGGATTTTATCGGCTTGGAGGTCGTCAACATGCTCAACGATTTCCTCGCCTTGGTCAACCATGACCCATCCCATGTGTGCCCACATGAATCCCTTTTTCACCGTGTAAGGATCTTCTTCTTCATCGGTTTTGAGATGATGCCGTCGATGATCACTGCACCATTTGATGGCTGAATTTTGGAAGGCGGCCGCACCGAACAAAGCATAGAACAAACGCATTGGCCACGCTGCTTTGTGGGTGCGATGACTGAACAAGCGATGGTATCCTGCTGTAATCGATAGGCCACAGGCAAGGTAAAACACGACAAAAATGACTGGTTCAGCCCAAGAAATCCCGTATGTTAAACTGTAAACTACGACGCTAACAAGGGCGAGGAGTGGCATTCCAATCAAAAAAGTGGAGTTGATGATGTTGAGGGAATTTTGGTGTTCCATAGCACACCGATTTGCAACGACTCTTTCATGTTGTCTGTTGTTTGTTGAAACAACGATACGATTTCGTTGGTGGTTGAGTGGTCCGAATAATCTGGGTATAGGTGGTATCCTTTTATATTCGATTTCGCGGGTTTTCATTGAGGCTCACCATGGACTACCAGCAGTACCTCGATGAAATCAATGCGCTCAACGATTATATTCGTCTGAGCATTGCTGTCGGAACGATTTTTCTTGCGCTTGTTTTCGCAAAGTATGCGGTAATTCGTCCTTGGTGGAAATTTGTTACATCAACGGATGCTGATTGGGACGACCATTTGCACCGGCCACTCGCAAATCGCACCTATGCTCTAATTACAGCAGTCGGTACGCAATTAACAATCCGCTGGATTATGGGCACCTCGAGTTCGACCTATGATGCCTCAGAACCGTTGTTTGCAGCCTTTTACATTGTCCTCAGCGTATCGATTCTCAGCGTATCCATCAAGCATCTCATTCCTGTGTTGATGGATCAATTCAGTGCACAAGGAAGCGTTACAGTATCGGGAAGTAACTCAATTATCGTCTTTTTCCTGCGAGCAGTAGCGTGGTTCGCTGGTCTGTATTTCGCTCTGAACCAACTCGGAATCGAATTGTTTGGAATTCTCGCATCTCTTGCAGTATTCTCGTTGATCATTGGTCTTGCCGTTCAACAGACTCTTGGTAACATCGTGAACTCATTCCTTCTCGCCATCGATCGACCATTTGAGGTCGGTGATCGTATTGAAGTTGAAGGCACATGGGGGTCTGTCGTCTCAGTTGGTATTCTCTCAACTAAGGTCCTTGACCGAGACGAACGGCTTGTCGTTATCCCAAACAACACTCTTGTTCAGGCGAAGGTCACAAACCACGCACGCGGTGGTGGTGATGGAGTTGCACGTCGTATCTCCATTGTTCTTGACATCGGTGTAGATTACCGAGAAGACATCGATCACGTCAAGTACACTCTACTTGAACTGGCGAAGGAATGTCCATACGTTATTGAAAAGCCGGAACCACGAATCTTGTTGCATGAGCTTGCAGATTTCGCAAAAATCTTTCGCGTCTACACTTGGGTCGAAGATTACAGCGACGAGTATGTTGCAAGAGATTGGCTTCTGCGAAACATCGATGAGCGATTTGGTAAGGAAAACATCAACATTCCATTCCCAACCTCTGTTGAATTGTCGGACAGTGTCTACGAACAAGCAGAAGTCACCAAGCAACGCTCTGCAAAGCGTAAGATGGTCCAAGAGCGCAAGAAACTCGATGAGTCTCGACTCAGCGCTCGTGCGGAAATCGAAGAAATCAATGAGAAACTCAAGGATGCCGAACTCTCAAAGAAAGACCGGTCAGAATTGGAAGAGCGTCAACGTGAATTAAACACTGTAATTTCACAGTTCGACCGTGATGGAGATTGACGGCTTCGCACGATATTCTGCGGTGAATTGAAACCCTTTGGGGCGTTGGCAACGTTATGAGCGGTGGGATTGAACTTACAAATCCTGAGCGTCGAATGTTGCGTGCAATGCTTGCAACATCCAACGATGTCTACTCGCTCGACCAGATAATGGAAGCATGCGATTGGAACGATCAAGCAGTAGCTGTAGGCGCCGGCCAAGGTTTGTCCGACAAAGGTTTTGTTGAGATTCAGGAGAGCGTGCGACGCACCATACATCCTGGTAAGGAAGGTCACAATGCCATTGCCAATGGATTGCTCGAAGCCCGTCTATGGTCATGGATTTCGTCTCAGGATGAACCGACAATGGCCAAACTACAAGCAAAATTTGAGCGTCATGAAGCAGGTCCTGGTGTGGGTTTGCTCAAGAAACTCGGCGTTCAACTCGAATCTGGAACGTTCGTTTGTGAGGATTCATCCTTCTTGAAATCTGAACTACAAGCCAGAAATATGTTTCTTTCTTCACTTCCTGCTGATGAAGAAGACCTTTCCGAGCGTCTTCTCTCCCATTTTAGAGGGCGTAAGGAGTTGGTGGAAGTTGTCGAACACAGAACTCGGACGTGGAAGTTAACCGACGCCGGAAAAGCGATGTCGGATGATGGATTAGAAGAGCGAAAACAAATTTCGGAAATCACTCCTGAATTGCTTCAATCTGGAGATTGGAAAGACGCTGATTTCCGTTCCTTTGATGTAACGCTTGAATCAACGACGCCTCGAACAGGCCGTTCACATCCGATGCAGGAATTGATCGAGCGGATTCGTCGAATCTTTTTGGAGATGGGTTTTTCCGAATTAGTAGATGACTATGTCCAAACAGCAGGATGGAACATGGATGCACTGTTTATTCCTCAAGATCACCCAGCACGAGAGATGCAAGACACATTCTATCTCGATGACCCGAAGTCTCTGGAGTTGGATTCAGATTTGATCCAGAAGTGGAAGGACATCCACGAACACGGTGGTGAAACGGGTTCAACGGGTTGGTCCGGTTCATTTTCTGAGGACATCTCAAAGCGTGGTCTTCTTCGAACACACACGACGGTTAATACCATTCAGCATCTGGCCCAAAATCCAAACAAACCTTGCCGTGTCTTCTCGGTAGATCGAGTGTTTAGAAAGGAGGCTATTGACAGCACACATCTACCTGAATTCCATCAGATTGAAGGTATCATCATGGAACCAGGGGCCAATCTTCAGATGTTGGTTACAACACTGAAAACATTCTACGAAAAGATGGGCTATCCTGAGGTCAGAGTGCGACCTGCTTATTTCCCATATACCGAACCAAGTCTCGAAGTCGAGGTCAAATGGAAAGGCAAGTGGCTCGAACTTGGTGGTGCAGGAATCTTCCGTCCAGAAGTCACGGAACCTCTTGGTATCACGTCTCCTGTTTGTGCTTGGGGAATGGGGCTTGAACGCCTTGCTATGCTCGTTCTTGGCTTGGACGATATTCGTCAATTGTACATTTCAGATCTCGAGTGGTTACGCAATCAACCGTTGATTTGATGGCGGCTCAAGCCTAATAAACTGGAATGCAAAGGTTGGTTCATGTCACAAGGCATGCATCTGTCAAATACTGAAACAATTCCAGGGAAACTTATCACCGCATCCTACGGTCTTGTTCAAGGCTCAACCGTCCGTGCAAAGAACGTCTTCAAAGACTTTGGTGCTGGATTGAAAAACATGGTTGGTGGGGAACTCAAAGCCTACACAGAACTGCTTCAGGAATCCCGAAACGAAGCCTTGCAGCGCATGATGATGGACGCACAATCACGTGGTGCAAACGCCATCGTGAACGTCAGATTTGCTACTTCCGCTGTTTCTGGTGGAGCTGCTGAATTGTTTGCGTACGGAACTGCAGTCACTGTACAATGAGGCGGTCGTTTGGATCCATTCATCATCATTTTTTATTCCGTATTTTTGGTGCTATCATTCGCACCAACAATCGGGTCATGGATTTTTGGTAATTGGCATCAAGGTAGGATTCTCGATCGTCTCGCATCTGAAGAAAAAGCACTCAACGATTCTGGTGCAGGGCATCCAATCAACAATCTGTCGAATCCGACTCAAAGTACTGACATCGAAAATTCGACACTCGTTATGTCAAGCATCTCTGTCGGACCTTCATGGTGGCAAATGATGCTTGGCGGCTGGAAGAATTTTTTCGGTGGTAAGATCCATTCCTACGATAAGATGCTTGGTTACGGTCGTCGTAAAGTCTTACATGATATGAGAGTACAGGCACTTCAACAAGGATTCGACGAGGTCATTAATATCCGAGTTGAAACAGCGATGATCACCAAAAAGTCTGGTAAGAACGACAAAACGGCTGCTTACGAATTCATTGCATATGGAACTGCCATTAAATATGTCAGGTCCTAACATTAAGTAGTAAATCGTCTCCCAAGTTACTTGGGGAACACCTATGGTAAATGAAAAATTAATCGCTGGAGCAGTCATGATTCTATTGAATTTGGTCGTTTTGGCACCGGTTGCAACAAGTATGGTAGAAGGCGCAGTTGATGACAACTTTGAGACCTACCCATACGATTCAGCATGTGCTGATTCGGACTGTACAACCGCTGAAGAAGACTGGGCATCGTCCACTTCTGAGCGCAGTTACTACGCTTGGAACTTAACAAACGCAGACGCTGTGATGGCGGGAGGAGATCCTGTCTACGAGAAGTTGGGTCCGTTTGAATACGACATTACAACAACTCGAAACATCATTGAGTTCAACAAGTCTGCAGGTACACTCACGTATGATGAGTCAAAGGTATTCACATGCTCAGAAACATCTGAAAACGACTGTAACACCATGATTACACAACTCAACATTCCTTTCCAACCACAAGTTGTTGGAGCAACTGGGATGGCGATTGATGGTGTTATGGACATGACCAAGGTCGCGTTCACAACGGGTATGTTGGCTCAAGATATGGAGAGCATGTTTGCTGGAGCTCCAACCGCTGCGGCTATGACAAGCAACCTAGATTACACAGCAGGGCTTCTCGAGATGAATTTCGGCATGAGTCCAGAAGCGGCTGCTGCTGCCGCTCCAGATGTACTCGCAGACAACTTCTGGATTGGATATGACGACGCATTCGCACCTAGCGCTGGGGCTCCTTATGCAACTGCATTCCAGCTAGGCGAAGATTTCGCTGCTAACTTTACTGATGCTGATGTTAACATGGGCTATGCGTTCTATGATGCAATGGGTCCTGGCGGTGAGGATCTTTCACTCACAGGTTCACTTGGTGCAACTATGCTCGCTGGACATTGCAGTTCCTTCCCTACAAATCCAACTGATCATCTGGACGTAACAAATGCCTCCATTCGTGCTAGCATTTGGCAATACACTGGTCCAGACGACGCAACTACTGTTGCACGAGATTGGGCTATGTGCGCTGGAGTCGGTATGACCTTTGCCGGACTTGGTGGAGGGGATGACATGTGGATGATGGACACCACTGGAACGTCCATTGACGCAGCAACTCGTCTCGGCCACATGGGTATCACAATGGACAACGCTGCTGCTATGCTCCTCCTCTTTGGTGACGGAGATGATGTCATCACTGGATTGCTTGAAGTGAATGATGAGGGCACTGAATACGGTGTTGCAGCATTCCTCGGTATGGAAGCTGCAGATGCTATGGCTGCATACAACCTCGATGCAACCACCTACGGCGCTCTTGCAATGTGGGCCGGCGGCTGGATGACCGATGCAACTTCTCTACCAATGATTCTTCTCGGCGGTAGTGGAGACATGACTGCATCATTGTTCGTTAACACGAGTTTCGGTGCTGAGGATCCATTGAACGGAGGTTACCTCGACAACAGTCTGAACCTCGGCGGTGCTTGGGGAACAGCTCTTGTTCCTGCATCGGAAGGTGCTCCTTCCATTGATCTTGATGCTGCAGTCTCTGGAAACATCCTCTACGGTCCACTCGGACTCACCACAACACCAGGTGCAACACTCTTCCTTTACGGTGAGCTTACTGGTATGACGCCTCCGCTCAACCTTGCTACAATGGAACCAGGAGCACCTATGGAATGGAATGCTACAACCGTATCTGCTCTCTATGGCGTTGATGCGAATGCAGCAAATGCACTCCGAACACTCATGATGAGTGTCATTTATGGTGACTTCGTCCCTGGATTCCTCGTTGACACTTTCGGTAGCCAAGGTCAATACATGTCCATGCCACTGAACAACTGGCTCTATGGATGGTTCGATCCTGTGAGCATGATGGTCGCTGAAGACCCAACCGCTCCTTCCGCAGGATGGGCTACGTTGGAAACCAACGAAACCTACTACGGATCTGGTGGAGTTTCCACTGGACCTGCTACTGTCTACGTCATGTGTACTGGACACAACGCAGACTGCGAAAAGGGTGAAGCAGTCTCGGAAGACGGTTCCAACGAACTTTCATGGCACAACACCGAGATGATGACGGGGACCTTTGGCCTCATTGGAGTTGAGACACTTGATGGAACAACTGGTGGCTTCCTCACCGGAGACGGTGACAAGGTCAACGCAGGTGGCTATGCAATCGCTGACGTTACTTGTGATGGAACTGATGAAGTCAAGGGCATCCCAGTCGATGTGTGCTCTGCGTCCGTTGACCCTACAACACGCCCAATCACTGCGAAACTCATCAAGAGTTACTCGCTGCTTGATGCAACGACGCCTGCGCTCCCTGTATACTTTGGAAGCGAGATCAACATGCAGTCCGAAGAACTCTCTGGACTGATCATTGCTGGTGATTCAACATCAACCTTCTATCTCGACACACGTACTGGTACTGATCTTGCATCAACTCCTGCAATGACTGATCTCCAACCTGTTTTCCAGATTGTACAAGGTTCAGAGATTGAAGACGGGGATGCTGAAGATATGGAAAGTGCCATCGTCCAAAATCAAGAATACATGGGCTGGTGGATGAACTTTGACAACGGATTCGATTACGTAGCGCTCTTGCTCTACATCGGTGGTGTTGCATTGATCATCATGCACTTTGTCATGGCTGGTCAGAAAGAAGACGAAATGTTTGATTGAACTCATTCACATAGACTTAAACACGACTGTGCTGTGTAAACAGCATGGACAAACGGGCCACAGTTACCATCCTCGTTGGGATTGGTATCTTTGTTGTCGGAATTATCGGATTCGTTATCGGCGGATTCGGTGTTGCTGGGATTGAAGAATCGACTGAGTTCACCCTCGAAGAGGTCACGAACGGAACCATCTACATCGAAGATAGGGATGGTCTAGGCGAATTGGGCGTTACCTTTTGGGTGCAAGGCAAGTATCTTGACGATGATGATAACGGTATCTGGGATGTTTGTGAGACGGTGAATATCACTGTTCTTGAGGCTCCCGAAATCGACCCGAGTTGGGGCGGTGACGCAATAATGCGTGAAGGTGACTTCTATTCCGAAGTTCTCCAAAATTACGATGTCTTTGAGACCTCGGATTGCAATGCAGATTTGAAAAATAGGAATTTCGAACGTATCGAACAAGGATATGTAAAAGTTGGTCGTGCCTGTTACGGATGCACACCAGGAGATTTTTCTTTTGAGTCAAATGTGAATGTCTCTGTTACCTATGACGATATCCTCTTGGAAGAATTGGGCGAGGATATTGGATTGATTGCCCTTGGTTTCCTAGGTGGGTCAGGTGCATTGTGCTGTGGCGTAATTATCATATTCGTGGGTGTTATTCTCATCTTTACCCTGCAAGAAGATGCTCCCGTTGAAATGATGGTTGGTGCTGATGGCACGTACACAATGAATGCCATGCCTCCCAATGCCGTAGGTGTTGGTGTAAGCCAAAACATCTCACAATTCACGCCTTCATCGGATCTTACGGAAGAAATGACAAAGGCAGAGCCATATCAATTTCCTTCGACAGAATCAGCGCCCGCTGATGAACAAAACGCGAATTGAGTCTAAAAGAAGCCTCTGTTCGGAGACATGGTTATAATCTGCCATACATAGCATGCAAACATGCATACAGCAGGTAAAGTATTGTTAATCATCGGTGGAATAATTACAGCTCTCGGAATTGTTATGATTGTTGCAGGGGCTGCAAGCGCTGGACTAGACCCCGAATCAGAAAATGTTTGGGAAGGAACAAGCGGTGATTTTACAATCCCTGACGATGATGTTTATGGCGTTTACATCAAAGGATCTGCTTCTGATTGTGATCAAATCGGCAGTGCTACCTCCATTTCAATGAAAATTAATGGTGAAGAAAAGTTCGAGAAATCGTGTGAATTCAATGAAGAAGACGACTATCTGGATGATGGTTTCCAAAGGGTCGGAGGAATTGAATGGTGGACTACAACCGCAGGCGAAGAAGTAGTCATCGATTCAAGTGTCAAAATCTACATCGTTGGAGACATCGATGCCCTTGGAGATGCAGCGGGAGGAATCCTAGCAGCAGCCGGTGGTGTCCTGGTTGCTATCTGTGGTGGTATTATCCTCCTCATTGGTCTTATTCTTGCTTTGACTCTCAAAACCAAGGATCCAGTTATGATGCAACAGGGACAGATGATGGGTGGACAAATGATGGCAGGCCAAATGCCTATGCAACAGATGCCTGCACAACAGATGCCAGCGCAGACAACGGCACAGCCTTACGAATACGAACAGAAGTAATTACTCTTCTTCGTCCTCATAGAGGAACGTATTGCATGCAGGGCATGTGAATGATGTTGGGCGATCACCATTGAGTTCGGTAACGACTCCACATGGCCCGCAAAGGATTGTTGTCTTCTTTGGCTCGTCAATGGTGACATCCACTCTGTACATGATTCGATTTGCGTCAGGAAGTTGCTCAGCGCTTGGTTTCCAGGCCACAATGTCCTCATCGCTCATCGTTCGTTGACTTGGTGTACTCATTCCAATGATGAATAGAAGTAGGCCTGAAACCCCAATGACAGCTCCCATTGAAAGCACGCCTCCAACTGAGAGGAAGGCTCCAAAAGCGATGCAAATCATTCCAGACAGGATAAGATTCTCTCGCACATTGCGAACCATTGTTCTCACCTAGTTGAGGACGTCTGCGAGTGTTTTCGCAACACGTTCAATCCCGTTACTTGGCATAGCACACAACCCGATTCGAATGCCTCCTCGTAATGGGACAAGATAGACGTGATGCTGGGCACAAGCCTCTGTAATGCTCTCCGGATGTTCATGCTCAAGCCATGCAAAGAATCCATCGTGTGTCGGATTGATTGGAACGTCGTACTTTTTACAGGCATCTACAAACGCATTCCGGCGGTCTGTCAAAAGGGATTGCAATCGATCTCGTTCATCCGACCATGCTTGTGCAGTTGTTGCGTTACCATGCAATTGTGCTGCAGTATATTGGAGAATTCGTGGAGCAGCTGACCACGTTTGACGACCAGTGGTTCCGAAGATATCTCTTAATCGCTCAGTGACTGCTTCATCTGGATGAATTCCAATCAGTGCACCAGTTCGCAATCCGTATGCTGTGTGCGATTTTGAGAGAGAAAGTGCATAAACGATCATGAAGTTTTCAGGCCAAGGAGTTCCATCTTCCATGGTCTCTTTGATGGTTTGGCCCCAACCATGCGGGGCATCTGCATACAGACTGTATGCCGTATCCAGAAGAAGTGTATGTCCTGTTTCAGGGTGCTTTGATGCGCTTGCCATCATGATGTCGAGCGCTGCTCGACGACCGTGTGGACTCATTGTCAAACCTGTTGGGTTGTGAGCAGGATCGTTTAGCCAAACCATCACAGTGTTCTGGTTTTGAGCGAGTTCTTCAACTGCCTTTTCAAAGGCAGTATCTGCAAAGAATGGGTAGTCACTTTCTCCGTCTGGCAACAATGGCCATGTTGCCATTTCGAGTCCACATCCCTTCAGAAATCCTGCGTAAGGACCCCAGTGGCGGTCCCGAAGGAGGATGGCCTCACCTCGCTCACACAGGTTGTTTGCTGCAAGGAAAAGAGCTCCAGAACCTCCTGGTGTTGCGGTAGAGACAAAGTTGAATCCCAGTTGTTCAAGGTCTTCTCGGTGTTCACCCAGTGCCAGTGAAATGCTAAGGTCGAGGTAATCGGGTAATCCCTTCAATGGAGCATAGGATGCAAACTCGACAGGGGGTGCTTCCCGGAGCATTTTGTCAACAACGTCGTTGATGGCAAGGCTTCCATCGTCTTCGAGAAGAAGTCCTGCAGTCCCATTGATGGCATCGTGTCCATCTTCCTTCGCCTTGAGGTAACGAGCGTACCATCCAAAGATGGTATCGTTTCCTTGACGCGTTGAAGCAAGAGCATTCACAAGGGATGCTCCAGGTGCTTCGTCCATAGTCCACCCAAGCGGGTTTCCCTATTGACGTTGTCGAGTTCGAACCGTTTCCTTCATCAAGGGGTGACGCGACCCGTGGTTCAAGGCCAACGTAGCACAGTCTGGTAGTGCGTCTGATTTGTAATCAGACGGTCGGGGGTTCGAGTCCCTCCGTTGGCTCCACCAATGCTTTGCATGAGAATGCTCAAACCGTTGAAGCGTTTGGTTGAATCATGAGCGCTGCTCGACTTGATGGTAAAGCATGTGCAGCGGATTTGGAAGAACGGCTCAAGCAACGCATAGCAGAATGCTCTGTCCAACCACATCTTGCAGTCATCATCGTTGGCAATGATCCTGCTTCCCACGTCTATGTGAACAATAAAATTCGGTCTTGTGAACGTTTAGGGATTCGTTCGACACACGTCGAACTACCAGAAGATACCGACGAATCAGTTGTCGCAGAGTACATACGCGCAATGAACGAACAGAATGATTTACACGGTATACTCATTCAATCGCCACTTCCAAAACATATGGACGAGGAGTCCCTAACCGAATTGATAGATCCTCGAAAAGACGTCGACGGATTCCATCCAGTAAACCTCGGGCGTTTGGTACAAGGTCGAAGTGATGGTATGGTTCCATGCACGCCATCTGGTGTCATGGAAATGCTTCGATGGGCAGAAGTCGATTTGACTGGAAAGAAAGCCGTCGTCCTCGGTCGTTCGTTCAATGTCGGCATGCCACAAGCATTGTTGCTTGCCGCCCGCGGTGCTGATGCAACTGTAACTGTCGTTCACTCCCGTACAAAAGATGCCAAGTCAGAATGCCTGCAGGCTGATGTCATCGTAGCAGCGGTTGGTCGACCCGAGATGGTTCAGCCAGATTGGGTCAAGGATGGGGCTATTGTAGTTGATGTGGGAATCAATCGCATTGATGATGCAAGCCGAGAAAGAGGTTGGAGGCTTGCTGGTGATGTCCATCCAGATGTAACATCACATGCATCGCTACTCTCACCTGTACCGGGTGGAGTTGGGCCAATGACGGTGGCCATGCTCATGGCAAATACAGTCACAGCTGCAGAATTATTGAGTTCATGATGTGATGAAAATGGATCAACGAGCGCCTCGAACCGCTGCGTTTGCTTCAACTGTTGCGACAATGTCCCTCATCGCCCTGATCGGGAATGCCTTCCTTGGAAAATATCCTGGGCAGGAAGGTCAACGGGTTCTTCTCAAACCTCTCTTCAGTGGTTTTCTCTCAGGAAAAGAGAACGATTACTGGGCAACAACAGGCTGGTCAGAACAAGAATGGATTTGGTTGTTGATTACGATATGTCTCGGAATCATCGTGGTCTGGGGCAAAAAGGAACGTCCCGTACCAGAGCTACCACCGCGTCGCTCTGTTGAGGAACAAATAGCCGATTTCGAATCAGCATCAACAACTGTTGGAACCACTCAAGATGCTTCAATAACCCAAAACACATCGAACATCATTTCATCAATTATTGGTGAAAGTACAACGGTTGATGCCCGGCAAGTAGAATCTGCAACGGCCCTGCTTTCCAGCGGTGAGTTGGGATCATATGCAGCTCTCGTCGTCTCAGAACGAAACACAGATATTGAGTCAAGAACGTTTGAGTCTGAACTTCAACCGAAAGAAACTGAAGCGGTTTCGGTCCAAGATCGTGAATTCGTTTCGGATGGTCCAGCATACATTCCACTTCCTGGGAAGGAAGAAGTGAAGGAACCAATGCAAATCATTCGTGATTCCTCTACAGAATTCGTTTCAGACGGCCCTGAACATATCCCCCTTCCTGACCTTCCAGAATTTGATGAAGAACGTTCAGAACATCTTCCCGAAATGCCAGATTTGGATGATTTACTCGAACCTGCTGAAACTCTTCCACAATTGCCGAATTTGGATGATTTGTTTTGAAATCAAGTCGAGGGGTTCAAATCAGTTGCTTATGAGGGTTGGATGATGTGGAGTTCCTCCTTTGATTTGCACTGTCATACAACCCACAGTGATGGCTCCCTTTCGGTTGACCAGCTTGCTGATGCAATGGCTCAACAATCCGTGAGCGTGTGGTCGTTGACTGATCATGATACCATCGCTGGTTGGGGTGAAGCGAGAATTGCGGCAAAAGAGCGAAACATAACGTTCGTTCCTGGAGTCGAATTGACATGCGATGTTGAACTGCCATGGGAGGAAACCATCCTCGAGGCTAATTCTCGGAATCGGCCACCATCTTCTTGGCATCTTTTGGCTTATTTCCCCTACGAACCAATTGCTGAAGGATTGAAAAAATTCGAGGAATGGCTTTCTCCACTGCATGAAGATCGTGTTCCACGAATGCTAGAGATGATCGATAAAGTCAATGCATTTGGAATGGAAATCGATGCGCAAGATGTTCTTTCTCGTGCGAAAGGTAGTGTAGGCCGCCCTCATCTTGCAATGGCAATGATCGATTCGGGTTACGTTGAATCCATGGATGAGGCATTTGAGAAATGGCTTGGAGATGGGCGACCTTGTAATGTTGAACGACCTAAACCGTCGCTTGCAGAAGCAACCGCCCTCGTTCATGCTGCTGGAGGAATTACGTCTCTTGCTCATCCACGTTACTATGGCGTGGAGTATGAAACGTTGATTCAACATCTGAAGGCTTCGAAGGTTGATGCTATCGAAGCGTTTCATCGTAGTCAATCCGATGATGAGCGCCACCGTCTTTGGAAACTTGCAGAACAGTATGGTCTCAATGTTACGGTTGGATCTGATTTCCATTCGTTCAGAGGTGGTCATCGCCCTGGACACATGCCTGTGGTCGTCAAGAGTTTGCCTAAATTGATTTCATCGGCATGATTCGATGCAGCATTAATGCAGTTTCAAACAAGAAAATTACTGGTAGTGAAACGAGAAACAGCGACAACGGGTCTGGTGGCGAAAAGATTGCCCCCATGACAAATGCAGAGAACCAAATGTGTTTACGATAAGATGCCAAGGTGGACGGCTCAGCCAATCCAAGACGCAATGCAAGGAGAGTGATGACGGGTGATTGGAAACCAATGGCACTTGCAATACAGAGGTTAAGGATAAATCCAACATAAGCCTCCAATTTCCATTGCGTTGAAAGTCCTGCTTGTTGGGCATCGTTGCTAAGATATTCAAACAGCATTGGTGTCAACAATTCCCACGCATAGAGTATGCCGCAGATGGCCAAAACAATGCTCGAACCAATCGAAAAAAGAAACGAGAAACTTGGTTTCGGAGGACGGACGTTCAATTCTTGAAATCGTTCGATAAGAAGAGGATGACGTACTCCTCGAAGGGTTGTTTCTGTTATGACCAGTAAAAGGGCCAAAAACAAACCAAAACTTGCTGAGAGTTGAATTTGAAGCATAAGGAATTCAACAGGAGAGGTGACAATAACGTTCACGTCTTCTGGCAGCCGTTGTTCTTCGATCAACCATGTCACAATTTCTTTGGCGATCGGGAAGCCCACTACCAGACCCAACAGAAACAGCCCAACCAAAGCAGTTGCCCGTTTCCGAAGATAATCTCTTGTTGAATTGAGAAGTTGGCCGCCAGGCGAATCCATCAATTCGGAAACAGCGTCTTCCAAGGATGAAGAGGACGCCATGGTTATCGCAAGCGTTCGTTCCCAAAAAGTGAATGCTTACTCTTCTTCCCAGGTGTGAGATGGGCGTGAATCGTACCATTTGCGACCGTTGTTGTTCAGTCGATACAATCTGTAAACAACAAATCCAGTAATGTACAACGAAGGAAGCGAGAGTGCTACCGCTTTGGTCATTGAATTTTCTGAATTCTCATATGTTGATTCAACCTGTACTTCGATAATACCATCCTCACTAGGGTTGTGAATGAAAATAAATGTGTATACATACGGTGATTGTAAACTCAAATCGATGCTTTCATTTGGCAACAGTGTTGAGGTACAATCCACTTGCTGAGTGCAATGGTGATCTGCTAAGGCTTGCATTTTATTCCAATCAACTCCGAAATCAGAAAATCCAGTTTCTGCAAGATTAACGGTGATGATAGCATACTCGAGTGGATTCGACTCATCCATGTTTTGAATTGTGGAGGTTATGGAATACTTAGGGTTCACCTCTGCAAGAATGTCTTGAATGGTGTCTTGTGGGCCCAGTCTGAATGACGCTTGATCTTCATTTGTGGCGTCTTGATGATTGACAGCACCCATGATTGCAGCAAAGAGAATCAAGAGAATTGTCCCTTCAACCAAAACATGTTTGCGAACCTTGTTTCGAGTTACTCCTTTGAAATAGGCGCCGTAATCGTTTCTCAACCTCGGCTGTAAATGATGGATAAACAAGGCTCCAATTCCACCAACAATCATTCCGAGTGGAATGTCAATGATCCAATGAATCCCAAGGTAAAGAATCGCAAAGATAAACACGATTGTGTTGATTAGAATAAACATATGATAACGATAATGGCGCCACTCTTTGAGCGTATGACCTTTCGATTTAACATGCAGATAATTGAGCATTAAGATTCCAAAGGGTATGGCAACGTGGAGTGATGGCACGGCATTGTCAAGAGGGTCGTGAGTTGCATAGAATGTTGCGTACCACGAATCATGATACAACAACGCGTCCATGCCTGGAATCCATGACGACGTAACTTCGACGTTGAAGAAAAGATAGTAAGGTACTGCAATTGCGTAAATGAGGAGATAATTCATCGTGACCTTATCGGTCATGTCTCGATCGCTCGTGTAGGCGAAGTACACTGTTGTTACGTAAATGAGGAAGAGGTACACAAAGAGGTAATGGAAATTAAGGAAACTGGTAAGGGCATCATTGTTAAATGTATTCTGAATCCATAACACTGCATTTCCCTCAAGCCCATGGACCGTATCGGTCCAATGGCCGACTCGGTTCTTGATGGGTTCATTTAGTCCATCAGTGAGATTCTTCCACCTGATGATGATGATGTATCCCATTGCATGGAGATAGTAGCGTTGCTTGTGAATTGTCTTCAACCATCGGCCATATTTCAGTCGTGATTCCGTATCATGAAGTGAAAACAGATAGCAAATCACTGGAGTCAGGAACAGAATCATGCTCATCATGACCGTCCAAGGACTCATGTTCCTCCGCCGTTGATTTCGCATATAGAGGTTTACAGCCCAAGAGACAATACTTTCAGGATTCATGACAGGTATTCTGTAATCGGCTTCAAGAACCATCATGATTTGGAATCAATGAAGCCGATGTACCGACAAGCACCAGAGAATACTCTCGAAAGTCTTGTTCATGCGATGAGCTTGTTTGACGCTATTGAATTCGATATCCGTTTGACCAAGGATGAACAACTTGTGATTCATCATGATCGAACCGTTTCTGTGGACCCTTCGAAACGAAAGAATCGCCCTCGATTTGTCGAGGAATGGGAGTTGGATGACTTACTTGATCTTGGATTTTGTTCGTTCGAACATTTACTTGAGCATTCCAAAATTCAACAGTCTGTTCAGGAGGAAGGCAAAGTTTTGGTGATTGAATCGAAACGCCCAAGCCTCAACGTCAAGAAAAGTGGTGGTTGGTTCCAGACAAAAATGCATGATGTACATATGGGAAAAACAATGAAACTTGCAGAAAACCTTCTCGACCAATACGCTGTTCCAAAGCATTCAACCGTGCATTATGCTTTTCACAAATCTATGGGCAATGCAACAAAGAGTGGTGGTATACAGCGAGATTGGTCGACCCTCCTACCGACGATTCGTCCATTTGCAGGTAAGAAAACGCATCGTATACTCGCCTTCCCGGAGTATCTGAGTACATCGTTTTCGAAGTTGATGCAAAAGCATCAAAAAAATGGCTCGCCGATGATGCCATGTGCTTCTGAGTATCTTCTACCACCAACAAACAGGATTCCAGTAGGTCGTACTGTAGGGCTTAAGGGGAAACAATTGAAACAACTGAATGACATCCGCAAAGGATTCCCTGTCTATTTGTGGCCCGTATCTCCAAAGATTGAGCATTCTGTTCTCAATGCTGGCCTTTCTGCTCTTACGGATGCTAGCGACCCAAACATGACCTGGCTCCCTAGTGGACATGCACGCTGGACACGTCCTGCCACACATCCACTGGATGAATCTCAA
>CAXQWT010000018.1:0-2819 GCA_964227855.1 Salipiger bermudensis | reverse complement strand
AACGGAAATTTGGAGAGAAATCTTCCTTGGAGTAGGGATGTGGGGTGCTTTTCGTCCAATTTTTGCAGCACTCTTGGCTGCAATTCCTGGATTGTTCCTCGGCCAGCATTTCAACAGAAAGCACCAGAGAGCATTCGATTGGACCTTGTTGCAAATTCCACTTGCCTTGACGATTGTCCTCTACGTACCACTTTGGCTATGGTCAATTTACGATGCATGGAGAGATGCAACAGTCATTGTCTCTGAAGCAAGGTCGAGCTAAGGACGCCACAACTGGTCTGTAGTCGAAATCTCACCACTCTTCATCCCCGCCAGATCATCAAGATCGTCTTGATCAAACTCTGTTGGTAGATCTCCGCTGAACCAAGCGCTTATTGTAACGGTTTCGACCGCCCAGTACATGACTGAGTCTTCATTGTTCGAGTGACCAGGATGTTCTGAATCTTCATGATCGGCAGGAGAGGTGTAAACAAGATTCACCAAACCGAGTAGATGCCCAAATTCGTGCACCATGACGCTGTTCTCAATATCCTCTGATGAGATTCGGGGATTGAGAATTGAAGTTGCATCATCAATGGAATCAGAAAACAGTGCAATGGTTGAGGCATCGACCGCTACACCGAGAACGCTATCATCCGAATATTTCCCTTCAGGCATGATAACGTGCCATCGTAGGACTGACGTTTGTGGAGGTGAATCCATTGTTTCATGTCCAATTTCTCGGACTTTATTTGCAGTCCAAGTTGAGGTTTCAGCAAAATCAACTTCGTTTAATTCGATACGAATTCCATCAGGCTTATCGCAAACTTGGCCAAGTCGCTCCTTCAATAGACTCACCGTTGAAGATTCTGGATTATAGCCCGGAGCATGATCGATTTCAATGACCAATTCTCGATACGTATCGTCCCGTAAGCAAGCAAGTGCCAGGCCTCCTGGCACCCCCCATGATTCACCGAGAATCTCTTCGAGTTCGGAGGTACATCCTGCAAATGGGATAGAGAGCATCAGGCATGACAGAAGCAGACCAAGTAAACGACGGCTTCCCATGTGTCAACCACTCCTTTGCTGTTCTAAAATGTCTGTAAGATTACCACTCTTCAGGCAATTCAAGTGGTGAGAACAATTGCCCAGGACCTTCAGCATCAGCGAGTTGTTGGCGTACGAGTTGTTCCCAAGCGCGTAGGGCAAGGATTCCTTCAACCAAATCCATCGAGGTTTCGACCAAGGTCACGCGAATAAGTGTAGAAAGGATGTCCATGCGATCTTGGTCGACTATTTTCAATACTTTTTCAACATCGAAAGTGATTGGATTTGTGCCTGATTCTCTTTCCTCGATTGGCCATGGGTGGGAAACACGTTCGCTGATTGTTGCACCTGTTTTTTCTGCGTATTCATTGAGCGAGCCGAGCAAGCCTTGGATATGATGCTGCAAGACAAGGGCGACCTCAGAAACTGGCATGGTCAATTGACCAATGAGATTCACCATACGCTCCTGAAGCGTTACCATGGAATCTGTTGCTGACATTTGTCAACACCTATTGTTTCTTGGAGAATCCTTCAATGTATTTCCAACCAAAATGGTTCCATTGCTCTTGTGTCCATCCTTCAGGCAGTCCTGTTGGAGGAAGAGGAGCGACTCCACGCGGGTCAGGTTTTGCTAACGGTGCTGCTTTTGGTTGTGGAAGTGGGGCAGGAATTGGATTCGGCTGAGGAGGTACAACAGGGTCAAGTTTCAGTTCTGGAACCGTCTTTTGCTCCATCTCTTCAGCAACAACATCTGTTTGATCCGCTTCAAATTCTTCTTCTCCATACTTTATCTTACGATACATAACGAGCATCCACAAGAATGCGGAAAGCGATACAACAGCAACGAGATACATGAAGATGGCAAATTGTCCATCACTTGCTTGTTGTGCCAAAGCACTTCCATCTCGAACTGTGTCCTGTTTGACAATGAGTGGATCAACATTGTATCTATCCATCTCGACACCATCAACAAGGACCAACAAACGGTATGCTTGCGATTCTCCTGGCTCAACATTGGCAACCACTGGAATCGATGCTACTGCAGTAATTCCAGCTGCAACAGGCAAGGTCGTGTTGGCTTCTTCGTTCCAATAACCAGTGTCAACCAAACGTTGGAGGACGAATCGAACATCACCTTTCCCACCTTCATTGAGAACACTGATTTCAAGTTCAGAAGTATCACCTTGAGTTGGACTTGGGTTACTCCATGAGATATCTGCATCAGGATGGTTGAACGAAATACTTGGACCAAGCAAGGATAATGGCCAAGTTGCAAACGGCTCATCGATGTTGTTGTTTGATGTTTCAAACGGATTGCCTGTCGCATCTGATCCAGAGACCCAGACATCAACGACATAGGACGGCAAGAGGGTTGTGGCTCCCATGTCAGTAAGATCGATTTCACCCGTCCAGAAGAATTGCTCACCAAATGGAAGCGTTTCAGGTAGAGCAGTTGCTCCGCGTGAAATCTCTGCCTCTCCTGCTCGGATGCGATAGTGCAAAACTGCAGGGTTATCCATATCAAATCCATTATCATCAACGGTCTCAAGCATCACTTGGAGTGAGTTGGCCTCACCAATCGAAAGCGGCGAACCAGCAGGCACTTCGTTGAGCATGACCGTTTGTATGGTTGGGTTTGAGCTGTCAACTGCAAAACGAACTCGGGGCAGAGGATCGCTCTCATCTTGTGCTAAACCTGGCAAGTCATCAAGCCGCAAACGTAGGTCAAGATGGCCTGAATTTACAGCTGGAACCAGCAAGTCAAGGCTGAATTCTCCGTTGTCCCTTGGAGA
>CAXQWT010000017.1:0-3508 GCA_964227855.1 Salipiger bermudensis | reverse complement strand
CTCCACCAGAAAGTTGTTTGAGTTTGGTTCCGACTTGGTCACTTGAAAATTGGAAGCGACCAAGAGCAGCACGAATATCGCCATACTGGTAATCAGGTCGTAACTTCTGAATCTGTTCAACCGGGTTGAGGTCAAAGTTGAGTGTAGCGTGATCTTGATGGAAGTAACCGATGACTGTTCCAGGTGAGACATCGATTTTTCCGGAATCGAGTTTCAGTTCTTCATTGATGATTTTGAGCAACGTTGTCTTTCCTTGGCCGTTTCCACCGACGATTCCAATGCGATCTCCCTTTCGGACTTCGAGTGTTTGGTTGTCGAGAATCGGTCGTTCAAGTCCTTCGAAGGTTTTGGTTGCATCCACGAGTTCCAGCACGTCCATGCTTGCTTTGTCTATGGCATCGAGTTTGAGAATCAATGGCTTTCGCTTCTTTGGAACACGAGCCTTCAGTGCTTTGAGTTCTTGTTGCATACGCGTGATCATCTTGTGTTTCGCAGAGATTGATTTGTCGTATTTGTTGGCTCGTTTCATTTGCTGGATGGCGCCAGTTGTGGATTGAATCTTCTTCTCAAGGTTACCAATTCGCTCGTTGAGGGCTTGTTCACTTGCAACTTTCTGGACGATGAATTGGCTGTAGTTACCCTTCCAAGGCCATGCTCTAAGATTATCCACTTCGACAATCCTGTTGCAAACTTGATCAAGGAAATATCGATCGTGCGAAACAATGAGTTGAGCTCCTTTGAACTCTTTTAGAAAGACTTCCAACCACTCTGTAGTCTGAATATCAAGGTGGTTGGTTGGTTCGTCAAGGAACATGACATCGATGCCGGAAAGACCAACGAGTTGACGAGCAAGAGCAAGTTTTGCCTTCTCACCTCCAGACATTTGAGCCACAGGCATTTCCATCGGATGTTTGTCAAGTCCGAGGCGCTCAAGAATTCCCTTAGCAATACTTGCAACATTCCCGCCGCCAGAAGATGCGAGTGTTTGTTGGAGTTCGGAATATCGCTCCATTACTGGCTCCCAATCACCCTCGTAAAATGAAGGGTCGACCATTTGCGCTTCAATCGCAGCAATCTCATCTTCCAACTCCTGGAATTGCCGCCCTTTTCGACCAAGTTCCTCTTCAATGGTGGAATCTGATTCAATATCACGAATTTGGGTTAGGTATGCGATTCGTATTCCTGGAGCGAAGTCAATGTCCCCAACATCCTGCTTTTGGTCGCTGATCGTATTGAGCAATGTTGTCTTACCTGCACCATTGTGACCAACGATTCCAATTCGGTCACCGTCGTTCACGATGAGGTTGATGTCTTGCAAAACATCGGTTGGTCCGAAACTTCTGTCAACGCCTTCAACAGTTATGAGTTCACGAACCATGGTGGGTCACCAAACAGAGCCCATCGATGGGGATTCAAAACCCAATCGGTTGAATTGGCTTCACTTGATTGCAGCGATGGAGTCCTCGTGACGTGCCAAGAGGTTTCGCAACTTGACCTTCATCGAGGGTGTCATGAGGTCGTTGTCCGTAGTCCATTCCTCATGATCGAGGATGATGGTTGCAGGTATCTCGTAACCCTTCCATGTTGGAGCTTGCATGGCATTCGTCTTCAGTTCAGAGAGCATCCAGTCGCGAGTCGATTGTCGTGAACAGATTTCCTCATCACTTCCTGATGCGTCGACTCCTGCGGAACTTAGTGCGGCCTTCATTGCCTCAAGGTTCGGGTGAACGATGAGGTAAGTCTTGAGCATGTTTCGCCCATCGAGAGCGGCTTGCTCAACCAATGGTGACAGTTTGACGTTTTCTTCAAGCGGAGCAGGTGAAACGTACTTTCCGTTTTCGAGTTTGAATTGACTCTTAACACGGCCAGTGATGGCGAGGTATCCATCTGCGGAGAGCTTACCGAGGTCCCCAGTACGGAAGGTTCCTGGTTCCATGATGACTTCCTTAGTTGCCTCTTCGTTGTTCCAGTAACCAAGCATGACGTTTGGACCAGTGACGATAATTTCACCTTCATCAGGTCGGTCAGGATCGTCCCACGCATCGGTATCGATGGTAACCTTGACACCATTGGCAACTCGGCCAACACATCGGAGTTTTGAGGTGCCTGGTCCAGACCAGCCGTTTGCGGAAACCAGTGGTGAGGTTTCGGTCAACCCATAGCCTTCGTAACAACTGAAGCCGACCATTTGGATGAACTCAGCGACATCGGGGGAGAGCGCAGCAGCGCCGGACATACAGAAACGGATGTTTCCACCAAATCGGGCCCGAACCTTGCTCCAAACAAGCTTGTCGTAGAGTTTGTCGAAGAAACCACTTGCAGGCACAGCGTCACACTCGACACCAGCCTTGGCTATTCTTTTGGCAGCGGATTTCTTGGCCTTACCAATCAACAACTTCTTCACACCGGTTGCCGCCTCAAACTGTGCATTGACACGATCGTAGAACTTGTTCCATACACGAGGTACAGCAAGAAGAACTGCTGGCTTGATTTCGATACATTCGTCCGCAATCTTGGTCAAGTCTGAGATGAGGTTGATGTGAACACCACAACGAATCATCCAGTGCAGGTCGAAGGTACTTCCAAACGAATGCGCCCATGGTAGGAACGCAGCGTTCTTATCACCGACATAAATCTTGAACGCGGATTGAACACAAAGGACGTTAGAAAGTGTGTTCCAGTTGGTGAGCATGACACCCTTCGGGTTCCCAGTTGTTCCTGATGTGTAGATGAGCGTGTTGAGTGCAAACGGGTCATCAGCAACATCGATGGCTTCTTCGCTTGCTCGTCCAGCGGCTACGAATTCAGACCATTGATGGACTGTGACGCCTTCTGGAGGGAGCTCATTTGCTGGTTCGTCGCCAAGCAAAAGAATACCACATCGTGGCCACTTCGATGCATCATCTGGAAGATTGGCTACGAGTTTATCGAGAACTTCTGTATCTGCAACAGCAAGAAGTGCAGGTTCTGAATCGCCAAGAATGTAGGCCCACTCAGCACCATGCTGATGTGTGTACATTGCTGTGTATGCTGCGCCGAGAGCGTTTGCACCGTATGCGAGCGCTGCCCACTCGACGGAATTGTTGAGAATCAAAGCGACTCGATCGCCAGCGTTGACACCTACATCGCGAAGTTGTTTTCCAACTGCCGTTGCTAGGTCTCCAAACTCTTGGTAAGTCAAGTGGACACGAGGCATACCAGGTCCAGGAATGTAGCCAAAGCAAGGATGGTTGCTGAACCGTTCAGTACTCGTCATGAGCATCTGGTAGAGCGTTCGAGGGTCTTCTCCCTCGGGTTTTTCCCATTGGCGGTCGTCTGGCTGTCGTTCCCACGCAAGTTGTTGTTGCATAGTCAATGGTGTGCATTGCCACACTTAATTTAATCCCCTACTCTACATCGTTAGGGGATTTTTGAAATGGCATTGGCTCGCCAATCTGCACCACCGTTTCGATTTGCAAGCGGAGAGGCTGGGCTTGGATGCCACATGGCATCGATGTGAATGCCAGTG
>CAXQWT010000016.1:0-12010 GCA_964227855.1 Salipiger bermudensis | reverse complement strand
ATTCACCATCGCCGTTCCAATCAGTAGCATTGTAGCAATTCGAGCAGGTTTCGTTGTTTTTCATTCCATTTGGCGAGGCTAAAATTTCTGAAATGATAATCGAGGGTTGTGTTTCATCGTTCTGAGAAGTTTCTTCCGAAATTCCTTGAGGTACTACAAGAACACTAAGGAAAAGAAATGCCGTGATGATTGTCATCAGTCTGCCCATAAACCCTCCTCGACAATATAGCACATCAATCCGTCGATACGGAACTCAGGCAAAATGCATGAGAAGATATACTGTGAACGGTAGGGCGGGCTATGGCAACCGTAGAAATGCATGAATCTTCCTTCAATGAAATCGTCGAGGGGAACAACCTCGTCATCATCGATTTTTGGGCCGAATGGTGCGGGCCTTGCCGTGCCTATGCTCCGGTCTTTGAACGTGTGTCTGAAGAATTTCCAGACGTTGTATTTGCAAAGGTCGACACCGAAGTTGAACAAGCACTTGCCGGATCTTTTGGAATTCGATCAATTCCAACGACCATTGCATTCAAAGAAGGAATTGGCGTATTCATGCAACCCGGTGCCCTTCCCGAAGAAGCCCTCAAAGACTTGATTGCGAAACTTCAAGATTTGAGCATGGATGAAGTCCGAGCAGAACTTGAAGCACGGGAATCCGAAGAATCAGCATGATGCGCAAAGCGTCATATGTCGGATTTGAGACGGAGGGGCAATGCGAAGCATCTCATTGTTGCTGATCTTTCTTCTCCCATCCCTTCTCTCAGGATGCTTTGGAGAGGATCTGCAAAACGGTAAAGATGCATCTTCTGATATGATCTATCCTGAACCTTGGAATCGGTCAAACCTCATTTATGACGATAGTGACGTTTTCTCAAGAGTAACAGTGAACGGATCGTACGATATCGGACCGGTCCAATCTGTATTCGTGCCCGTTCCGAGTATCACACTCGCCGATGGAGGCGCAGGTGCAGCTGGAGGTGCAGAAGTGCATCTCGGCCTCTGGCTACCGGTTATCGAGGGATGCGATTATTCGTCCACTGAAAATCTGAGTTCAGAATGTCAGGTTCCTGTTATTGCAGAAATTGGCCCGTACTACAACGACGGGGATGTTGATGCATTAACTCCCGCAAATCGTCTGGGCCGAATGTTGATTGAGAACTATGTGCCACATGGCTATGGAGTCGCCCAAGTTTCCGTTTTTGGAACGGGTGAATCAAATCATTGCATGGACTTAATGGGGACTGATGAGCAACGTGGAATCGATGCAGCAGTAACATGGCTTGGCACTCAATCATGGTCAAACGGAAACGTAGGTATCATTGGGAAATCATACGATGGCTCGACTCCTTGGCAAGCAGCAACATTTGGAAACCCCCATCTCGCCACAATCGTACCGATGTCGGGATTGATTGGTGTTCACGAGCTGATGTGGAGAAACGGTAGCATGGAAGCAAGAGGCATGATCATGCACAACGGTGTTTATGGATCGTTTGGAATCGATGGTGATACCGAAGACAGCCACACACTATGTGAAGGCTACATCGAAGGATACGTGAACGGGCCAGCAGCCTATCTCAGTGGAGGAATGGTTGACTATGCAGGAAATACGTACTGGACAGAACGATCTTTCTTAGACCGTGTTCTTCAGAACTACAATGGGTCAGTCTATCTCATTCAAGGGATGCAAGATTGGAACGTTGACCCTCACATGTCCTTCCCAGTCCATCAACAAGTAGCCGATGCTGGAATTGAAATCAAGACACTTGCAGGACAATGGGCGCACGATTATCCCGACCGAGTCGAGGGACATTCTTCGCAAGGAGCAGGTCGAGGAGCTGAAGCTTATCCATACACACTTCGATGGGATTGGGCTGACGAAATGCTGTATTGGTTTGATTGGTATCTCAAAGGAGAGGGTCGTGCTCCAACACTGGGTGTTGAAATGCAAGACAATCGTGGAGGCTGGCGATTTGAACAAACATATCCGCCAATGGATGTCGAAAACCTCCTCTTGACAGGAAGTGACCTTGCACCCACAGGTTCGACGGTTTCTGCGACAAGCTCAGTTACATTGAGTTACGGACCGTTCGACGAAGAAACACGGATCATTGGAATGCCAACCTTCCACATCGAGGCCACTCCTGGTTTGACGGGTGGCCATCTGTTCATCGAGATGACGGATGGAACAGGTATGCACTTAGGACATGCAGTGATGGACCTCCGCTACCATGCTGGAGGCCGTGATGGACAAGAAGTGCTTGTCCCATTCGCCTCGGTTACTGCACTGATGGAGTTCATGCCAATGGATGTCGTCCTCCAAGAAGGAGAAGGTATCATACTCCAAGTCACGCAAACTGGAGAGGATTACGTTCCATCACCTGCTGCTTCAGGGACAGTCTCCATTGATTGGTCGCAAAGCACCCTCACATTACCACTCATCGAGCGCACATGCAACGATTTGTTCCAAGCACCGATGCTTGATTATTCATCCGATGGCGGACGACAGTGTTGAGTTTAGAACAACGACAAAATGTCGCTAAAGACGTTCTTTGCATCTCCAGAAGAACGCTCGACCAATCGCCTTACAATCAATTCTGGTGTTGAGCGAGCGAGGCAATTCCGCTTGGGTGTTCGATCAACAATCAATTCGAGATGTTCGTCGAGACCCTTCGCTTCTATTCCATCAATACGCAAGTCATCGCTTCCGTACGCATCAAGGATTGCTGGTGCAAGATGCGTCACTAAGACCATGGCGGAGTCGGACTGTTGTTGAGCCGCTCGAAGCATACCGGCAATAATTCGAGCACCTGCACCAGGTTCAGTGATTGCCTCGAGTTCGTCAGCAAGGATGAGTTTAGGTTGATTGTTGCTCACAACTTGAGCGAGATCAACCAAGGTAGTTTCGAGTGCTCCCGCACTTTGTGTGCCACTAGACTTTGCGAGAACGTGTAACGCTTCAATTCGACCAACAAAAGCATGTTTTGCAGGAACAGGAAGTCCCATGTGTGCAAGAATGGCTACATGAGCGACCAATTCCAGAAGGGTTGTTTTTCCACCACTGTTGGCACCAGTAAGAAGGGCGATTGGTTGACGATCCCCTTTCGGTGCCGCAAGACCCAATCCATAATTGACAGGCTGAACGTCACCCTCAATGAAGAGGTGTCGTGCATCTTCGAACCAAATTCCGTGATGGACCAATTCAGGAAGTTGAGCATTGTGATGCATAGCCCAAGATGCAATACTGCACCACATATCATGTTCAACTAGCCTCTGAATTGCGGTTTCACAAAGAGGTTTGAGATCAGCGAGTTTTGTTGCTAATCGGAGCAAATGATCGTTGCGACTATCGTTGATTCTTCGCTCAAGTTCATCGTTGATTTTATCCAAAACTGAGCGATTGAGTTTTACAGGCCAATTGGATGAATAGAGATCAAACGGTGCTTGCAAACCGCTTGCTTCAAGATATGCTGAGAGTTCATTTCGTCCTTGTTCGAGGATATCTGTGATGACATCCTCGGTTGCCGAAGCGAGTTTACGCTGAAAGGTTGCAGCATCTGCGAGCGCCTCAAGCATGTCCGAACCCGTCAAGTCCAGTGATGCTGTTTCCATTCCGGAGGAGATTCGTTGATTGAGATCATCCTCCATGCGCTTCGCCATGTTCCAAAGGCCATCTCGAATTTCCTCCATCGCCTGAACATCGCCTGAATCACTCATCATAGCAAATACAGTCGTGAGTTGTTCAAGTCCGTTCGTTTCAGCGAAGATGGTCTCAAGGGTTGAATGGATGTTGCCATTTCCTTCGTTTTTCCATTGCATCAAATCGAGAATAACTTTCAGAGCCTTCTTGTTGTTCGTGAACCAATCCAGTGTGAATTCAGGGACCATGACGTCGCTACGGCTCGACTCTGGCAAAACCAACCACCCAGGTGGTAGGTCCTCGGGGCCATGTCGTCCAACCCAGGTCACTGTTTTGAAAACGGTATAATCCTTCCAAGACTCTTGAGCGCTCGGGGTCAAGATTCGGACATACGACTCCCATTCAGGATGCTCTTGCTGGCTGACAATGACCCGCTCATATCGTTGGGCTGGACGGCGGGTATAACTCAAATCCTTAAACAACGAACGCAGATGAGCAAAGGCTTCAGGCGCATCTTTTGCAAATTCCAGCATGTCTCTGCATCGTTCTCGCCGTTGCTCGAGTTGATGGAGTGGCATCAACATCTGCATTCGGGATGAGCTTGCAGCATTCGAGGAAAATCGTTGCATCGAAGCGATGATTTGCGCGTGTAATTTCTCTGCCTCAGGAGTCGCAAGGAACGTTGTTTCGGCACCGTTGTATTCTCGGGCAAGGCTTAATGCGCGTTTAATCGATATACCCTCAACTTCCGCAATTCGAGAGATGTCTCCCGATTCCAAAGTTTTGATGAGCTCATGTCGGCCTCCAAAGTGGTCATCCAATCGCTTCATCAATCGTTCGCCAATTCCAGGTAGATTGCTTAGCACCATCACAGTGCATCGTCTGTCAAGGGCTTTTGAGGATAACCCTTCTCTAGGGACTATTGTTGGTAATCTGGCATGTTTAATTCGACAGCGAACAATGGGTCAACGTGGGTCGAATCATGGTATGCTACAACAACTCCTCCGTCACGTAAGATTGCAAGACTGGCGAAATCGAATCGGATGTCGTTTCCAGCTCCCGAAGTCGAATCAAGATCTCCTTGTCCGATGAAGGTAAGTGTGTCTGGGCTGAGGTCTTCGCTGTATCCTCGCGTGTGGAACAGAACATCGACATCGGGCCCATCGCTTGATTGGTATCGTACATTGAGAACAAAGAGATCGTGCTCACCGTTCGCTTGGAACTCCCATTCTTCGATGCTCGAGGCTGAATCGCCAAGGTCATAGGTGTGGTTGGCCCAAGAAACAGCACCGTCCCTTGAGGTGTAATGCGTGAACGTAGTGCCAGTGTTTGCTACGCAATGAATGGTCCCTGTCATGTCAATTTGACAGTATTCGCTTGGGAATTGGACAGCAAGCTCGTTCCATGAAAGCGTCGTATCAAGGAAAGCAGCATTACCATTGTCGAAGTATTGCGGGAAGAGTAGACCCCCACTTGGAACCGCAAATGCACGCATCTCTTTGTGCGGTTTGTTCACGTCCCAGTAGAAATCGAGCGAAGCGTTTGTGAAATCCAAATCGACCTCGATACTCGGTTGTGAGGATGAGCGTCCAGGGAATTGAATCGGGTAGTAATTTAGTCCATCGACTGAGATTTGACCGCCTGCGTTTTGTGTTTGATGCCAGAAATTGGAAATGACAAGCGAAGCCCATTCCCCATTGCCAATGCTGGATGAGATTGGTCCAATAACTTCGACCTGCCAACTGCGATCGTAGAACGGCTCTGTTATTCGGTTGTAACACCATTTCCATTCCATTTCAGAATCATCGTAGAGAATGGCATAGAATTTGTCGAGTTTGAGGTCACCTCCTACATAAGGGAACCATGACATCGATATGATGTCTCCATTGGTCGCCTGAACAATGCTTCCTTCCCCTAGCCCTTCAGTGCCTGGATTTGTTGGAATGAAGGTACGACATTGCAAATCGGGGGTGACTCCAGGGATCCACGTATCCCATTCGTGGCCTCGATCGACGGACCAAACAGGATACTCACCTCCGATGTTTAAGATGGACCCTTGAATTGTTGTGGCGATGTAGTGTTCGCAACAATTTCCTCCTTTGGATTCATCGAAAACGGCCCATGTCATGTTTGTGGTTTCGTTTGTTCGCAAATCAACGGTCATGAACTCACGTGGAGACTCATGTTGCTGTTCATCGATGAGGATGTAATCATTCCATGCAGATGTCGCTTCGTCGATTTCGACGATCGTTTCTCCATCACCAAAGCATCCTGCGAGAACCATGCTGCTCACCAGCATAACGGCAAGAAAAGCTCTGCGCATGACAGGGCTACTCATTGGCTGTTTTCAAATCCTTGCAAAGAGCAGTGAAGGTGCGAAGTCCCTGCAAAGTGTGGCTTCCAAACCATGTCAATGCCTCTCCATCGATGCATCTGGTCCATGGCCTCGGCCCGCCCAATGCTTCAACTGCATCACAAATTGTCTCACCCTCTTGTTTGGAAAATTCATGAGGCTCACTCGATAACAAAAGGCCTTCGACGTTGTGAGATTGAATGGCTTCTGGAGTAACAACGGGGTAACCGTTTCCGTTTGGGTCAAGATTTGGAACATTGAATCCGCAGCATTCAAGCAAAGATCCAGCATACTTTGTTGGTGATACTGCCATGAGAGGGTCATGCCAAATCATCGGAAGTACGACTGGACCTGATTTGTTCGGTATTTCCAGTTCCCTACGAATCGCATCAGCAAGTTCCATTGCCTTTGATTCAAGGTCCAACAACTGCCCAAGTTCAATCAGCATCTCAGGGACCTCACGAGGATGCTCAACCGTACTCACATAGGTCTCAATGCCCGATTCAATGAGTTCGTCGTAGAATTCTTTTGGATTTTCTTCACGGTCTAAGATAACCAAATCTGGTTTTAGTTTACGTATTTTGTTAAGGTTGGGCGTCTTTGTACCGCCGATGATTTGAGCTTCTCCAACGAACGACTCGGGGTGGATGCACCATGGTGTTCGACCAACAAGTTGTGATGCTTCAAGCCCTAACTCGGCAAGTGTTAGCGTTAGGCTTGGTACGAGCGAAATCACCCGCATGTTCCAACCTCAAGCATTTCGCACACGATAGGCAATTTGTGCCTCGTCGACATCAAAGGATTCGGCTTCTGCTGGTGCTTGTTCTTCGCTAAAGGCAATGCCTGATGCTCGGGTTTCCTTAGCAATCCACGTCTGGTCGTCCTCAAACAGTTCGGGAGCATCCTTCATCCAAACTTCGACATCGATCATCGCTTCGATGTCCAAGTTCATGTCCTTACGCTTCGATTGAATTCGTCGAGTGATGTCACGAGCAAGGCCCTTTGAGAGGAGGTGAGGTGTGTCTTGCATGTCGAGAACAAGGCTGACATGGGATGCATCATCTCCTTCACCGACGGTAATGGTTGCCGCAGCGTAACCATCTCGCTCTGTTCGACGAACCTCGACATCAGATTCGAGAATGTCAACACTCATGATGGTACACGAACCATTTCGAATGTCTGCGAGTAGTTCTTCTTGGTTTGAATGATTCTTGATTTGACCAGCGATAGCATTGACGTCACCCTTTGCTCGAGGGGCCAATGCACGGAAATTCACTGCAAGTTCGACTTGTTGGAAACGGTCGAGATCGGTTTCAACCGAGATGCTCTCAACGTTCAATTCCTCACAGAGCAGGTCGTGATAGGGTTGGAGGTCTGGTCCTGCAACAATCCATCCTTCTGCGCATGGAAGACGTTGTCGTCGCTGTGCATCAATGCGGATACGGCGTCCAGTTTCAGCGAGTTCACGAACGAGTTCCATCTCATGTTCAAGTCCGACATCATGCGGAGGAAGTTGCGCAGTTGCAGCAACGAGATCATTGTCCCATGCATCGGCTGTGGCACCATCGGTAGAACCGGGTGTTCCAAGCGGCCATGCTGCTGTGTGAACGGTCTGTCCGGTGAGATTTCGATGAATGGTATCGACCATGAATGGACTTACAGGTGCAATCAATCGGCACAAGGTCACGAGAATTTCATGCAAGGTGTGCTGACATGCAAGTTTGTCTCCGGACTCTGCTTCATCCCATAATCGACGGCGGCTTCGACGAACGTACCAATTTGACAAATCGTTGACGATGAAATCTTCCAGTTCCCGACAGGCCTTATGGAAATTCCAGTTCGTGAAACCTTCATGGTAGGCCTTTGCGGTAGTGTGAAGTTTGGAAAGAATCCATCGGTCCAAACGCGAACGACTCTCATGAGGAGATGTCGAGGAAGCAGGGTCAAATTCATCCAAAGCAGCATAGTCTGCATGGAATCTGTAAACGTTCCAAAGCGTAAGGAACATCTTGGCGTAGGTTTCACGTACACCATTTGAGTCGAACTTCAATGGGTTCCAAGGAGCGCCTGCGGTCACCATGTACCATCGTGTTGCATCCGCACCTTCTCGGTTGAAGTGATCCCATGGGTCGACAATGTTTCCTCTCGATTTCGACATCTTTTTGCCTTCAGCATCAAGAATCAGTCCGAGTGATAAACAGCGCTTGTAGGCAGGTGAATCAAACACCGTGGTAGAAACGGCGAGGAGTGTGTAGAACCATCCCCGAGTCTGGTCCACGCCTTCGCAGATGTAGTCAACCGGGAACGATGAATCAAAGGTCTTGTTTTCGTCAAACGGGTGGTGCCATTGAGCAAACGGCGCACAACCTGAATCAAACCAGCAATCCATCACGAACGGTTCTCGATGCATGGGTTTGCCATCGTCTGAAACAAGAGTAAATGCATCGACAACAGGGCGGTGCAAATCGACATCATCTGGACAATCTGGATTGTCGAATCCTGCCGCATTTGCTTTCGCAACCTCCTCCTGAAGTTCTGGAATGGAACCAATGCATTTCATGTTTCCATCTTCATCTCTCCAAACAGGGAGCGGTGTGCCCCAGTAACGCTCTCTTGAGATTGCCCAATCCTTGACATTTCGCAACCATTCTCCGAATCGTCCTTCCCCAACCCAATCTGGTGCCCACTCAACACCGTTATTGAATTCAAGGAGTCGTTCTTTAACGGCCGTCATTCGAACAAACCATGAATCCATGGCGTAGTAAAGAAGTGGGTGATCCGTTCTCCAACAATGCGGGTAATCGTGAAGGTAATTCTTCTCGCGATAAAGCAGACCCGAAGCAACATCTTCGCTTCGATCGATGAGGATGTCCATGACAGTTTCATCGCATGACTTGACATAACGACCATCCAGTTGTGGGTGTACGCCATCAACGAAGTTTCCTTCCATGTTGACGGTGTGATAGGCAGGAAGGCCAACTTCCATTCCAAGATTGTAGTCGTCCTCACCGTACATAACAGCAGTGTGAACCACACCTGTACCATCGGTTGTCGTCACCCAATCAGCCGATAGGACTGTCCATGCAGTTGTTGAATCTCCACGCGGTACAGCATCTGGGAAGAGCGGTTCGTAGGATTTCCCAACCAGATCCGAGCCAGGCAGTTCTTCGATAATATCGACATGATGTCGAAGCACTTCGCCCATCAAATCCTTGGCAAGAATCAACTCTTCACCAACCGAAGCTCCACCACGTCCTTGCCAACCTTCAGGTTCTTCACGAACACGACATCGCGCATAAGTCACATCAGGACCAACAGCGAGACCAACGTTGCCTGGCAGCGTCCATGGTGTTGTCGTCCATGCCAAGATAGAGGCAGAATCATCGACCAATTTGAATTTCACATAGACCGATGGCTCCTCGACTTCTTTGTAGCCCAAGGCCACCTCGTGGCTCGAATAGGAAGTTCCAGTTTGTGGACAATACGGCAGAACTTTGTGACCACGATACAACAAATCCTTGTCGAACATTTGTTTCAAGGCCCACCAACAGGATTCAACATAATCGTTGTGCAGTGTGACGTATGGATTGTCTAAATCAACCCAATATGCCATCCGTTCGGTCATCTCGCGCCATGCGCTCTCGTAGGTCCATACACTTTCTCTACAGGCATCGTTGAATGCTTGCATTCCGAATTGCTCAATGGCCTCATTGCTCATCAAATCAAGTCGCTTTTGCACTTCAATTTCAACAGGAAGGCCATGTGTATCCCATCCACCTTTTCGCTCGACAAGGAATCCTTCCATGGTCTTCCACCGACAAACGAGATCCTTGTATGCTCGAGCCACGACGTGGTGAATCCCAGGTTTGCCGTTGGCAGTAGGGGGGCCTTCGAGGAAAATGAAAGGGGCTCCCTTTCGGTTTGAATCGATGGACTGCTGGAAGGTTTCTTCGTTCTTCCACGTTTCGAGGAGTGCTGTTTCAAGAGCAACAGCATCGAGTTCACCTGCAGGGCTCGGTCGAACCATGGCATGCGAAATGCCACTTTGTTTTCAATCTCTCCCTTCAATCCAAGCAGTCGATGGGACTGACACATTCAAGACCTTGGAAAATCAGGGCGAACACATGGGCGACTCTCCAAAGGGACGTGGCGTTGCTTTGCTCGTGCTTTTTTTGTTTGTTATGGGGCCTTACACGACCTTCGCTCCACCAGCTCCACCACTCTTCCTCGATGGCGGGCAAACTGCCGATTCTGTCGCCGAAGGGACGCCAGTAACCGTCGATGTTCGACCCGGTCAAGCCAGTCTAACACCGTTTGAGCTTGATGTTCCCACAAGTTCAGGAGCGATCACATCGCTTGATATGTCCATTCAATCCGAAACAATGGAGAACTCTCAGACCTTACTTTGGGAAGGGGATGCATCATGGAATCACATCGATGCAACCATGGACAACACGCTCACACAATCCGGTATTCTTTCAGGTGCAGGATCCGAACCCGGTTTTGATTTCAACAACGGTGCCCAAGGTTGGACCTTTTCCAATTCATACAGCAGCCGTGTAACGACTCCTTCCTGTGGATACAACGGTAGTTCAGGAGGTTCTCTCCGAACCTATGCAGGTTCAACACATGCAACATCACCTGCAATGGATCTCTCAGGTCGGTCGAACATCCCATTCCATGCTTGGGTACACGAGGGCCGGTCAGGTTGTGGAGAAACACCGGACTCAGGCGAAAATCTCCAATTCAAATACAAGACCTCAAGCGGGCAATGGACGATTTTTCATACCTTCCAAGGGGGTGGTTCTCAGACCAGTAATTTCCAATAGTCAACCGTCCTGCCTGCGGCGGCGCTTCATTCCACATCGCAATTCCGAATCCAGCAAACCTCCGGTAGCGGTACCTGTTGTGATTATTGGTTTGTTGATGACGTCAAGGTTGTGATCCCACCTACTTCGACCTGGACAAGCCCATCGTTTGGATACAATGCTTCGAACAGCTTTCCACTTGCGAATGGACCGTATGCTCCAATGAACATCAATGCAAATTTACCGTTCGGCTCTGCGCTTCATTGGACGCTTATCGATGCTCAGACCGGAGACAATATTTCTGGATTTGAATCCATTGAAGGTACACGAATCCATCTCGATGCAGTCGATTGGGAGCAGTATGGATCCTTGCGCGTTCAATTGCAGTTTGAAGGACTTGGTGCTGGTTCAATGCCATCGGTTGAATCAATATCCGGTGGAGGTTTGATCAAGGATACATTCTCTTCAGACCCAGTCGAACGTGGCTGGACACTCAACAACAGCACGTATCTCGCCGGTGCGATTTCATCAATCGCCAACGGCACAGCCCATTCTCCGTGGTACACGAGCAACTCCCCGATGGCAGGCTATCAGATTGCAGCAGTCATGCAGGACTTTGATGCCTTTGTTCGTCACGCAGAATCCGACCCTTGGACTCCAATCACTCTGCCTTATTCCGGCATGCTCGATGCAAATGAATACACTTTCCAACTCAAATTTGAACACAACTCAACGCAACCTGGTCTTCTCGATCAGGTTCAGGTCACGATGTCAACCGGTGAGCGTGTTCATTCGCCAACTCTGGATATGGATGGAGATGGGTTGTTGGAATGGGGCAATCCAGATGTTCGCATCGGTTCATGGGGATTCCAGGACCACTTCTCAAACGGTGAAAATACAGAACGCGACTCGTTTGGGTTCTCTGGCCTTGCCGAGGCTAGTGCTTGGATTCCGGCATCCAATCTCAATAATTTTGCAGTTTCAGTATCCAGTGAAAACGGAAACATGACTGGTATGGCATTGCGTGTTGCGGGTTCGACGATCGTCTCACGCACGCTGGAAAACGCCACGGTTTACCGTCTTGAATTGAATGCATCCGAGCATGCACTCTTGCAAGCAACGTTGAACAGCCAAAGTGCTTTGCTGAACAATCTCGGCCAAGGATTTGCACTCGTGAACATTGAAGTGTATGGAAACGGCATTGTCAAG
>CAXQWT010000015.1:0-4724 GCA_964227855.1 Salipiger bermudensis | reverse complement strand
GAGTCGGAAATAACCTCACCAACGATACCAAAGGTACGGTGGACTGTCCACGCAACTGGCGTCGTGAACACCTCGTCAACACTGCTGTCTGAAGTAACGCTCAATCGAACCAAGCCAATGTCGACCGCATCCCGTTCAAACGGAGGGTATACCTCGACCTTCAGCACCAATTTCTCCCCCTGGCCAATAATCGGCGTCAAGGAGTCTATTCCTTGCTCAGCGAGTTCGGTTCCTGTCCCATTGATGATGAATTTCAGGCTCCATGCCACAGGTATTTCCTGGATTCGGATTCGATAACTATCGTCATCAAAGCCGACGTTACTTAGGCTAAGATAGAAGTCACCTACCTTGTCATAATCGATATAGTGAGAGAGATTTTCATTGTAGAGTTCTGGGCGATCGGAAGCAAAAATCTGCTTTTGTTGTTCAACATCCTCGTAAACATCGATTTGAGGAGGACCGAATTGGTTGACCTTCTCAACGTCGATAGCAAGCGGTACGAGCCGGACTTGTGAACCACTGTCTGCACCAGTGGTTGCATATGCATACGCTTCAACCACGATTTGGTAAGAGTTGGAAAGTGAGCTCAAATCTTCAGGTGCTTGAATGGTGAGTAGTGGTCGTGCAGAGGAACCTCCTCCGTTCAACATGTACCCTCCTGGGTTGTCCCAGTTTGGATCGGACCATCCAGATGGCAAAGATTGCTGAAGTTCCATTTCGACACGAAGGTCGGAGGTTAGCGAGCCCGTATGCAAAACGGACAATTCAATCGACGAGGTTTGACCGGGAGCAACAAGCAACTTTGGAATCTGATTCGAAGGGAAGTCGAGGAAGATGTCGTACTCAAGGAAGGTGATTCCCTGTGGATGCAGGTATTCGATGACGTGGCCTTGAACATCAGTAATGAGCAATCGGAGAGGGTATTCTCCGTGTTCAATTCCTGAATCGTACGTGAAGGTGAAATTTCCAACCAAACCATCGTTGTCCAACTTCAATTCGTTGTTTCCGAATTCTTTCTCAAAGACTGCTGATGCCTCATTGGGTGTGTAAAGGACCAACTCAACAGAATCAATGTCATCGCGACCGAAGGCATCACGTACATCGACTGTGAATTGCATCTCTCGATTTTCTGGACGGTGCGTTGGCGACCAATCTGTCACTTCTGTTTCGCTCCATCCATCTCCAACTTCGTGAACTTTGACTTGCGAACCTTCGAGAGCGTTGGCACGGAATTCCATCCGTGAGTATCCATTACCAACCTCTCCACCGTAGGCGAGCGTGACTTCACACGAGGAGCCAAAGCCTCCACCACCTTCGCAATCTGCAGTTGCTTCGATATCGATTTTTATTCGATCACCGTTTGATACATCGTAGCCAGACGGGTTAACATCAAGATTGACTTGAATTGGAGTCCATGCACAGTTGCTGCCAAAGAATCCACCGCATGGATTGGTGAGTGTCTCAGTGAAGGTGTCGATGATGTCGGAACCTGCATAGAGCCTGTATGTGACATCAGCTTCAGATTGATTGTTGGAACTTTCAAACTTTAGATACGTAAAAATTCGGACCTCGGAGGAGGATTTACCTTCGATGGTCAAGTCGGAAATTAATTCCTCTGTTTGGAATACGGCTCCTGAACCGAGCAAGGATGTTTCGTCATAACTTCCAGAAGGTTCGATGGTTGTAAGAGAAGGGTCATCGTCAAAGAACAGTTCGTAGTCTTCCAAGAGGCCACCAACGGATCGAATTTCTTGATCTTCAGAAAGCAACTCAACCGGATTATTCAACGGAACAACGGCCAAAAAAAGCGAAATCAGTACCGCATAGACAAAGCGATTGGAAGACATAGTCATGACATCCCTCATCGCAGGGGAAGCGAGCAGGCGTTAAACGGTTTTGCATGAATTGTTCAGACAATTGTGTTTCCAGAACATGGTTTGTGGTATCGAGGGAGGGATTTGAACCCTCGAACCCATCTGGGACCGGATCTTAAGCCCGGCGCCTTTGACCACCTCAGCCACCTCGATGGTACCGGGACTTCGAGCCTGTATGAAATCCTTACGAAGAGTTGAGGGCCCAACCACCATCAACAAACAGTTCTTGTCCAGTGAGGTAAGGTGATGTTGCGAAAAAGTACACTGCGCCTGCAACATCCCCAGGATCGCCTGACCGTTTGAGTGGAATTGTTTGGACGATTTTGCTGAAATGCTCGTGCTCCCAATCGGCAGAAAGAATAGCGCCTGGTGCGACACAATTGACACGAACTCGTGGTGCGTACTCACCTGCAAGGTTGAACATCAATTGACGTAGTCCAGCCTTGCTTGAAGTGTAGTGTGAGAGTTGCTTCCAAGCTTTTCCTGCAGAAGTGTCCGTCATCCCTACAATCGAACCGTTGACAAAGGCCAGTGATTGAACCAGTCCTTGTGAAATTTGCAACGGTGCTTCAACGTGCAATCGGTTGAGAAATCGCATCGTTTCCAAGGACAAATCATCAATGGGTGTCTGGCTATAGACCGAGGCATTGTGAACAAGTACATCCAATCCATTTCGTTGAACAACGAAGGGATGATTCACGACGTTCTCGATCAATTCGTTCGTTTCATCTTCGCTCGACAAATCGGCACAGAGAAGATCTGCTTGTTGACCCTGTTCGATGAGTTCTGATTTGAGGGATTCACCTGCTTCAATGGAAGTAGAAACGTGAATGAGAACAGCATAGCCCTCCGAGGCAAATTTGCGGATGATGGAGGCGCCAATACGTCTGCCGCTACCGGTCACAAGACATACCTTGGCTGACATGAATTGTGGTCGCCTTACTCACACATATATGCTCGTATCTTCGCAAAACCTCGAATTGCTTGCCTGCACACCTTTTTGATGTTCATTCATGTCGCCGATAACAGAGGGGACACAGGATGGCCAAGAATCTCAAAATGGCGAGCCAAAAAGCCGCACGTCCTCGGCTCCCTCCTTGGTTTCGAACGAAGTTGCCTTCTGGCCAACAGCAAGCCATGTTTAACAATACAATGGATGCGGTAAAAGACAACCAACTCCACACCGTTTGTCAAGAAGCAAAATGCCCCAACATCCACGATTGTTGGTCTAGTGGCGATGCTACGTTCATGATTGCTGGCAAGGAGTGCACACGTGGATGTCGGTTCTGCGCAGTTGGGACTCGAAAAACACCACCGCCACTCGATGTTCACGAACCCGAACATCTCGCTGATGCAGTTGCTTCAATGAATCTCAGGCATGCCGTCATTACTGTCGTCAATCGAGATGATTTGGAAGACTCCGCAGCCGACCATTACAAGCAATGTCTTGCGGCAGTCTCGAAACGATGTCCATCCGTCAGTTTGGAACTGCTGTGTTCCGATCTTGCTGGTAATCTCACCGATTTAGCCCACCTTCTCGATGGAAGCCCCCTCGTCGTTTTTGCTCACAATGTTGAGTGTGTCCCACGCCTCGATTCCATTGTTCGGGACCCTCGGGCATCCTTTGAGCAATCGCTTTCTATTCTCAGAGAGGCAAAACGACTCCGTCCAGATATGTTGACAAAATCATCTTTGATGGTTGGAGTTGGTGAAACTGATGAAGAAATCGTCGAGGCCATGCAACTCCTGCGAGATGCTGGGGTCGATTTGTTAACGATCGGCCAGTACCTTGCTCCATCGAAGAATCACCTCGCTATCGATCGATTCCCAGAACCAGAGCTTTACGATGTATGGGCTCGGAAAGCCATCGAAATGGGCTTTTCTGGAGTCGCTAGCGGACCGTTGGTTCGTTCTTCCTACAAGGCTGGTTTACTGATGCGAAAAACGCTCGATGAAAACAACACAGAAGAAATGCCTGGTGCATACGTGTTGGTTCAGCCCAAACCAACCAACCAACATGCCTTAATGCCGAGTCATAGTGAGGTGGAACAATGACGGAGCGATTGACGGCTACAACAGCCCCTTACACGATCGGAATACCCCCTTTCCGTCCTGGAGAAGATGCCGATTTTGGAGGCGCCTTCAAGGAACAACCTGGTGACCTTTGGCGACCTGATCCCGCAACATGCACTTCCGATGACACCACCCCTCACGCTCGAGGTTTGCTACGAGTATTGAATGACAACGGAGAAGCAAAAGGAGAATGGGACCCTAAACTCGATTCCAGTGAGTTGATTCAAGGACTTGAATACATGATGCGTCTTCGTATCTTTGACGATCGAATGATCAAAATGCAGAGAACCGGGAAACTTTCGTTTTACATGCGATCGTTCGGTGAAGAAGCCGTTGCAATCGCTCAAACAATGGCACTTGAAACACAAGATTGGGTCTTCCCGTCTTACCGACAACCTGGCGCTCAATTTGTACGTGGCCGAGACATGGTCAGCATGATCTGTCACTGTATAGGGAATACAGAGGACAACGTCCGAGGGCGACAAATGCCCGTCCACTATACCTACAAGGAAGGTCGATTCATATCGATTTCATCACCCGTTGGCACCCAATTTTCGCAATCGGTCGGTGTAGCTATGGCAAGTGCATACCAAAACAAGGACGAAGTGTGTATTTCGTGGCTTGGTGATGGAACATCTGCTCAAGGCGATTACCACTATGCTTTGAATTTCGCTTCAACATTCAAACCACCGGTTATTCTGAACGTCGTCAACAATCAATGGGCAATATCGACCCACGCAAACCTAGCAACCGGTGGCCGTACTTTTGCAGAGCGTG
>CAXQWT010000014.1:0-23425 GCA_964227855.1 Salipiger bermudensis | reverse complement strand
GAGTACCACGACCAATTCCGTCGAAACATGGTTCTCGCTGGTGGAGGTTCAGGGATCCGTGGACTTGGTGCTCTCATCGAACGCCGACTCTCCGATATGGGTGATGTTAACGTACACGTTGTCGATGACCCAGTTCGACTCGGTGCAATGGGTGGCCTCCGATTGGCTATGGAAGTTCCAGAAGACATGTGGAAGAACCTCACCCTCGCATCTCGCTGAGTTGTTTCCATGAACAAAGGACTCGCCATTGCGGGCGGCACCCTGATGGTATTGTCCATTCTTGTTTTCTTCGTTTCCCTCATCGCAGTCATGGGTCACGGACCTGATAGTGACAACATACTTCACGATACAGAAACGGATGGTATGACATACACCTACGACGGTGAGGTCACATTGCTCGAGGTATATGCGAAAGGCGATGTTGATTGCAATACTTTTACAGTTTCAATTAGCGATGAAATGTTCGAATATTTTTGGCCAAATTGTGAGAGTGAAACCACTGTCGAAGGCTACACCTATCTCGGGGATTTGGAAGTATATTCAGCAGGGAATTACAACATCGATGCTGAAGACGACATTGTAATCATCGATGCGGATGGGCTGATTCTTCCGGGTCTGTCTTTTTGTGGCGGTGGGGTTTGCTGCCTGGTTGGACTCATTCTTTTGATTGTTGGACTCTCTGTTGGGAAGAAAGCCCCTCAAGTCGTCGTATTTCAACAGCCTGACGGAACAATGTTTCAACCCAACCAGACGACTGTTCATCAGTACATCCCGCCATCAACCCCCGTACATCAAGAACAAACACCCGTTGATTCTCCGTTTACGGAAGAAATTCCAACAGATGCATCAACGGTAGAACCGTTTAGTTTCGAACATAAGAACCAACTCTGAGAATCATGATCACAAAGAAAACTCGTATGGTCATCTTAACAGGTGCCGGTATCAGTGCTGAGTCTGGAATTCAAACTTTCCGAGCGTCCGATGGCCTATGGGAAAACCATCGAGTAGAGGATGTTGCTACACCTGAAGGATGGGAAGCTAACCCCGAATTGGTGTGGAATTTTTATCAACAACGACGACGACAATTGTTGGAAGTTGAGCCAAATCCAGGGCATGAGGCATTGGTAAAACTCGAGGAATTTTTGGAGCACTTTCTTCTCGTGACGCAAAATGTGGATGATTTGCATGAACGAGCTGGTTCAAACAATCTGATTCACATGCATGGTGAACTTGCACCTCTTCGTTGTGAAGCATGTGGACATGTTGAGGTCATGATGGATCAAGAACATCTTGGTGAAGACTTCCTAGCCTGCAGCAAGTGCCAAGGGAGATTGCGACCACACATCGTTTGGTTCAATGAGATGCCCATGCACATGCCTGAGATTGAGAAAGCATTGTCTGAATGCGAAGTTTTTGTTGCGATTGGAACAAGCGGTCATGTCTATCCTGCATCCAATTTCCTCCACACTGCAAAGCGTCATGGTGCACATACCATCGGAATAAACCTCGAACCTCCAGAGAACGTCTATTTCTTTGATGAGTTTTATCAAGGTAAAGCGGGAGAGATTCTACCTCATATTGTTCAAAAATGGACCCAGGATTAGTACAAATCCTCTCTTGCCAATGAGTGTGCCTTGTTAGGGAATGTTTTTGCAACACATGCCAGAGTCGTAAACATGCGAAACAAACCGCTGCTGGCTTTGCTGTGTGTTGGCATGATGGTCTGCTTGTCGAGTACTCCTTTTGTAGCCGCAGAAAGTGAGAATGAAAGCGATCAGATGATTCGAATCATCATGCTTCCTCCTGAAGCTGAAGCGACAGGAATGTATGTAGATGAGAATGGTCGTTTCTTCGTCAATGCAATGCATCCCGATTCTGACAATTACCAAGCAACAGTCGGCGTCATCAATGGTGTTGATTGGAACAATCTTCCGGACGAGGTGCCTGAACTTCATTCTTCGAGCAGTGCATCTGACATCTGGCATGGCATTCGAACCGGTTATGGAGATTATCAGGTGATTCTACAAGCAGGAGATGCAACAACAGATGGAAGAATTGCTGGAGGAATCTACTCAGCACACAACGGACAACAAATACTGTTGAGTCAAAAACCAGATTACAATGCATTCATCCCTACAACTCTTGATGGAAACAAAGGCTATCTCTACACCGCTTGGGAAGATAGGCCTGCCGGAATCAGTCAAGTCGAAATCGAGTGGAATCCGACATCAAATGAGTGGGATGTTCTCTCCAAACAAATGTTGAATCTTTCCGATATCAACGGTGCTTGGGTTCTCTGCTTTGGTAGTGTAAGTCCATGGAGCAGTCCATTGTTCTCAGAAGAATTGTATTTTGATGACACTGAGGATTGGAACAATGACGGGTACCGATATCACTCTGATCAACTTCGTCTTGAACAATATCTTGGCCACTATCCAAACCCATACGATTATGGATATATCATCGAAATGGAAGACGCCTCCACAGCAACACCAGAAATGGTACGACACCTCACAATGGGCCGATTTTCCCATGAAAACGCCTTTGTTATGCCCGATAACAAAACGGTCTATTTGACCGACGATGGTTATGATACAGTGCTTTTCAAATTCATAGCAGATACTGCTGGTGACCTTACAGGAGGAACGCTTTATGCTGCGAAATTAACTCAGGATGCGACATGGGATTCAGCAATAGCTGGTTTTGGAGTCGAGTGGCTCGAACTTGGTTCATCATCGAATTCAGAAATCCAACGTTATATCGATGACTACGATGGCATCACAACTGCTGATTATGTGCAAGGTGAGAACTCCTACATTTCAGATGAAGAAATCAACGATTGGGCAGAAGGATATTTGAATCAAGATTTGAACAACGATGGAATCGTTGGTTATGCTTTAGACGATCGTGTGGCGTTCCTTGAAACACGAAAGGCCGCTGCTGCCATCGGTGCAACCGATGAATGGAACAAAATGGAAGGCGTTGGTTTCAATCCAAATGCTCCAGAGAAAATGTACCTTGCTATGTCCAGCATTGACAATGCCATGACAGATGGACAAGGCGATATTGATGTCTCAGACAACTTATGTGGAATTGTCTATCAAATGACAATGGTTGATTCTTGGGATGTCAACAGAATTGATCCTGCCATCATTGGCGGACCTTACACATCCTCCAACCAAAACCAATGCAACATTGACAATCTTGCTGGACCAGACAACCTCGTCGTGCTTGATGATGGAAGTGTTCTCGTTGGAGAAGATACCCGACGACATGAGAGCAACATGGTCTGGTTGTGGCGAGAGTACATTCCTCCTATGATTGAAGTTGATGAAGAAATCCAATTGAATTATTTCATGCCAACAAGCACACCAGCCGACTTGGAATCTCCATGGACTTACGAGTACCAAGCTGAAGTCAGTGACCTTGCACAGGATACGACGTATACTGCGATTGTCGTTGCAAAGAATCTCACCAGCGGAGAGTGGAGCGGAATATGGTGGTGGGAAGACATACAATCCAGTGGAGACCAGTACGACCTCATGCTCTCGCTGAACCGTGGCTGTTATTCGATCGACTCGACTTTGTACGAAGAAGGAGATTTGAATGCTGATCCAGGAAGTGCTACTGTGTTGTCAAGCAATCAATCAGAAGTAGTCGTTGGTGATGGGACCTGTTTGGATGGAGTGTATACAGAGGCGATTGAACCTGTACCTTCAGAAGAAAATCAAACTGATGAAAAAACCAATTCAACCCCTGGATTTGGGTATCTTTCCGCAATTGTTTCCATCTCGATTTCAATGATCATTGTTCGGCGTAAGAACGAATCTACTGGAAATTAAATCAAGTTCAAGAGACATTACATTGAGTTGATATTGTGGGAACCGACTCGTTTTCTGAACTGAAATGGTCGAGACGATTTCTCGAGGGCACGCCTGGGGACAAAGAAGTTGGTGGTCAACCAAGACAAGTCCCTCACGCCTGTTGGTCTCGAGTTGAGCCAACACACGTTCCAGAACCAATTCTTCGCTTATGGTCCAAAGAAATGGCTGAGATGTTGAATGTTAAACAAGACTCGGCAGACATCCTTGGTGGCAACCGTTTGGTTTCAGGAATGGATCCGTATTCTCAGCGATATGGGGGGCATCAGTTTGGAAACTGGGCAAACCAATTAGGTGACGGGCGAGCGATAACACTTGGAGAAGTAGACACAGGAACTGAGATTCTTGAACTGCAATTGAAGGGTCCGGGAATCACTCCTTATTCTCGATTTGCAGATGGTAAAGCTGTGCTTCGTTCATCTATTCGCGAGTTCTTGTGCAGCGAGGCTATGCATCATCTCGGGATTCCAACAACAAGGGCACTTTCACTTGTCACCACGGGAGAGGAAGTCATTCGAGATGTTCTCTACAACGGAAATCCAGCACCTGAGTCAGGTGCTATCGTTTGCAGAGTTGCTCCAAGCTTCCTTCGATTTGGATCGTTCCAAATTCATTCAATGAATGGGGATAAGGAGACGTTACGAACCTTGGTCGATTACACAGTTCAGCATCATTTCCCAGACCATTCTGTATCGAGTGATGACGGTTTGGTCAATTGGCTCAAACAAATTGCAGAGGAAACAGCCTACATGATTTCAGAGTGGATGCGAGTTGGTTTCGTCCATGGCGTCATGAACACGGACAACATGTCCATCCATGGATTGACCATTGATTATGGACCCTATGGATGGATTGAAGATTTTAATCCGAATTGGACACCAAATACAACAGATGCTCGAACAGGAAGATACAGATTCGGCCACCAAGCACAAATTGGAGCATGGAACTTCGCTCGCTTCTTGGAATCCATCTCTCCACTCATGGATGAGCCGGAACGACTGTATGAAAGTCTTGAAGCATATTACAATGCATATCAAGAAGCAAACAATGCGATGTGGTGCAAGAAACTTGGCTTGGGAGTGTTCCAAGAAAGTGATGAGGAATTGATCAAAGAGTTGACTGCGAATTTGCAATTGGTTGAAACTGACATGACAATCTTTTTCAGATTGATTTCAGCAATAGAGACACCCGATGTTGAACTCCTGTCCTTCGCATTTTACGATCAAGAGACCATTCCTGCGGATGAATGGAATCAGTGGTTGATAAAATGGTGGGAGCGAACAAATGGTGAACCCAATCGTGAAGTTATGCTCGCTTCAAATCCCAAATATGTTCTACGTAACTGGATGGCTCAACGAGCCATCGATTCGGCTGACAAAGAGGATTATTCTGTAGCCGAAACGTTGTATGAATTGCTCAAAAATCCATATGACGAGCAAGTTGAACATGAAGGAGAATGGTTCCAGAAACGACCAGAATGGGCACGAAATCGTGTTGGTTGTTCGATGCTCTCTTGCTCGAGCTGATGCCTACTCTTCTTCCCAACCATGACGCTGTGCGAGTTCTTTGCTAACGAGTAGATTGTTGCAATGTGGGCACGAATCGTTGGGTGAGAGGAGATCGGGTCGGATGGCTAAAACAGCCATACAACTTGGACATGCGGCCAACATTTCTCCATCTTCAAGGTCAGCCTCTGGCGTTGGAATAAACGTTCTATATCCCTGTTTATAGAGTGGGGAGAAATGATATCGAACACGTTGGAACGAACTGTAAGAGGCATAACCCATAATCAGCATAAACAGAAGTCCACCGACTGCACCTGAGATAACATAGAAGAGATTAATCAAAAACAGTAGGAAGAAAACAACTGATGCTACAGCAATAATCAACGCAGCTGGCCAATAAGCCCAAGCCTGTCGAGAACGATACGAAAACCATGTTGAGGCGCAAATGAAAAGAGGAACCGCCCAGAGGAGCAATGCCAAGCGTCCAAAATACGGTTGACCTACACTCGCAAAGTCCCATGCGATCAGAACAATGATGAGACTATCAATCGCTAAGATTAGGGATGTGCTACGATGTGTTTGGTCAAAGATTGCTGAAAGGGTTGCTGAGGCACGCTGTCCTCCCGAACCTGCCAAGACGATGTCATCGCCTCTGTTCCCTGCCATGTTTCGACCAATCATCGCCCTCTCATGAAGGCTTGTGAACAGCGAAGAAGTCTTGATGGTCAATACTCTCGCAAGGTCATGAGCGTCCGTGATACCGACGTTGAGATGCGTGGCTCCAGTCTCTCTGGAATGCGTATTGTTGTTGGCGTCACCGGTGGAATTGCAGCCGTGGATACGGTTCGACTTCTCCGCGAAATGCGACGCCATGGAGCAGAGATGCTTGTCATCATGACCGAAAGTGCACAACGTGTCATTACACCGCTTGCCGTTGAATGGGCAAGTCAATGCGAAGTCATCACCGATTGGGATGGTGATATGAAACAACTTGAGGATGTTGATGCAATCCTTGTTGCACCAGCAACACGGAATACAATTGCTGCACACTTGCACGGTATGCAACAAGGACCTCTTCTCATGGCATTAAGTGCAGCACGGTCAAGAAATACGCACGTCTTGATGGTACCAAGTATGCATGCTGACCTTGCAGATGATCCAGTTACCGATGACATTGTTGACCGTTTGCGAAATGAAGGCATCGATGTTATGTGGGGTGATCTCGAAGAGGGGAAGCGAAAGACGCCAAACCATGAACACATTGTCGCACGATTTGCACATGGAATCAATACCAAGTCAGCAGGTCGGAAGAATGTCGTCATCACACTTGGCGGGACCTACTCGCCCATTGATGATGTGCGAGGTGTCCAAAATACCAGTTCGGGAGCAACCGGTTTTGCTCTTGCTGATGACCTGTATCGATATGGCCATGATGTGACCTGTGTTGTAGGAAAAACAAGCGTAGAGGAACCAGCGTGGTTGCCTCTTTGCATCAAAGCAGAACAGCCAAATCAGATGCTTGCAGAACTTAAGGCGTTAGCAAACGATGACATTCATGCATGGATACATACAGCAGCTGTCCTCGATTATGTGGTAGAATCTCCAGCAGAAGGAAAGTTGGCAAGTCAACAAGGACCCTTGCAGGTCAATCTCGTTGAAGGTGCAAAACATATCCAAGAACTGAAGGAAAAGGTTCGAGGTTCTACGCGAATTGGTTTCAAGCTCGAAACTGGAATCAAACAACGGGATTTGATTCATAGGGCAACTGCACAAATCGAGCATTCTGAAATGACAGCTGTTGTCGCGAATCGATTGGAGGATCTTCGTGACTCCTCAAAACCTAGGGGATATCTTGTCGACAAGCAAGGCAGTCATTTTGTTCTTGAAAGCCAGTTCGATATGTGTGAAGCCCTTCGAATCATTATCGAACGAGGGGATTGATGTGCGACGGTTTGCAATCATAGGCCATCGAGCAATGAGCAAGGGCAAGTTGCCCCTCAATGACCTCGCAGGCGGCGCAGGCCGCATGGACGTACTCATTCGAGCAGTGATGTCCTCTTTGCTTACATCCCATGGCCTAAGGGACAATGTGGAAGTTATCTTGCATCTTCAGGGGGGACCTGGTTCTCATCGGCGATTGAAATTCGTCGGATCCGAACTACGAGGATTTCATGCTGAAGAACGTAGTGTTGCTGGTTTGATTGCAAAAGTTATCCGGGAGCCGTTACCGGCCATTGGACATTGGATTGAGCGCACACCAGGCTTGTATGATGGTGGTGGAAAACTTTCTCATACGCTTTCTGAGTGGGGAGAATCAATCATTGTTCGGCTTGATGCACAAGCTGAGCGGTTATGGAAACCACAGAGCAGTATTCCATCGGAATCGACACCAAACAATCAATCGATTGCATTTTTACTCTCAGATGATCAACCACTGGAGACAAATGATGGTCTACCTCGCTCGCTTGGGACAACATGGCTGCAAGGACATCATGCAATTGCAATTTGTCACTTTCTTCTAGATGAAGGGATTGAACTCAATCTTTGAACCATGAAGGGTGGCCAGTTTCGTCGGCACGTAGTGCATGCGCTAACAATTCATCGTCAAGTGCAAGTGGGTGAGTCTGGGGCCAAGTTGGGAGTGAAGATATACTTGCAAAGCCAGAAGCAACGGAATCACAGTCACCATTCTCAACAGAATCCGTATCAATATATGCCGCTCCAATTGTGAATGTGGATTCGACAGAACCTTCGTTTCCTTCTGCAAACTGAACAGCATTTCGATACCATCGCATACCCAAACGTGTTGTTTGGTAGGCTCCATTCCATCCTGGTGGTACGTTGAGATTGAGCATAAGTTCTCCATTACGGAAAGCACTCATGAGTTGCTGATCTGCTTCACTCGGTGTTCTTTGAATCACAGGGTTTGGCCAAGATGAAACATGCTTTGATCGAGCATCGATGTGAGGACGGCAAAGATTTGCAGGTGCTGTTGGCACAAAGGGAAGCACCCGTCGGACAAGTTCTACTGTCGAATCAATACCAACTTGCATACCTTGTGGATCAAATGATGTGTAGGAACTTGCAATCGCAGGCATGCCATACAGTCCTGCTTCACGAGCAGCCCCCATTGTTCCGCTATGATAGGAATCTTGGGAGAGATTTGGTCCGAGGTTGACACCAGACAAAACAAGAGATGGTCGAACATTGGGCAAAACATGGTTGAGACCCCCGTCCAGTGCAACGATCATTGTATCGCAGGGTGTGCCATCAAGTGCAAACAAATGGACACCAACCGATTCATCAAGATTCCACTGTTCAATCAATTCCTTCCGATTATGCAGATCGATTGGTTTTCCGAGATTTAATTGCATACTGCAAGCGGATTTGTTTCCGGATGGAGCAAACGCAACGATTGGTATACCTGCTTTGTTCAACGCCTTCACCAGAAGCTCAAATCCTGGAGCCTCAATTCCATCATCGTTGGTCATCAGAACCCATTTGTTTTCCATCATTCAACCTCCTCTAGCCGGCCGTTGTTATCAAGTAATGTTTGATTCGTGAGATGTTCCCCATAAACAATTGAGATGATTCCAAGCATCAGTATAGGCCCTCCAATCCATGTCCATAAACCAGGAACACCCGTTGAGAAGAACATCCAGCCAATGATTGAACCAAGTACTGGTTCAAGTGTAACACTGATTGAAATCAATAATGGAGAGACGTATTTTAGACAATAATTGAGGCCAGTATGACCAAGAATTCCAGCAATAAAGGCGAGCAATACGAACCAAACCAATGTTTCATGGCCAAAGTATCCAAACGCTCCAAATTTAGAATATTCTGATTCAAGTAACCAAGAGGCTGGAATCAAGAGTAGACCTCCAATGAGCGTGACTGGAAAGGCGTAGAGAAACAATGGCATCCAGTTTCTAAGAATTCTCCCACAGACAATGTATCCAACAACAAAAACCGCTCCTAAAAAGGCCAATTGATCTCCAAAGAGTGTCACAGACCGGTCACCTTGAACATCACCTGCATCAAGCATCGAAATCGCAGCACCAGAAAACGCTGCTATGCCACCAATCAGTTCCATACGGTTTGGTTTCCGAACAAAGAGGAACATCCCAATCAAGATCACAAGAGGATGTGCTGTAACAAACAAGAGCGAATGTGTGAGTGATGTGTAGTCAAGTGAAGTTACCCAAAAGCCGAAGTGAAGGGCTAGGAAAACGCCACTTGCACCAATAATTTTCAAGGTTGATGGTTCAAACACCTTGGATTTGATGTCGTTTTCCACTTGATTCAGTTGCCAAAGAGCAAGGGGTGCAAGAATCAACGCTGTCAGTTGCAGACGCCATGAGGCACGAAGCAATGGCGGAATCTCGTCGACGTGTGTAAAAATGGCACCTGCACTCGAAACACCACAAATCGCCACTCCGAGAACCAGCCACACATGTGGTGGAACTGTCCTGCCACGCATGACGGTCACGACTCGTTGACCAATTCAGCATCCATGACTGGTGGAGCCCCGATGACGCCTGCACGCTTGAACAAGGCGTAGATGATCCACCCGATACCCACGTTGAGTCCAATGAATCCTGCCATTCGACCAATGTACCAACCCGAACTGTTTGGATCAGGCACGAGTGTGTCAATGAAGGAAAGAATACTCGATTCAGTTCCAAAGAAAGCCTCACCAGTAAGCAAACCAGCAGCAACCATGAAGGTGCTGAGAAGAATCAATGCACGCTTCTTTTCCGCAGCAGTGGCGCCTTCCTCTTCCTTGATGGCCTCAATCTTAGGCTTGAGTTTCTTTTCTTCCCACTTATCTCGGCTGTAACCACCAATGAGCATTGGCAGTGTGTGAGGGACGTCAAGATACATGCCGAGCCCGAAGGAAGTACCCATTCCAGTTACCCATTCAACAAACATTCCCAAGAGGAATCCAAGTCCAAGGAGGTACAGGTCGCCTTGACCCTCAGCAAAAATAACCGAGAACGTTGCGAAGGCGTTGGCTTGTGGAGCGATCAAATCGATTCGTCCTTCAGCGAGTTGAATTGAGAGGAAGATAGCAACGGCGGCTCCGATGATAGCACCTGGAACAACACCCATGATGTTTCCTTTGGAAATGTGATATGGGCGATTTCCGATGTAGAGGCTGTTCTTGTAATCACCAATGACCGTACCGGACATGGAGATTGCTGAACCAAAGACCGTGGTTCCAACGAGTCCCAGAAGAACGGCGTCTTGCTTGTTCAAACCTAATGCTGAGTCAAAGTTGAGGAAGATTCCCAACAGCATCAATAGGACAATGAACGATGTTCCAGAGACCGGCTCGATACCTGTTTCTCCCATGACACGGACTGCAATTGCACCGAGGAGGAACGTCGTCATGATGAGGACCGTTGCGAAAATTATTGCAGCTGCAATCGGGAAACCACCGACCCAGAAGATGAGAATCATTGAAAGGAATGTGAGACCCATAAAGATTGGAATGTGCATAAGGGGCCATTCATACCAACCCTTACCCTCCATGTATTCTTGAGATCCTTCACCCTTGAAGGCAGCACCAATGTCCTTGAAGATGTTTGCGAAGGTACGCCACATTTTGGCCAATCCGAACATTCCGCCACCAACGATTGAACCAATTGCGATGGTGCGGACGGTCTTGGAGAAAGCAATCATTTGCAATGCTTGACCACCTTCGCTCGCATAAGATTGAATCGGTACGTTTGCTTGCATGGTTGCATCGTAAACTGGGAAATTCGCAAACACAGCCAACGGGACGAGGAAGAACCAACCAACAAGGGTTCCAAGATTGACTAAGAACGCAACACGTGTCTTCATGAACCATCCAATTGCGAACATCGATGGCGTTAATGCAACACCGACGTAGGTGTAAGCGAACGGATTCCATGCACTGTCTTCCGACCACTGCGTGTACTTCTTTGATGAACCGTCCTCATAAATTCCAGACGGTTGGTGAATTTTGCCTGCACTGTAGAACGACGCAAGTCCAACATCACCTACGTGCAACGTTTCTGCAAGATAATCCATGACAGAGAGTTTCTTATCGGAAAGCCATATCAGCGGGTATTCAATAAGGAACATGCCGATCATGGTGATCCCAGTCCATAATCCAATGGTTTTCAGCGATTCACGTGCATGTTCAACTGCCCCAGTATTGACGTCGGAAGCAATATCCAGCATCTTCAGGGTAGCCTCGAATCCAGGAAGCGGGAGCGGATCTTCAACCAGCCAAACTCGCCTGAAGATGATGAAATACATCACGCCAAGGAATCCTGCGAACATTGAAGCGACAATTGCGATAAAAGCAAGTCTGAACGCTTCTCCATCTTCTAATGTAATCAAGGGACCATCAGCAAGTGAATACTGTGCTTTTGATGCTAGTAAAAAGATTGCAGGGAAAGTGAAAATGAAACCTGTTGACGCATGTGTTGCACCTGTTGTGGCCGATGTCGCAATGTTGACTTCGGAAGGTGACCACTTGAGCGCCATACCCAACAGGTAAGCGATGTACCAAGCAGCCGAGATTGCGAGACCAAGTTTCAACCCAATGTACGCGGTTACACCAGAAAAGATGGCACCAATGGCAATACCGATCATCACTTTTGATGGCGACCAATGTGATACTTCGAAGGATTCTTCGAGGTTTTTCTCCTCAAGATATTGTTCCAAAACACCCGTGTTGAGATTGTTGTACATTTCGTCATCGAGCCAAGTCAACGTCCCGTCTTCAATTGCCTTGAGACCTTTAGCAGTGACCGGTTGACGGTATGCTGAGCGTTGAACCGTTGAATCCGAAGCAGATTTCTCGTCCATAGCGTACACTCCCCGATGTTTCTTGGTATCGCGGGCACTTGAATACAGTTGCCCTCAAGATTTTCGGATAAATTCGGAAAACGCAGGGTTTATTCGTACGGATTATGATGCGATAACATGAGCGGAACAACTGGCGAGGCGGAACTATTGCGACTTGGGGCACAAGATTTGAACAACGATGGACAAATCATTAATCTGGTCATTGCGGGTTCAAGTCGTTTTTATGACTACAGTGTAATCGAGGAAATTCTGGATCAATGGATCGAGATTGAAGGTTATCCAGACCTGATAATCGTAGGTGGAGCAAGCGGTGTTGATTATCTCGCAGAACGATGGGCAACCAACAACAACATCGAGTTCATCATGTTCAATGAATTCTGGGACAATCCAAGGCCAGGACTCGAAGATTCTGGACGAGATGAGGCCCCCTTGGAACTGACCAAAAAGCTCCTAGAAGCTGCAACGCACGTTCTTGCGTTCCTGAGTCAAGGAAGCAAATGGACAAAAGTCGTTGCCGATGAAGCCCACCAACGGGGCATTCCTACGTACGTGCATCATTTGGACGATTCTGAATGAGACATCTTGATGAATCGGGCAGGTACTCCACCCCAGATTTCTCCATCTGGAATGACCTTTCGTTTTGGAAGGACAGCACGGCTGCCCAAGACGCAATACTCTCCAATCCGTGAACCAGGGCCAACCATGGTTGTTCCTCCGATTGTTGAATGCTTTCCGATGACAACTTTTTCCAAGATAATGTTCCCGTTTTCGACAAGGTGTCCATTGATTGTTGCTCCGCCTCCAACAACGACATTGTCACCGATTTCCACCAAAGAGGGATCGTTGATCGAAACAGAATTGATGTTCACATTCTTCCCAATTTTACATCCTGCTAAACGGTAGTAGGCATTTGCAAAAAATGACGGCACAATGTGAGAAAGGAACGGTTGTGTTGAACGATGAAGTTGTCCACAAACAGCCCAACGAATGGTTGTGAATGAAGCAAGAGGGGCAACGATTCGATCTTCAAATCGAAGCCGAATGATCGATTGCAGTATTCCTGACAAAATCAACAAACACATGCCCCAGGTCAAAAAAGCAATCGAGCCAGCAAAGCCAATCAGAAGCAAATCAGGCCAACTTTTGTCACCTGGGCCAAAGGATGTCAGGGAATCAAAGACGTAGATTGCTGGAGCAATCGGAAGACCCCAAACCACACCCATGAGCAGAATCATGAACACAGACAAGACGGCTTGAATCTGAGTAAAGCCACGCATGGCAATCACACATCAGACTTCGTTCTTCGCTGCTGCTTCAACCCGTGCGTCCTCTTCTTCTGCAACGCGTATTCCTTCTTCAAGGTCAACTCGACTTGTGAGGAAGGTTCCGGCAAGGATAACAATCGTAATCGACAAAATCGCAACACGACTATCGAATGTTGTGCTTGCAATTGCGTACAGCGCCGTTCCGATCATGGCAGCTGATTTCCCAAGGAAACCGAAGAATCCATAGAACTCAGATGCCCGAGATTTCGGTGTTAACATTGAAAACATAGAACGTGCTTGTGCACCAGCAGATCCCATTGCACAACCAACGAACATCCCTAGAATAATCCACTGAAGTGAGACGCCAAGATTGAGTGGTTTCCAGACCTTGTCTCGCATGAGTTCTGCCCAACCATCGACCATTCCACCCTGATCGAGCATTGTTGGATGGCGATCCCCGATTTCATCGGATCCTGCAATTGTTTCATTTCCTCCTAAGATGATAATCGAAAATCGGTGGTCGCTCGTGTTGTCAAAGGCGGTGACTAAAGCGACAGCATCATCTTCTGAAATCGATTTGACTTCTTTTTCTTCAATCGTAGCTTGGTCTGCGAGGAAGGATGCACCAAAGACACCAACCCCAACAAGCAAAAATGCTGCAAGTAATCCCATGAGTCCCAACTCCTTATCCTGGATGAACTTGATTCCAAATCCAAGCAAGCCGACCATAGCTAGAATGAAAAGACAGACTACGAGACCCTTGCCAAGTGTACTATCACCTGCCTGTTCAACCGAGTAATCTGTCTCAGGGAAGTGGGCTTGGAAATTATCTCTGAAGGCTGCGTCTCCTTCAGAATCTTCTGCAATCCAACCTTCATACCCGCGCTCGTAAAGTGTCGTCATTTCGTACATACCAGTTTCATTATTCCATTCGAACTGGAAATCATAACGATCTACATCGTCTTGACCTTCAAGTTCGAGAGGTGCAAAGCCAGCAGCAGTAACAGCAACAGCACAGTAGATCAGCAATGCAACCATCAATGCAAACTTGGTTCCCTTCTTTGCGGCTAATTTACCGAAGACAAACGTCATTGGCACAGCAACGATGTTCACGGTCAACAGCAGCATGATATTCATGCTGGGATTGATTCTCAAAACCGATTCACCGAATGCACTTGCCATGCTTGCAATGGTGTTGACACCATCATAGAAGAGCAAATATGCGACGAGGAAGAAAGCGAGAACCTTAAACTTGCGAATCTCCTTCGCAGTTTGGAACACTTGGCCATAGGCAATTTTCGTCGCACTGATGACACGAGCGAAGTTGTTTTTCCCCAGTTCATGCCATTCCATTTCTGTCGGGATGTCTGGTTCAGGCGTCCACTTGAAGATCAATGCGCCAAAGCCCCACCACCACAACGCTGAAGTCACGAAAATGACGGCGAGCTTGAAATCCGTGTCCCAATTAAATGGACCAAGTAGAAGGATTAAGTGGAACACCAAGAGAAGTGAACCCCCCGCAAATCCGTAAATGTAACCCCATGTAGACAATTTATCCTGTTCGTCTCGAGAACCAAGATAAGGCATGAAGGAGTAATAAATGACGTTACCACCTGTGAATCCGATTGTACCAATCGTGAACATCATGGCGAGAATAATGTAACCGTCTGAACCGAAATACGGTGCTGCGCCCATCAGAGCACAGAAGATAATTCCAGCAGCCGTATACCATTTTAGTAACTTTTTCTTGATTGGCATTTTGTCAGCGATAACACCAAGAGCGGGTGCAGTAGCGACAACAAAAACCATTGAAAGCGTTAGAATTGTTGCGTAAAATGAATCTCCAGATTGCGTACCCGTTGCCTTATTGTAGAGGTTTGCCATCAATGCTGGAGCGATAACTGTCATCACCGTAAGTGCGTACGCTTGATTCGCCCAGTCAAAGAAATACCATCCTTTGATTGCTTTTTGGTCATCATCGCTCATCGATGAAATCATGTCCTGTGCTGTTCGCATATCGTCTGAAATGGCCATCTCACTCATGGTATCCCTGCGCACACCAAATTCGACTTGGTTTATGAAAACAGCACCTGCAAAGGTTTGATGGCCAATCGTTTGAATCTGTTTGACAAATCTTCAAGCCATTAAACGTGTGCCGATAACCATGAGCAAAGCGTATCCGAACATCCTCGTAACAGGATGTACAGGTTTTCTTGGTCGTCAAGTTACACAAGAATTTCTTTCGCGGGGATACTTTGTTCGGGGCACGACACGTTCTTCCAAAGAAGAGCATCAATCCATCCTCGATGATTTCTCAGCAGGTGATTCACTCGAGCTACATGCACTCGATCTTACTTCTGACAATGGTTGGAGTGAAGCAATGAAGGACATCGATGCTGTTGTTCATACAGCATCCCCATTCTCAGCATACGAACCAAAAGACGAGATGGAATTGATTGGACCAGCTCGAGAAGGGACCCTGAGAGTCTTGGAAACGGCATACCAATCGGGCATACGTAAGTTTGTAATTACTTCATCCACAGCGGCCATATCTGGAGCAACACCAACAAGTAAGAATCAAACCTATACAGAACGTGATTGGACCGACCTTGAAACGAATGTATCAGCATACACAAAAAGCAAAACATTGGCTGAGCAAGCTGCCAGAGAGTTTGCATCAAACCATGTTGATGTCGAACTGACCACCGTCAATCCAAATGTCATCTTTGGGCCATTGCACAGCGGAAAGTCAGGAACCTCCTTGAGAATCATTGAGTCGATCGTGAAAAGCTCCTATCCAGGTTTCCCAAAAATCAGTTTCGCACCCGTCGATGTCCGTGACGTTGCTTGGATGCATGCAGAAGCCTTGGAGCGAAGTGAATTGAACGGAGAGCGACTTATGATGGCATCAACACCCATCACCATGCCAAGTATTGCTCGACATCTCAAATCAAACGGTTACAACGTACGGACATGGGCCCTACCGAACACCCTTGTCAAAATCATGGCTGTCTTCATCAAAGAAGCGCGTTTGGTCACTCGAGGATTAGGAACTACAAATCACTACGATTGTTCAAACACCATCGAGAAAACGGGATGGGTATCCCGAAGCCATGAAGAGATGATCATCTCCGCAGCAAAATCACTCGGGTTTCAATGATCACGAATGATAATGTAACGGCCAAGGGCTTCTTGCCACATGATTTTCTGGCCTGCCTCAATATTCATCGCACTTTCAGAATCAGGCATAGGCAAAATCATCATTGAGTAATCTCTGTCGTTCATAGCGTGAACTTCGTTGCCATCCATGTGGGTAACTGTTGCAGTTCCTTTTTCGATCATTGGAACGCTGATTGAATCTGTTACGGTACCAACGTGAGAGATTTTCTTTCCTGTGAAGATGCTTTCTAGAGCAAGACGGGCCTTAGCCGAACCGTGCTTTCCTGGCTTGGACTTTGAAATACTCAAAATCTTGTAGGCTTCATCATCAACAACACAAAATCGTCCAACTTTTAACGTTCGAATCTCGACACGGTCGGTCCCTGGCATGAACGGACGCTGTGGTGGTGGCTTATGACAGTTCGGTTCTCTATGTACGGATTTTACAATTCTCGCACATCGTATCTGCAACCCGATTGTTCAATCGTATGGGCCGTGATGAGTTGGTGTAACTTTGCTGCAACATCATCTGGTTGTGTTAAATCTCCATCACGATGATACCCTACAAAGGATTCAACCAAAGGAAAATCATTCGGGCTTGAAGAACGAATCTCGAGTTGCATATCTGTATCGACAATGCCTGGGGCGATGGCAATTGATGTGATTCCATCCTTTGCACCTTCTTCTGCTAAACATCTCGACCACATATCGAGTCCAGCTTTTGAGATGCAATATGCAGACCATGAATGAAGGGGACGTAATGCTGCGCCGCTGGAAATGGTTGTGACCCTACAATGTTCTGCTGCTTTCATCTTCGGATAGAGGCCTTTTGTCAACCGTTGAACTCCAGTGATGTTGACTTGTATATTGCGTTCCCAATCAGTATTTTCTGCTTCGAACATCGATTGTATCGGCGCAATCGTCCCAGCATTGTGTACAATACCATCAATGGCATCGAGATGTTCCAATCGATCGATGGTAGAATCAATCGATTCAGGACTTGCAAGATCACATTCAACAGAAAACGAAGTGGGTGATAACGCCTTCATTTCATCAGTTGCAGCTTCAAGTTCCGTTGATGGTCTTGAGAGAAGAACAACACGAATTCCGTCGCTCGCTAATGCTTTAGCAATCGCACGACCAATTCCTTTTGAGGCACCTGTGATAAGATACGTTTTGTTCTCCATGAACTGTTGATAACTCGACGTTTAATCATGGTTTTGAGAATGTCTTCAAACAGGAGTATATTTACTGCCGTTCAATATTCAGAGCATGTTCGATTTGCCTGAACATCTTGCTGAGAGATGTCGCATGGCCAACTCCATTGAGGCGTTAAACGAACAAGGGCCAATCGTTGTTTGGCTCAAATCATCTTTACGAACTCATGAAAATCCTGCTCTCGATGCTGGGAGAATTATTGCCAACCGATTCGACCGACCGTTGCTCGTTTACCAAGGGGTTGACGAACGCTATCCTCACGCAAACGCACGACACCACAACATGCTCTTCGACGCCGCCGTTGACATGCATCACGGCTGCCAACATCTTGGAATTGACTATGTCTTGCATGTTGCCAGAGAAGGTCATCGTCCGTCGGTGATGAAAGAGTTTGCAAAAACTGCAAGCATGATCATCACCGATCTTTTCCCCTTACCGCCCTGGAACGAATGGGTTAATCGCATTGCGAAGAATGCAAACTGTCCTGTCCTGGAGGTCGATTGCCATTGTGTAGTGCCGATGCCCGTCTTTGGCAAATCGATGGATCGTCCGTTCCGATATCGTGATGCTACCAAAAAATTGAGGAAGCGACGAGTTGGTTCAAACTGGCCGAACATCGATGTTGGTGCCCCAAGATCATGGAACGGAGGGTTACCGTTTGAACCCGTGAACATAGCATCACTTACGTCTCCAAACGAGCGATTGGCCTTGTTGCACCGTTGTAACATCGACAAAACTGTCCATCCGGTGTGGAATCAACGAGGTGGTGAACGTGCATCATTGAAGCGCTGGGAAGAATTCCTAACCAACGGATTGTCAGGTTACGCTCGGCGGAGAAACAATGCTGCAGACCCAAACGGTGTATCCAGATTGTCAATGGCCATCCATTACGGTATGATATCGGTCATGAAAATTGTTCGAGAAGCTCATATTGTTGGCACCAAAGCAGCCGAAAAATTTCTTGATGAGTTGTTGATTTTCAGGGAACATGCATGGCATCATGTATACTCAAGAGGAGAACCGTACGGCTCACATAATCTTCCAAATTGGGCTCGTGAATCATGGCAGGAAACTTCTGAGGATGTCCGAACAACTGTGCTCAACAGAGAAGATTTTGAAATTGGAAATTCCCCAAATCATCTTTGGAATTTGTGCCAAACATCGTTGTATCGTCATGGAGAATTGCATAACAATCTCCGCATGACATGGGGAAAAGCAACTCCTCATTGGACAAACTCCCTCGAGGCATCAATGCAAATGGGGCAACATTTGAACGACAAATTCGCACTTGACGGAAGAGACCCATCATCTGTTGCAGGCATTCAATGGTGTCACGGACTCTTTGATCGACCCTTCTTACCCCCACTTCCTGTCATGGGAGTAGTCCGAAAACGAGAGTTGGAAACTCATCAATCAAGGCTGGATATGAATGCATATGAACGGCATGTAACTCGTCAAGCCTACCCTCAGGAACGACCCTTCATCATTGTAGGAGCGGGTTTCGCCGGCGCACGTGCGGCCCAGATTCTAACAGGCTATGGCTACGATGTTCTTGTTCTCGACAAAGGCACTATTCCAGGAGGCCGGTCTTCAACCAAGCGTCGTGATTATGGATCTTACAATCACGGAACGGATGCACTCAACGGAGAACTATATGCCGATATGAGAATCAATGAAATGCTTGAAGACACCGATGTTCGATGTGAAACGAGGATCACCCGTGTTCAATCAACGTCAGACCACGTCCTACTCGAAGATGATCAAGGATTCACTTGGGAAGCTGAAGCCGTTCTTCTTACCTGCCCAATACCTCAGTTGTACCCGCTCCTTGACGGACTCGCACCTCAAAAATGGGAGGAACACCCATACGAATCAAATTGGACCTTGATTTGTACGGGTAAAGACTTGATTCCTCAAGAGATATTGCGTTATAGTTCCGAATCTATAGAATTAATGCGTAAAGGAATAAACAGTGTTGAATCCAATGTTCTCATCGTTCAAATGTCGAATGATTGGAGTAAGAACCATCTTGAACAGACAAGAGATGAAATCACCGAATTGATTCTTCGTGAACTTGATTTCGAAAATTCAGATTGGATAAAGAACGCTGAACATCACGCACACCGATGGCGATTTGCTCGGCCATATGTTGAACCCTCTCGGCTGGAGCATGATCGAATTACCTGTGCAGGTGATGCTTGGGCAGAACCCCTTGGAACCGTTCAAGCAGCGATAAAATCTGCAGAAGATGGAGCCTTTGAAATGATATGGAAACGGCATTACGCAAAGAAGCAAGCACCGATTTCATTGCAGACGACGTTGTTCTAGTTTGGTTCGATTGGATAAACATCCCATGGCTTGGAACCTCGTTTTCTGAACATTGATTTCCGCATTGACTTGAGGATGTTCCAAGCAAATTTCAGTGTTCGTTTAATTGATTGGAAAGGATGAATGAGATACCAAAGCGGATTCCTCCAGGCTTTCAATGGATATCGCAATTGCCTCAAGATGCCTACTGGAATTTCTTCATTGACTCCATAGGTATTTGGCCTTCGATTTTTGGGCATAAAGTATGTTCCAAACAACTGATCCCAGATAGGGAGGAACGTTGAGTAGTTGGTCCATATTGCATCTCGCTCGTTTGTGTGATGCCAATGATGGAACTCTGGAGTAATGATAAGGCGATGCAGCCATTTCATTCTCCAACGTACGTTTGCGTGTAAAAACAATCCAAGTATCAATTGGGCAGCAGCTAAAGCCCCTGTTAATTCAAAAGAGAAGCCAGCCGAAATAAGAAACACGAAAGCAGGTGCTAAGATGGTCCCGTCCAAGGGATGGCCTCTGAATCCACTTGCCCAATCGAGATGTTCGGTAGAATGATGAATTGCATGGAATTTCCATAGTACCGGGATTTCGTGATAGAATCGGTGCGTCCAATAAACGAGAGCATCGAAAAGGAGGATGCCAAAAATCGGCATGTATTGTTCAGGAATCGTTTCAACGTAAGGACGAAGCAGCAAGCCAGGAATCCAAGCAAGACTGAGGATTCCAACCACGATAGCGACGAATCCTGTGAGCAGACCGAGCAATGGAGATGCGAGAGCATAACCGATGTCTGTATCGAGATGTGGTCGGCGGATTTTCTGACCTTTATGGCGAGGAAACAATTTCTCAAACGGCACCACAAGCACGAAAAGCAAGAGAACAACGAATATACCTTCTACAGAGATGTACAATGCTCCAGCGATAAGCAACAAAGTAAGAATCCGAAGAACCATTGAAATCAAGCGTGTCTTGAAACCTACTCCTTCATCCTCCATGTGGTTTCTTTGAACGAGCCATTAATAGAATTGTTCAGTCAATGAATCCTTACGAGAGGTGATAAACCTCGGAGGGTTGGTACAGACATGGCATTCATGGCTTGCTCCACCTGTCTAAGTATCAGAATTTACCCCTATATGGGTTTCATGACGGGTCAGCAGTACCAATGCCAGGACTGTGAAACGATCTCGCCTATTGTGATTGAATTTGATACTGAGGAAGATTTCAATGCTTTCCTTGAAGCTCGGCTGGGCGATCAAGAGGAGTAAAATCCACACACAGGGCCCTTGATTGGGCCGAATCTTCATATGTGAAAAGGCGAAATTCGTGCTGGATGGGATGCATGTGATTGAGCGAAAGCAGGATGCACTAAACGGAGCTATGCTTCGAGCACTGATGGCCGAACACCTTCGAGAGGAACGAGAAAAGGTTGAGCATCAACCAATACAAGACGCATCCTTCTCTGCTCTTGCATCAAGGATTGTCGAAGATGCTCGCAGCGGTGTAACCCACAAATCAGCCGCCTCAGAACTTCTTTCCGAGATTGGGCTCAAAACTCCAAAACAAACCATTGAGCAATCGCCGTTACGCCACGTCGGGCAACGGGCTCGGAAGATCCCACTCAACGCACGTAAAGTAAGGAAAGTGAAGCGTGCATCTCGCACACCACAGCAGACACGTCAACGCCCACCGGTCGGTCATGAACGTGGGAAGAGAAGTATCCGAGTTCCTCGCACCTAAGACCAACCGTCAAAAAGGGAAAACACTGCGGATGGTTGGGTGAGACCATGATTGACATTGCAAATCCAAGCGAAGAGCATCAAATGCTCCGAGAAATGATTCGTGATTTTGTTGACGAATTCGTAGAGCCGCAAGCCCATGAATACGATAAAAAAGAGCAATTCAACATTGAATTGTTCAGGGATCTTGGAGAACTTGGTCTTCTTGGAATCACCGTTCCAGAAGAATACGGTGGAGCAGGACTTGATGCTGTTGCGGCAACGATTGCTCACGAAGAACTGTCTTACTCTGACGCAGGGTTTGGACTTGCTTACTTAGCCCACTCAATGCTCTTTGTCAACAATCTGGCTTACAATGGATCTGAAGAACAAAAGGCTCGAATCCTTCCAAAGGTTTGCTCTGGAGAATGGATTGGAGCCATGGCTATGTCTGAACCAGATGCAGGTACGGACGTACTCGGATTGGCTACAACTGCTGAGAAAAACGCAGATGGCGATTGGGTTCTCAACGGCCGAAAGATGTGGATCACAAACGGATGCATCGACGATCAAGGAACACCTGCAGATGTTGTATGGGTTTATGCTCGAACAGGTTACGATGAAAAGGGTAGAACCAAACTTTCAACATTCCTCGTTGAGAATGGAATGCCTGGATACAGTGTTGGACAGAAAATCTTCGACAAGACGGGAATGCGCGCTTCAAATACTGCTGAACTCGTGTTTGATGACTGTATCGTACCTGCAACCAACCTCGTTGGAGAAGAAGGTGGTTCACTCATTCACATGATGGGTAATCTGGAAATTGAGCGACTCACACTTGCGGCGATGTCCGTTGGAATCGCACGCCGCTGTCTGCACGAGATGAACAAATATGCTTCACAACGTGAGGCATTTGGCGTACAAATTCGTTCTTTCGGTCAAATGCAACGCCATATTGCAGAATCCTGGGCAAAGTACCGAGCAATGCGGGCTTACGTTTACGACACAGCGAACAACATCGAGCTTGGAACAGCAGGTCAACGACTTGATTCAGATGGCGTCAAACTGTTTGCTACTACTGCAGCCAAAGAAATCGCAGATGCGGCGATACAGGTTATGGGTGGCTATGGACACGTTGCAGAATATCATGTCGAGCGACTGTGGCGTGATTCAAAACTTCTCGAGATCGGTGGAGGAACCCTCGAATCTCACCAGAAGAACATCACCCGTGATCTTGCTAAAGATTCTGAAGCCATCAATCGATGAGAATCACTCTTCCTCGACCACAATGAGATTCATCTCTTCATCAATGAAGGTAATATCGCCATTTGCAATCGAGACTACAACAAGTACTGCTGCAGGTAGCGTTACAATTCCTAACAAAGGAAAAATAACTGTAAATCCAGTCATAAGACCAATGGACGAAAAGAAAAGAGGCAGCGGTACCGTACGATCCTCGTAAGATCGGAAGAGCGTCGTGTAGGGAAAGAGTGTAACGCTGCGTGTAGATC
>CAXQWT010000013.1:0-10887 GCA_964227855.1 Salipiger bermudensis | reverse complement strand
TCAAACACAGGACTTCAAGCTCTCCTCCAGAACTGCCTGCAGTTCCAACAATCAAATCGGGAAGCGTGTTGAGGATTGACCCTAAATCAAGGACTACCTCAACCAATGTCAACAACGCATTATCGAGCAATTGTGAGATTGTATTGAGGTCTGGGTTGTTGAAATTCACACGAGAAATTCCTGTTGATGATAGTTGGAAACTTCCCTTTAGGATGAGAACCTCTGGGAGATTTTCGACATTGATTGAGAGCGAACTAACATCGCTGGCGTATCCTGCACGCATTAGCGTTGAATCGTATGTGAGTGAGTTGATGCGTTCCGTCCCAGCGACCATGATCAGCGTCGCAGGGGGTGCTGCAGGATTGACCGGGAGTGTCAAGTCGTTTTGATTGGCCGATGAATCGCCTGAGAAGTTCTTGATAGCAAGAATAAACGAAAGTCGGTCAGGAACATCACCTGGTAGATTTGAACTTCCTGGCGCCTCTCCAATCATTGTAAAAATCGCATTGATTTCTTCTTGAGGAAGTGTGCCAGAAGGAATCCCACGTATCCATAATCGAGAATCGGTGATGTTTCCGAACGACCCGCCTTCGAGTGTATTGCTACGGTCTTCAAAATAATGCAACCACAGATCTGCGCCAACATCGCTGTAAAGTTCAACCGTATCGAATGTGTTGTCACCAAGATTATCGTTTCGAAGCACGAGGTCAATTTCCTCTGGCAAGACGTTTGAACCGAATTCTGGATGGAATCCAACATCGATGTAACCCATATCGATAATTTCTGCTTGGCCTTCTTGATCCACCTGGTCAAATTCAATGAAACCAATGCCAACACCATAGCCGCACTTATGCGTCTCACTTACCGAGCTATGATCGTTGAAAACGTCGTAATAGGGTTCATCACATTCCGTTTGTCTGTTCTCTGAATCCGAATTCGAGTTCCGTATTGAAATTGCGTATGGTGCTGAGATACTGGTCAATGAAAGCGCATTGGCTGGCAAGGCACCACCGGTGATGAAGTCGGTAAGAATCCCAAAGATGTTGCCGATTGTGTTGGAAATACTGAAGCGGAATTCTTGGATACCAACCTCAACTCTGAAGTTGTTTGGAGGTTGCGTGAGCCGCGTATCGAGGACAAGAGCATACGATTGTGAATCCTGAATGGCTGAGTTAAAGGCGAGACCTTTGAGCAGTGAGACCTCCATGTGAGCGAGTTCATCCCAAATCGGGTCGTTCTCATTCAGATAATCAATTTTCCATTGAAAGGTTGGTCGTAACCACAATGTGTCCGGTACGTTAAGCGGATTGAGTGGATTCAATGGCGGCTCAAACCCAAATCCTTCATTCAATGTGAGCAATCCAAGCACGGTTAATGATATCGAAACATCATCGACCGAATCGTTATCGATATCGATGTAATTTTCAAACAAGACGAGATCGGTTCCAACAAACAATTCGCCAGTGAACGTCCCGTACTCCCATGCCTCTTTTTGTGGACCGCCGTCTCTGCTTGAGAAATTAATGTAGAGGGCGTAGGTATTGATTCCCACTGCCAGAGGGTCAGTGATGTCCCAAGACTCGAGCGAGAAGAGAGTTTGAACGAGGTTGTTTGGCCAACCCTCAGGTTGAGTGCTCGTATCGAGAAGGATTTCGTACGGGCGAGGATGTTGTGGTTCGAATGGAGTTGTATCTCGTAGCTCTGCTTGACTAAGATATTGAGTAGAATCGTTGAGAGGATCACCTTCTCGACTCTCACGCTTGGTCGCCTCCACAAGGGCCAATGAGGATGTTGAGGACCCGGCCGCAATAACGGCGTCATCGCTCGATTCTTGAAGTTCCATGAGATCCGATAGTTTCTCCATCAAATCAAAATCATCTTGCTCAACAGATACATCAGCCTGAACCGGTTGGAAGATTGGTATGAGAAGAACCAGTACCAAGAATGCGGCCAAACGTCCGCGTTTTGGTTGACGAAGCCCTGGTCGAATCAACCGAATTGCTTCCTCGACCATGATTACAGGTTGAGGAACTCATATCTGAACCCATCCCCTTTTCGTTTGAACAAAAGAGGGTTCTTAATTTGTAATTTAACGCTGGAACAGTTGTTCGGAGGAACAGGATGGGCATATGACAATGGCTTCCTTGACATCGATTGGCATTGGAACTTGGAATTCAAGAGAACAACTTGAGCATGTTCCTCTCAACAAATTCACATTGCTTTCTGATTCTTCAGGAGCTTGTTCTTCTTCTATCTCTGGTAATTCATCGGCAGAAGGTACGAACTGCTCTGGTAATTCAATCCCTGAAGTTACTGGTTTTGAGGCGGGCTGAGGTTCCATCAGATCATCGAAGTCGTTGGCAACGGTTTGAGGTGATGCAGTCTTGGGTTCATCTTCGAAGAACAAGGCAGCAGCTTCACTTGCCGCTTGACTTGAGGCTTGAGAAAGTTGCATCCTTGGTGCAAACTGCGCCTGTGGTGCTGCTTCAGGTTCGTTTGCTGAACCGTAAATCGATTGAAGTTCGGCTTCTTTACGAGCGATTTCTTGTTCTTGTTGGGAAACAACGTCGCCCCCAGCGTCAAGGCCTGATATTTGAATCGCTTTCGCAAACAATGGGAGTCGCTGAGTTTGCTTCACCATCGAAATATGTGCTAATGCTTCATTCTCAGGTAGCCCTCGATCTGTAAGGAGTTTCAAAGCAATCGTGGTCTGCCAACGACGATATCCAATGAGAGCGATGGACATGGTCACGACACCTGCAAAGAGAATGACGGCGAAGATAGCATAATCCGTTTCCACAACCTCGGCTTCACTGACAATCACAGAGAATGTGCGGCTATCGCTGTTGTTGGAGGCATCAAATACCGTTACAATGACCGTATTTGTTCCTACCTTATCGAAGATAATATCGACTCGCGAACCGATATAATCGGGATCATCAAGGGCATTTCAATTGTTATCGGAATCTTCCAGCGAATTCAAATCCCAATGGAATCGCATATCCGTGTTCGTATCATAGTTATCCGACGCAGTGATAAAGAAACTTGTAACTTCACCTTCAACTGCTTGATTGCTGAATGCTTCAAAAAGAGGTTGATCAATACTCGGAACTGATGAATCTGTCACAAGTATCTGGGCAGAGGTCGATTGACTGTTTCCACTTGGGTCGAGAACAATCAATCCGACTTCGTGTATGCCTATATCAGACCAATTGAAGGAGGCGATAGTTTGTTGACCGTATGGGCTACCATCCAGTGACCATGAGCATGCCGCAACCTGGTGGTTGTCTGTGCTCGTTGCACACGAGAGTGTAATCGTCTCACCATGTTCAATTCGAAAACCTCCTGCGATTGATGTTGAGGAACCTGTGATTCGAGCGATTGGGTCGGTGACATCCAGTACCGTAATGTTTGTTTGGATACGGTCAAAACCCAATTGTCCAGAGACCGTGAGCGTCACTGTCTTTTCGCCAGGAGTTGTCCATAAATTGGATGCTGAAACCCCAACAGCATCAACGTCATTGATCGCATCACCGTCGTTGTTTGAATCAACAGAGGCATCGAAGTCCCAAACGTATTGAGCGATTTGTTGTAGATTATTTGGCGAGGACGAAGCATCGAAATTCAGCAGTGTATCGAGCTCGACTGTTTGATTTTCGGCGACGAACGAAGCCCGCATAACGGGGACCAACTCAACGCGGATTGTTATTCGAAGATTGCTTGAGCCATCGCCTTGACCATCGGGATCATTGGTATTGTCAAGAATCAATTTCAGAGGTTGGTTTGCAAAAGCCGCAGAAACAATCCAATTGAACGAAGCAGTTCCATCAACACCAAGTAGAGATGCTCCAGTTAACGCTACGTTGGATTGTCCTGCAAGATAGTTGGCATTCATTGACTCTGTTTGAAGATAGACGTCACCAAACCCTTCCAGTGACCAAGCTGTTACCGATACAGCTGTTCCCTCCTCAAGGCGAAGATCATCGCCTTCTAGCAAGGTCAAGTATCCGTTTGGGATGATTCCGACAAGGTCATGATATGATGTCCACTGTCCATCGTTGAGTTTTGTGACTGAAATTGAAACGCGCCCCAAATCACCGCCCTGATCCCCATTTCCTTGATCTCCATCGTGGGCGAGATTGTCAACGACAATGGTCCAAGATTTTTCAGAAATGGACAGGGGGACCTTCCAATGGAATTCATACGACCCATTTGCAAATTCTGTTGAAGGGACTTGCTGATAGGCCGAACGATACGATTGTCCAAGGAGATACGGCTGCAAACCAGCATCGTCGAAAACGAGAACGTCAAGTGCATCATCGATTACAAGAATTGTGATCTCGTAGACATCACCTGGAGTTAACAACCCAAGAGTCAATTCAACGCATTCTCCATCATCAACGGGCACTTGCGAGGCAAATGTTGTTGCAGATTCTGAACTACATGAAGGCGCTGCTCTTGCCGATGTGCTCGAAGCAAGTGGAGCGAATGAAACGCAAAGCATCAGAACGAGAACCGCAGCGACTTTCCTCGAATGCATGTCCCTCCCTTCTTTTCCTACTCTTTCAATGATGCGACAGATTGTGTTGAACCCAACCCTTGTCCGTTCGCTTGAGCAGAGATACATCTCCATCATCATCGATGCGCACTCGGTCACCATCATTGGCAGAGGCAAGACCAAGAGATTGACCGATGACGTCTTGTGCCTCTGAAACAGCCTCTTGGGCATCCCGTATTCGGGCTGAAAAATGTGTGAGAATGAGATGTTCTGCTTTGCACTCCAATGCAGTTCGAGCAGCTCCTGAAGCGGTGCTGTGAAGATGTTCTGTGGCTTTGTCGCTCGCCTCATTGAGGAAGGTTGCCTCGTGAATAAGTACCGTAACAGGAACGACTGGTTGAATCGATTGTTCCGCTGTATCTCCTGATACGACAATACTTGTTGCAGGTTTCGTAGGCCCGCGGAAGTGACTTGCTTGATGGACGTCTCCATTTTCTGTTGTAACATCGGAGCCTTCAGAGAGTTGTTTTCGTTGTTCTTGATTCAATCCAGCCAGTGTTGCTTTGTCTCGATCAAACGCACCTTTTCGCTCCTTTTGTGAGAGTTGCCACGCACACGAGGGAACGCTGTGTTGTGTAGGAATCGAATCGATTCGGTAGGCTTTGAAGGATTCAGGTTGCGGCATTGATTCATGCCAAATCAAGTTGGAGGCATTGTCCACAAATTCGACCCATCGACCTTCCTGTGGATCACCGAGTAACCATCGTATAGGATAGCCGAGATGGTCTGTTGTACCTCCTAGAGAAAACCAGGAACGGTATTGATTGAGAAGTTCGGCCGATGGTGTTCCCTCAGGAAGAGATGCACCAATTCCGTCTGCTTGGAGAGCATCGAGAATTTCTGGAGAGGTGGGGCCATACACAACGAGAGCTTGTTGGCGTCCATCTAGAGAGAGTGTTTGGAGGAATGGTAACAACCCCCATGTGTGATCCAAATGACCGTGTGTTAGTGCGATTGCAACGATCCGATTGGGCCGAAGAAGAGCTGGTTCTTTTTCTCGCTTCAAACGACTACGCTGCTTTGCATATCGCATTTGGAACCCTTCACCGGCATCGATTACCACTAAGCCTTCTTGACATGAAAACACACTCCCACTCACACTTCGAGTCGAGGTTGGCCGCGCAGAAGCAGTTCCAAGAATGTGAAGTTCGATCAAACAATCACCTCATCCTCTAGGGATTTGTGCTGGGGGGAACCATCGGAGAATGACAACATCACCGATTGAACGAACCCATCGCCATGGAACGGCTACATGGATGGATCCTTCGACGAGATCGTCAGGAGTATCCGTGACAAAGAGATGTGTGCATGAGAGGCTCGCATGTTCGACCACTGCATCATGGACAGTGCCAAGCAGTCTGCCGTTCGGAAGGTATACGCGTAGGCCAGATAATTGCGATAAATTTCGCTCGCCTTTGGTCATGCGTTGCCCTCCTTGGTCAAGGCAAGAAGAACAGGAACATCAAACAAACGCTTGATTTCACTTGCCGCGGTTGAGATTGGCCTTAAGAGAAGGTCGCAACTTTTCTGCACCCTTGCCCTTGTTGAAGAGACCACGTCCACGCTTTCCTGCGGATGTCTTTCCACGGTATGCTCGACCACGATGGCTGTTGTTGCCGTTTGCTTGGCAAAAGACACCGAGTTGCTTATCGTTGATGATAGCAGGGTGATGCGTGTCAATCATGATGACTTCGAAGAACTTGTGCTTTCCATCTTCGCCAACCCAGTAGGAGTTGAGAACCTCAAGGTTCGGGAAGTGTCGTGCAACACGCTCTTCTGCGATTCGCTGAGTGTTCTTTGCCATGGTAATTTTGGAAATACCTGCCTTGGATGGCTTACGCTTCATGTGGATCTTACCCTTTCGAAGTCCACCACGGCGGACTCGGGTACGGATGAGAACAACACCTTGCTTGGCCTTGTAACCAAGTCGGCGAGCAGCGTCGAGACGGGTTGGACGCTCGATGCGGCAGTTGACAGGTTCGCGGCGCCATTGTGCCATACGCGTCTGTCGAAACATGTGTGGGAGAGCCTCTTTTGGCTTCTTCCAGGTTTCACGAACATAGTGGTGGAGTCCTTTTGCCATGGTAACACCTCAATGGGAGCAACTTGCCGACTTTGAACCCCTTTATGAGTCTGTCCATTACGAACAGTTCACGAAAAGGCCTGAATCACTTGAACGATTCTGAGACTCCTAAGTGAAAAAGTAAGGCGTACACTGACCAGACGGTCATCGGTATGAGTATCAGCAGTCCAAGGGTCGTTATCGGATCCATAGACCGAGATTGTCCTCTTGGATATCTGTTCTATTTGTCGATAATATAGGTTCCATCATAGTCTATTGATTGGAAGAAGCAAGGCCTGCACTAACGAGACTTCTCCAACCACCCCAAAGCGAGTAGACATTTGTGTAACCCATTCGAGTCAGCGATTCTGCAGCAATGGCTGAACGGAAACCGCCGCCACAGTACAAGACGATGCGAGCGCCTTCGGAAATGGGATGCTTTTCGATGTCACGCTCGATGACACCTTTGCTCAAATGGAGCGCTCCTGTAAAGCCGCCAGCATCGTATTCATGCTGTTCCCGCACATCGATGACGATGAGGCCTTCTCCATCGTTCAACATGGATGAAAATTGCTCAATGTCGCATTCTTGAATCACGGCTCGAGACTGTTCAACTGTTGTGAGGAATCGCGGACTGTGTTTCTTTCCCATGCAACCAAAAAGAGGCCTTTGCATTTCAAAATATGCGTTCTTTTTCAAACACGCCTTCAAATAGTGAAGGCTTGATGTGCAACCATGGAATGCAACATTGATCAGAAAGGGAGACTTGCACGGCTCTACACAGGCATCGCTGCTATTGTCTTCGGCATCTTCGTTGCGCTCTTGACCTTCACCGGTGTTGCTCCAGCAACGTTTGGTTGGCTGACTGTTGCAGGGAGCATCTTTGGCGGCGCCTTTGCAATTTTTGAAGCCCGGAAGGGTTGGTGTATCGTTCGGGCAGTTGGAATCAAAACTCCCCTATGATGCCTCAATCGCTTCATCCTCTTGTCTCCCCAGCAGATATTTCTCAAGCCCAATCATGGCCACAACCATGATTGCAATTAGGGCATACAACGCAATATCCCATGAAATTTTGAACACGAGACGTGGTAGATTTGGCGAAACAGAGAAATGAATTGAAAGGAATGCAACCCGCAGCACGCAGAACCAAACCGTAAGATGAAGTGGCCAGTTTATTGACTTGAACATGTGGAAAAAGAGCATTGTCATCAGCACCATTGGGCCACCACCCATGAATCCAACCCAACTGTTACTCGGAGATTCTCGATCACCGATGTATCCGCCTGTGAGATACAAGTTTCCTGGATCGATGTCTCGTGGGTGAGTAAATCCATCTAATTGCCCCATTGTAGCCCACCAAGTAAACCAAACAGCAATCGGGAAAACGGCAACAAGAGCGTAACGCATTGCCTCAACAGCAGGCTCGGTTTGTTTCTCCAACAGGAATTTGAATTCTCTCTGAGAAAGGAAATAGAATCCCGAATAAAGGATGAGCGTGGTTGCCCCTGCATACGCTCCCCAGCTAATCGTCACCCAAGCAAAGCCTACAAAATGAATTGGTGAAATTCCAATTTTCCTTTCTTTTGTTGCGAGTTCCAGAATCCATACAACGGCAAACATCAGTAAGATGGAGAGGACAACCCAGTCGATTGCATTATTTTTGAACCACATTGCAATGGGTAAAAGCCCATACATCACGGAGACGGTGATTAACGTCTTGCGTGATTGTATCCGTTCAACGTAAATGAGATAGAGCAATGATGAACAAACGATGAGAAGGATCGACAAAAAGAGCATTGAGAGGTGCTCCTGTTGAATTGTAACAATATAGAAGCGAGTCAGCGATCTTCCAAGGAGTCGATGCTCACTCAGGAAAAAGGTGACAACACAAACGACAATGAAAGGCAAGAGAATGTATGTTGGTAATCTCGATAAGGTCGATTTCAAATGAAATCGATCAATGAGAACGTAAGCGAAAACACAGACGCCAATAATCGATAATCTCGTTTCAGGGAACATGATTGTAGCGGTAAGTAAACTGCCTAACACGAGGAAATAGCGCTGAGATCCATCGATGTTCTTCCATTTTTCTGATTTGAACAGAAGTAGTCCCCAACAAAAGAGTCCAACAGGGAGCAAGATCCCTACTGGATAGTAGAGAATGGCCAACGAGTCTCTGTTGTATGAAAGTGTCATTGAAAGAATTGTCAAAGCAATGAGTGAAGATGTAGCCCAAGCAATTGTCTTTCGTGATTGATTCATTTCTTTCAAGACATAAACAAGAACTCCCGACATTCCTAGAAGTGCGAACCCGCTCAAGAAAAAGTCAGAAACTCTCATACCGATTTCATCAACATTCAATCGCTCCCACTCAATTTGTGACGATGTAAGTCCTTCGATATGAGGATGGCCTTCCTCGATGAGCCAATTGTTCCTCGCCACAGCAGCATCCCAATTCCATTGATCGAGTTGTTGCCGTTTCGATTCACTAACATCGAATGCTTCTATTGGAATTTTTCCGTGAACAGCATGTGGCAACGGAAGAGAGAAAAGTACGGATGGTAACGTTGCAAGATCTCGTTGCTGTACATCTTTTACAACTACTCCAGACTTGATGTTTGGACCCCACATGAATGCAGGAACATCTCGTAGAATATCGAGATCAGACCCGTGTTGGCCAGAATCTGTCAATCCGTGATCAGAAGTAACGACAACCGTCCAATCCTCTGAAAGTTCTTGAAACACCTCTTCGAGATTCGAATCAAGCCATGTTAGTTTCTCTTCGTATTCTTCAGAGTCAACAGTGCCGTATCGATGCCCAACACTATCAAGCCCAGAAAGGTGGGCAATGATAAGATTTCGAGGCTCTGAATGACCTTCTGGAGAAGCGCCTCTCGCCCATCGTTTCAATTCTTCAAATCCTTCTTCATCTCCCTTTTCATAGTCAGCGTGACCGTATCGAGCTTTGTAAAATGGGACCTTCTCTCTGTCAAGAAGCAAATCTTCCCAAACATAGTCGCCAATGATTCCGACATGATTGTCAGGCTGTCCATCTCCGTCTCCATCGAATGTGGATGCGAGATTGAATCCATCTAGGCTGCCTGGATGCTGAGGATGGAAATTTTGTAACGCCTCATTTGGTCGTGAAGGAACACCTGTAGCCATTTCCTTCACACACATGGCAGTCATTGTCAGCGGGTTTGTACGAACCTCTAGGTAAGCGCCATCCTGAACTCTACGATTCAAATTCGGCATAAGGCTTGGATCGCTCATCATGTCCTTACGGCCACCATCCAACACAACAAACAGAAAACCCTCGGTGAGAGGTTCATCAGGAAATGGAGATGGTTCAGCGCCCTCCAATGGAACTGGAGTATCCGATACAATGTAGGATCCTGTGTAAATGAGGGAAGGCAAGCAGAAAAGAGCCACCATCACAAATGCGACGATGGATAAACGAGGAAGTCGCATCCGATATTTGACCGATGCACATCGCTTATGATGCTTTCACCAACGTTCCTATTTCCAACCCAATTCCCCATTAAAGTCAAACATCACGGCCCATCACCACGACTCATGGCCCATCAAGTGCAAGGTTCGGAAACGATTCTTTCCATGCTCCGAACGGACCATGAGATTCGACTTGTTCTCGTTGATCGAGAAATGGATACCGAATCGCTTCGGCAAGAATGTGAGCGACAAGGGATTCCACTTGAAGAAGGATCAACCAACGATCTCTGGAGAATGTCTGCCACTGGTAATACAGATGCACTAGCCCTCCTCGGAAGAGAACCACATGGTACGCTAGAAGAAGTGTTTCAACGTGGTGGTTCCATTTGGCTTCTCGATGGCGTCCAGTACCCAACCAATCTTGGTTTTGGAATCCGGACCATCGAAGTCAGTGGTGCGGATGCGGTCGTTCTCAACATCTCAAGAACACACCAAGACAGAAGGACTATCCGTCGCTCAAGTATGCGGGCTGATCGATTCATTCCTGTTGTTTACAGCGATACAACATCCATCATCAAAGAAGCCAAGAAGAACAATTTCAGAATCATTGCAGCCGAAGATGTTGGAACGGTTGAACCCTGGAATGCAGACCTCACAGGAAACGTGTTGTTCGTTGTTGGAGCTGAACGAGAGGGTGTCTCCCAAGAAGTACTCGGAGCATGCGATGAAGTTCTCCGACTGCCGATGGATGGGTTTGTTCCATCCTACAATCTCCAAGTTGCAATCAGCGTGCTTGCCGTTGAAGCATTGAGGCAAA
>CAXQWT010000012.1:0-26290 GCA_964227855.1 Salipiger bermudensis | reverse complement strand
ATCAACTTGAGGATAAGTTCGATGAGCTCAATGATTATCTTGAGCGCCTTGGATGGATGGCTCGTCTCCGCCGAGGAGATATCATCCAACTAACTGCTCTACCACTTCCACATCGGCAATTCCCTGGTTCAAGGATTCATTTCTACATGTGGACGGCTTCAATTATCACACTGCTTTTGTCTGCTGTCCGATGGATGGACAACGGCCGACCAGTAGGTGGCTGGTTTGTCGAATCGATTTACCTTGATGCATTGATTGGATATGCAGTTCCAATTCTTGGCACGTTGTTTCTCGCATCTTTTGTTCAAACCAGGATATCTGCTAAATTCGGAGTTCGTAGTGGACACGTTCTTCCAATCCCCGATCCTTCTGTCTTACTCTGGCTCTTTTCCGGATTATCGACCTCATACTTTATTTGGCCCTTTGGTATCTTTTTCATACCAACATTGCCACGTATGGATGCACGACCGTGGCCTAACCGTAAAGCACTGGCATGGACGTCCGTTTCGGTTCCTATTGTTATGCTCGTTTCTGGATTAGTGTTCTGGATCCTTGGACTCATCTTCACAACAGACCCTTACCTGTTATCGGGTGAACCCTACCGGGCCAACCCACCATTTTTGATTGAACTGATCAGCACTGGTTTCGACTTCCCCTACCAAACGACCCTTGATTGGGGGCACCCCTTCTTCTTTGCAGCAGGGTTCCTCACGTTGGTTGGATGGTTGTTGATGCTACCAATTCCAACCTTCCCTGGTGGCCGCTTACTTGTGGCGAGAATGGGAATTGAGGAAGCTCGGAGTTCAGGAACGCAAATTCTGATGTTCATGATTCTCATCACTGCAGCATTCTTCATCTTTGACGCATTCAATGGGTTTACCATTTGGATTCCAGTCTTGTCGGTACTTATCCCACTCTTGATGTTCATGGGTGGTGACCCCCGGATACCGGTTATGATGGACGGCGATCGGCCACTTTCAGAGGATACCCATCGACGTCTCGGCATCGTTCTTTTTGTTGCGATTCTGTTCGCAATTCCAGCCCAGTTCCCAGTTGAACCTGTCGAACGATGGGATGCAGATGCAACCTATACGATTGCAGCCGATGATTTTGCTGAACTCAATGAGTTCTGGAATGCCTCAATCTTGATCGAACTTGAAAACCCATCGATGCAGGACCGCGCCTACAGCGTACATGGTACGATTGTCGGGACATCACTATGGACTTCTCAACTTTCATGCCAAGATACGAATTGTGAAGGTGTTTTGAGACCAGGCGAATCCTACTCGATTGAATTCAAAATAACTCATGCAAATACAAGCCATCAACCAACCTTTGTTGATTATCAAATTGCCATTTCTTTCGATGACTCAGCATCCTTTGAGGAAAGAGGAACAATCCTCCCTCTTCTTGACGCTTCAGTAGGTGCTGAATGGCGTCATATCCGTAGCAATGATATCGTTCTCTCATGTCTTGATATCTACCTCAACGAAGACTATGTAGCAAACATATCGTTCCCAGACTTGGGTGAAGACTGGTTACCATTCCTATGGTTGGACGGCCAAGCAGGTCTTTCACAATTCCTTTCATCAGAAGACACCATGGTTTGTTTGGATGGAGTCGATCAAGCCCTCCCATTCAATGCTCAATCCTTGCTCGAGCGCGTGATCATCGACAACTCCTCCTTCATGGTCGGGTTTGACGCAACATGGCCTCACATTGTGTCCTCTTCCGAGAACGGGTGGCTTATCGATGAATTCCATTCATGGGGTGCGCCGTTCAACCAAGGCGGTACCCTGTATCAAGAGAATGCTTCTTCTTGCACAGGGAATGAATTCCTGAGTACGCCACCACGTTCCAATACTTCGAATTGGTCATGGGATTTGAGCATCAGGCCAAAACAAGCACTTCCTTCTGTTGAAGCAGGCGAACGACTCCATCTCAAGTTGCCACCGAACGCTTACATTCATTGCAATCAGCAAGAAGCAATTGCAACCGACTTCATCGTTCAACGTGGGCCCGATTTGGTTCTTCACCAGAACAACGAAACCATTCGCCTTTGGGATGCACCGATGACAGCAAACGAAACGCAACTCGAAATCGCTTTCTTCAACAGCAACGATCTCGACATCGTCCTACGACATTCATCCCAAGGCGATGTTCCTTGGGATCTAAGTACACTACCAGGCCAACTTTCATCCGGTTGGAACAATTTCACCCTTGACGTCCCTGCGTCGGCCATCAACACCTATCAATTCACCCATCAGGATGGAGCGATTCTCATGACCTTTGGTGCCTATCAGGGGGCTGAATCTTGAGAATCGGCATCATAGGTGCTGGTTCGATTGGTTCTCTTTTTGCAGGTTGCCTCACAACAACATCATGCAATCTCCTTCTGTATGGGCGTGGCATCCATGCTGCCCATCTAACGGTTGATGGCTTGACAATGACGGGAGTTACTGAACGGAGTATTTCTTCACAACAATGGGAAGTTCTCCTCGAAGAGCAAAGCTTGCCAGATTCCGTTCAATCTTCTTGTGATATCGTTATCATGGCGGGTAAGTCCTCTGCATTTAGTTCACATCTTGAGGTGGCCAAGCATCTTCTTCGCAATGATGGTCATATCTGCACCCTTGCGAACGGCTTGGGGCATGAAGAGCAATTGGTACAAGCGTTTGGAGCGCACCGTGTTCTAGCGGCAACCACCACTCATGGAGCTTACCGTCCACAGCCCGGAGAAGTACATTGGGCTGGACTCGGCGAAGTAACTCTTGGGCCCTTCATGCACCATCATTCAGAACAATCGGTCGAATACTTCCTGCAATATCTTTCGGATGCTGGACTTCGTCCTCGTTGGAAAGAAGACGGTCGTGCATTGCTTTGGAACAAGATGTTGCTGAATATTGCAATCAATCCGATTGCAGGATTGTTGGGTAAAGAAAACGGAGCGCTGCTGGAGCCTTCTCTGTTTGAATCAGCAGTAGGAGTTATGCTTGAAGGCGCCATGATCGCCCGTGCGGAAGGTGTTCGTCTCGAGGACGATGACTCACTCATTCATCGCTTAAGACAGGTTTTAGAAACAACCAGCAGAAATTATTGCTCCATGTTGCAAGACATTAGAGCAGGAAGAGAAACAGAAATTCATTCACTCAATACGGAAATATGCCGTCGTGGTGAAATGCTTGGCATTCAAACACCGCTAAATCAGGTGCTTTCTTCAATTATTCAACATCTCCGTTGAGATCTTTATTGTAGTGCAGCCCTCTATTCTCTTGTCGCCTGTTGGCGTCCTCTGCAACAAGGATTCCGACGAGAATCATATTCCTTAATTCTACGATTTCACGACTTGGAAGACTTGATTTCCAAATAACGTCGATTTCTTTTTCGAATAGACGCAGTCTTCGAATTGCTCGTTGTAATCGAGAAAAACGTCTCGAAACACCTACTTCAAACCGCATAGTTTGGTTTAGAGCTACCCGATCATGAGCAATTGGTCCATGTTCTTGGAGTTCATCCAAACCATCTGAGCGCCATCCAGGCGGTGAGTACGTTGCCTCTGTTAGCCCTCCCTCAATGAGGTGGCTTGAACAGCGATGTGCGAAAACAACGGCTTCAAGAAGGCTGTTTGAAGCGAGCCGATTCGCTCCATGCATTCCTGTGCATGCTACTTCTCCGATAGCAAACAATCCCGGAATTGGCTGCTTCGATTCCAACAGTAACGCAGAACCCACCTCGTCCACTTCAATACCTCCAACGATGTAATGAGCTGCTGGAGCAACGGGCAATGGGTCGATTCCAAGTTCGAGTCCATCTTTACGTAACCGTTTCGAAATCATCGGAAAACGTTCGTTCAGGTGTTCTTTATCCAAATGTTCTGTGACAAGATAGACGTTTGATGCCCCAGATTCTGCACAGCGTTGGTCAATGGCCCTTGCTACCACATCTCGAGTGGCCATCGAACCCAGTGCTGAGGCTTGAAGTGTGAATGAGAATGGTGCAGGATCGTTTTCTCCACTCGCTTTCCATTCATGGTAACCATTCTGGTCGAGAAGAACTGCCCCTTCTCCTCTCAATGCTTCAGTAATCAAAAACGGACGTTCTCCTTCGACGACAAGTGCGGTTGGATGGAATTGAACAAATGCCATGTTGATGATGGAGGCTCCCGTTCTATAGGCCATGGCAATACCGTCGCCAGTCGATACAGAAGGATTTGTGGTCTTCTCCCAAAGTTGACCCGCCCCTCCTGTTGCGAGGATCACTGCATCACCCACAATTGTCATGACTTGATTCGTCGCTTGATCGAGTGCCCATACTCCACATACCCCTTTCTTTGGGGCCTTATGTTCACGTTGAATAAGATCCATCGCAAGCGTATTCGGCCGCATCGTGATTCGTTCATGCTCTTTGGCAGCAGTTGTGAGGGCGCGTTCAATCTCTTTTCCAGTTGCATCCTTCGCATGAAGAATACGTCTCGATGAATGTCCCCCCTCCCGAGCAAGTTGGAAATCCCCTTTCTTGTTTCGTTCAAATTCAACACCAATCGAAAGAAGATCCATGATACGCTCACCGGCTTCTTCAACAACCATTCGGACTACGTTCTCGTCACACAAACCATCTCCTGCATCGAGGGTGTCGTTGATGTGACCTTCAATTTCCTGCAGATTGGTTTTATCTAGAATCGCTGCGATTCCACCTTGGGCCCAATTGGTTGACGAATCCTTGGGTCTTTGTTTGGTGATGATTTCAACATCAAAGCCTTCGTTTGCAAGCCTCAAGGCTGCAAAGAGTCCGGCAATGCCAGTGCCGATGATGAGGACACGAGGCATGTACAGCGCACAGGTTGTTCATTCTTGATGACATCGGTTGGCCCAGCGATAGGCCTATTTGTTGTGGATTCTAGCGACCATCATGTTGCGGAAGCTGATTGGCTTGCTAGGCCTCGCAACAATTGTCTTCGTCATTGCGAATGCTCACTTTGGGATGGTAGCAGAGAACGTTGTCGAAGGCGCAGGTACGGCAAGGCTCGATGTTCTTCGTCTGGCGGATCCAGGATGCACAATCTCAGAAATGGAAAAAGAGATTCAAGAAACAGGCACCGCGTTTTGTTTGAGTGAGAAAGGAACATGGGGTACTGCAGACATTCTGCTTCTGTTCTGGGGTATCTTAATTGTCACAGCAGGGCGATTCCGCATGCCTTCGGACCCTCGTCTGGCAAAGCGAATTCGACGTGTCATGTTCACCTCAGGAGCGGTTTTGTTTGGACTCGCACTGTTGGACCGGTTTCAGTGGCTTCCTACCTCTGCAAATGCTGAGAGCATTGCTGATTTGATTCCTTTACCGTTTGATCCATGGATGGTGCAAATTCTCTTCGCTGTTATCGGAACGCTCCTGATGCGAGGTCCGAAATACGAGATCTCTGAGTTTGAGGAAAATTATCAACGGCTCGAACATAGTCGCGAAAAAGAACGTCGTGTACAGGAGGTTTTCAATGAAAAAGCACGCTCAATGTCCGCCTCCAGAGAGGGGGTTGCTCGCCGTAGTCGTTTGCTTGACCGTGATGCTCACTTGGTTCCATTCCGAACTCGTACCTCACCCAAAGTTCGAGCAACTTGTCCGTTCTGCAAAGGGGGCGGTTGCAAAGAGTGCAGAATGAGCGGTGTTGTCTGAGCAAAACGGCTCTTTTTTCCAACCCCAAAAACGAGATGCTCCGACGCATAATCAACCGATTGTTTAAATGTCCTCGATGTCCGGTGTTAGACCTAAGGTCAGTTTCGACCGAAAGGGATTGGGATGTTTCTAAAAGCGTTAGAGATGGAGAACTTCAAATCATTTCGCGGGGAAGTCGTCATTCCACTGGATCGTGGTTTTTCTGCGATTACCGGTCCAAACGGTTCAGGGAAATCCAATTGCGGAGATGCGATTCAATTTGTTCTCGGTCCAAAATCCACTCGAACCATTCGGGCACAGAATACAAAACAGCTCATTTTCAACGGTGCTGAAGGGTACAAACCTGCCCGAGGTTGCACAGTTACGCTCGTCTTTGGCAATCCTGTTTTATCCAGTGGTCGTCGTCGCCTACCAATCGAGAGTGACGAGGTGCGAATGACCCGTTCAATCCGCCTAACTGCTTCCGAAAATGTTGTTTCAAGTTACTTGCTTGACGGTGAAGATTCTTCTCAGAAATCCTTCCACAGGCTGCTGAATGCAGCAAATGCGCGTCCAGATGGATACAACATCGTTCTGCAAGGAGACGTCACTGGTCTTGCACGAATGACGCCAATTGAGCGACGCAAGGTGCTTGATGGTGTAGCGGGGGTCACTTCTTACGATGATGAAATTCGTAAAGCAAAGAAGCAAAAAGAAAGCGTCGACTCCTATATCGAGCGTATTGGAATGCTTGAAGAGGAGCAACAAGCCCGACTTAAGGAACTTGAACAAGAGCGTAAAGTCGCCATGAAGGCACAATCCATTACCGATGAACTTCAATTGTCACGATCACAGCGCTATCAAGCGATGTTTGCTAGCCTCGGAATGGAATTGGAACATCAAATTGCGGAACAATTACGATTTGTTGAGGAAGCGACCGCTCTTGAGGAACAGGTTAAACTCGGAAGTAGAAAGTTGGTCGAACTCGATGATAGAATCGGTGAGATTCAGAAACAAATCGATGCACTACTTGGTGATGAAGGAGATGGTTTGTCTCAAGCAATCCATGACTTAAGGGTTCAAATTGATCGAGATAAAGATCGAATCGAGGATTCACTACAAGCAAACATCGACGATGCCCAAGAGCGCGAGCAAGTTCTCGAACGCTATGAAGAGGCTGAAGCTGCACTCAATGCGTTACTTGAAGAAGTACAATCGAGCCAAAATCAAATGGAAGAAGCACAAAGGATGCTGGATGAAGCACAGTCTGAAGAAGACAAGGTGCGAGCACTCCTCGAAGGTTCTGGGAAGAATCACGCAGAACTCAACAGGGCCTTGAGTGAGGCTATCGAAACCCTCGAGAAAGCAAAACAAACTGTCGCAGCAGCTCAATCCGATGTTGACCGAACCGCAGCACAAGCCGAACTTGTTGAAGCGAATCTTGGCAAGGCCCAAGAAGTGGCTGAGGAATCTCGACTTGAACTCGAAGAGAAGGAAGCCGAATTCAAGGAAGCTACTGCGGGTAAAAAGGTAGACCGCTCATCACTTACTCAGGAGATTCTTGACGCTGAACGGGCTGAGTCTCGACTTCTCGAGGAGTCAGCTGCTGTTGAAAAGAAGATGACAGAAACTGAGCGAAAACTCCGATCTGCCCGAGCCGAATTGGAAAACAAATCCAATTCAAAAGGTATGGCTGGAGGCGCTGCTGCAATTCTCGGTGCACGCGACCGTGGTGAAATCAAAGGAATCATCGGAACAATCGCTGAGTTGTGTGCTCCAATTGACTCTGAACATGAAACTGCACTCGCTACAGCATTTGGTGGCGCAATGACATCAGTTGTCGTTGATTCAGATGAGGTTGCAGCCGAAGCAATCCGCTGGCTTGCACAGCGAAAAGCCGGTCGCGCAACCTTCCTTCCATTGAACAAACTCTCGACAAGCCGAGCTGGTGGAAAAGCGATGATGGTCGCACGGAAGCCTGGTGTCATTGGCTTTGCATACGAATTGCTTGAGTACGATCCTCGAATTGATACGGCGATTAAGTTCGCATTACGAAACACATTGATTGTTCAGAACATGGACATTGCCCGACAGAACATGGGCGGAGTACGACTTGTAACGATGCGTGGAGATGTAACTGAAGCAGGAGGCGCTATGGTTGGAGGTTCACGGCAGCGTATGTCGGTGAGTTTTGGAGGCGGTATTGCAGGAGCCAAAGAAGTTGAGCGACTAAGCGCCGAAATCGACCGCCTGCGCTTGATGTCGGATACGGTTTCAGCAGCTCTCGCAGACGTTCGTAAAGAACAACACTCGCTGCGACAACAAATTAACGAACTTGCGAACGAGGACGGAGCTATTCGAAGAGAGACTCTCCGTGCAGAAGTTGCTACTCTCAAGAAAGCGCATTCCAAAAACCTGGGTGAAGTACAGTCCTTGAAGGATGATTTACTTCGCTTGGAGGGGCTAGCAAGTACACAATTGGAATCACTTGACGAAGCGGAATCAAAGGTTGCAGATGGAGAAGTGCTTCGTGCCAATGCCCAATCTGCACTTGAAGATGCAAGTCCACAACATCTGAAAGATCGACTCCATGAATCCACAGTTAAGCGTACACAAGCAGAAGGTATGCGCTCCAATGCCGAGGTATCATTGCATTCGATTTCAGAACGTAAGACATTACTCACTTCAACAGTAGTAGGCGAAAAAGAGCGATTGGGTCAAATCGATCGTTCAGTCGCCGAGCGGACAGAAAACGTTGGGACATTAAAGGCAGGGGTACTGCAAAACGAAGCAATTCTTGCAGAGAAAGTGGCTGAACGAGCACAATTCCTTGAAGAGAACAAAGGTCTTGAGGATGAGCGAATCGAATTGGTCGAAGAACGTGCCAGCCTCAATTCGACGTTGACTCAGAAGGCGAATCAAGCCCGCAGTCATCGTACGCTATCGACTGAACTGGAACGAACAATTCAGGCAAAGCGGAAGGAACTGTACGATGTTGAAACGGAAATGGGCTCCATTGGCATCAAACCTGCTGAAGACGGCGTTGCTCTCGACTCTGTTGCAGATATTGATCGTCGAATACGACGTCTCGAGCGTCGTCTCGAGGAATTTGGTGCAGTGAACATGCGTGCAATTGAACAGTACGATGCTGTTGAGCAACGACTCGGTGAAATGAAAGGAGACTTCAAGAAACTTCAGGATCGAAAGAAGCATCTCATCGATGTTGCCGAACGCCTTGAGGAACAGAGAAAGGTCCGACTGGTCAACGTTCTTGAAAAAGTCAATGAGAACTTCAAGAAGGTCTACAAGTCACTCAGCAATGGTGGCCGAGGTGAACTCTACCTCGAGAACAAGGAAGAACCGTTCAAGGGTGGTTTGGAACTTTGGGCACAACCCAAAGGAAAATCCTCGAACGTCACACGGCACCAATTGTCAGGTGGTGAGCAATCCGTTGCTGCTCTTGCCCTCATCTTTGCCATCCAAGATTACGATCCAAGTCCATTCTACTACTTTGATGAAGTCGACCAAAACCTGGACAGTGTCAATGCTGAATGCATAGCGAAAATGTGCCGTGAACGAAGCAAAGCGGCACAATTCATCATGGTTACACTGCGCAAGGTATCACTGCAATTGGCCGATCATCACATTGGAATTACGCACGGAGGCGATGGATGCAGTCGCCGAATCATTGACTTCGACCAAGAACAAGCCATCGCGCTTGGTGAGCAGGCACTCAAAGAAGCAGAATCCGCTGCAGCCAAGAACGAACAACGGGCCAAGGAGGAGCGAGAAACACTTGCTGAAATGCCTCTTGTACCTGAAGCACTCCCAGCACCCCGAAGTCTTGGTGGTCTTCTGAAGCACATGCAGGAAGATGAAAGCATAGCATCATTGGCTGAGCGAACTGCTGAAACCAACGAGGACATAGAAGAGCGTTCAGCTCTTGCGGCAGCCGTCTCTGAGTTGGATGTTGAAGATGAAGTCGAACAAGAAGATTCCATTGAACTGGACGAATGAGGTGATTGAATGATTCAGCAAGGACTCGATCAGTGGTTTTTGCGTCAAGATGTTATCGATCAGCTGTTGCAGAGCGGGGACGATGACCTTGAGGGAATCAATGCCTATGCAGACAGAATTCTGATGATTGCTCAAACTGAGGAAGCAGAGCATCAGACCCTTGAAGATCCATTCGATAGGAGTGTTGCTCTTGTTCTTTCACTGGTAAGTAGTGAAGGTCTGGACGCATGGAACATTGACTTGACTTCCTTTCTACGCCAGTTCATGAAGCGGGTCAAATCTCAAGCGAGTAGTTTGGATTTACCAGCGTGTGGCCGTTTGATTCGAATGGCATGGGAAGTTCTCAATTACCAAGCAGCCCATCTCTTTGATCGGATACAATACCAGGATGATGGAGATGATTGGGATGCAAGTTTTGACTTTGGTTGGGAAGCTGAATACGATGATCACGAGTTCCACTTTACCAACACGGTTCTTCAAGGAGGGGCCGATGATGTCTTGGAGAATCTCTTCGATGAACGCGTTCGGCGAGAGGAAGGTCGGCCTGTAACGCTTGGTGAATTGCTCTCTGCCCTCAAAGATGCAGCGGATGATGCAGATGCGCTCAAGTTACGCGAAAAGAATCGAATTGCACATGCGATTGAAGTTGAAGAAATGATTTCAAACGTTGGTGGCCGAATGCACAATGAGGATCTCGACGGGGACATCGAACGATGTTGGACTGCTTTGCGTCAAACTACTGAAAAGATGGGTGCCACCAACGTGCCTCTCAAATCTGTTATCAAAGCACTAATTCCAATTCTTGAATCCGCATTCGGTTCCGTTCCAGAAGGATACGAAGACGATGCTCGTGTTAGTTCATTCATTGCTGGATTGTTCCTTACGCACAAGGGTATGGCTTCAATTACTCAAGGAAACAAGCTCGATGACGTCATTATGATTGAGGATCTATGGCCTCAAATGGAGACATTTGAGGATGTAATGTCTGCAACCCTTCAGGCAGATGAGGAAGCACAGGTTGCACGTGATGATTCCAAGACAGGCTCAGTATTGCATGCAGAACGACTCCAGAATCGAGCTGAAAAAGCACGTCTTGCTGAAGAGAAAGCAAGGCAAAAGGCCGAGAAAGAGCAGCAAGATGCAGCCCGTGATTTCGATGAACATGAATGGTTGGTTGAGTAGGTGATCGAATGTCAGAGTTAGGATTAGAAACACTCCTCGAAGCCACACTCTTCGGTTCAGGTAAGTCCCTTTCGATTAAGGACCTTTCAGAATCACTTGGATACGAGGGGGAAGAAATTCAGGAAGCACTTGCAAGCCTTCAAGGAACACTCAAGCGACGTCGTGGAGGAGCATTGCGGATTGTCGAAATTGGAGGGAAATGGGCTATGGAAGTGCGACCAAATGTTGCAGACCATCTTCCTAAGGAAACCAAGACAGAAATGCCGAAGAAACTCCTCAAGGCCGCTGCTTTGATCGCTTATCACCAACCTATGCCACAGTCACGATTGGTTGAACTCCTTGGGCAGAAGGCCTACGATTACGTTCGCGAACTCTCACAATACGGTATGATCATGCGCCGTCGAGATGGAAACACAAGGCGATTAACGACCACCAGGCGATTTTCTGAAGCATTTGGTTGCCCGCATACTGATTTGAGAAAGGTGCGAAAATGGTTCAGAGAACAAGTGAATGAAGCAGGATTATTCGATGGCATGGACTCTGAAGCACTGAAAGAAGTTGGCGAAGATGGCTTAATTCAGGCCACATTACCTCTCGAAGAAGAGTGATTACTTCCTCATGTCTTGAAGGATTTCAGCAACTCTCGTCTGTGTTTTTGGCCCATCTTCAGAAATCAACTGCTGAGCAACTCGTTCGATTTCATCTCCGATTGCACCCGCACTTACGGCCATGTTCTTTGCGTGCAAACGCATGTGGCCCTTCTGAATGCCACTGGTTGCCAATGCTCGAAGGGCCCCAAGATTTTGTGCAAGGCCTGCTGCAGCCATGATTGAGGCCAATTCTTGAGCGGATTCAACACCAAGAATCTCCAGATTGGTTCGCGCTACCGGGTGGACCTTGGATGCTCCACCCACGATTCCAACCGCCAATGGTGTTTCAATCGTGCCAACCAGATTACCTTCAGCGTCTTTCTCCCAATGTGTGATTGATCCGTATCGTCCTTGATTGAAGGCGACATAAGCGTGGCATCCTGCCTCGACAGCACGCCAGTCTTGGCCGCAGGCAACAGCAACGGCGGAAATACCGTTCATGACGCCCTTGTTGTGAGTTGCGGCCCTGTAAGGATCTGCCATAGCAAAGTGATGTGCCTCGAGTACGCTTTCGATAATGGAAAGACCATCATTCCGATCGCCAGTATTGCTCATTTCTTCCGGAGTAAACGTCGCCGTTACCCGTGCTAGGCGTTGGGTCGCCAAATTTGAGAGTATTCTCAGTAATGAACGGCCGTTGGTAATGCTTTCCAATTCAGGTGCAAGTAATTCTGCCATTGTATTGACGGCATTAGCGCCCATTGCATCTCGACAATCGACATGGATGTGGACGATGAGCATTGGTCCTGAAAGCGTATCTAGTGAGCGAGTTGTTATGTCCTTACATCCTCCTCCAAGGCGGATCATGGTTGAAGGTAGGCTGTTTGCTAATGCCATCAAGTCATTTTTGCTGTTCTCAATCTGCTCGATTGCACTCGTATGGTCTTGAACATTGAGAAGTTGGATTTGAGCAATCATCATTGGAGCATCATTGTTTGAAGTAAAACCGCCCTTCGAATGACAGCGTTTTGCCATGTTGGATGCAGCTGCAACCACGCTCGATTCTTCGAGGCAAAATGGGACGACGTAGTGCTTTTTATCGACAATGAAGTTTGTAGCAACACCGACTGGGAGTGACATTGTTCCAATGACGTTCTCAATCATACGATCGGCCGAAGCATCGTCCAAATCCCCACTCGCAGCTAATGCTGCGACCTGTGCTTCACTGAGATTCGCAAGTTCTGCAATCATTCGCCTACGTTCCTCGACATCGAGTTTGTAGAAGCCTTTGAGTCGGCTGTTGTCCACAGGCATGGTGTCTCCTCGCTCCAAGCGAGGAATACGGGTTCCATGAAACAATCGGAAGCCGCTAACGGGTTTAACGCTTAAATTAACGCGTTATTCTTGCGTTAACCCTGCGTTAATCCAAGGCTGTGATTCCTTGCCGCACTACGATTAACGTCTCGTAACAGGTTTCCAAAACACCTGTTGGCCGTGAAATATCATATACTTGGTTAAAGTTGCTCGGTCATGCATGGTAATACAATCGATTTTGGTTTTCCTTCATTGAGTGAAGATCCATTTTCGTCGAGTCCCCTCGAGAAGGATGAATTCGATTTGTTGGTAGGCAGGCATTCAATGTTTGATGAACTCGAGCGTAAAATTACGTTCAAATCTGCAAACCGTATACTTCTTGTTGGTGAATTTGGTTCTGGAAAAACGTCTTTCATGCAATGTTTGAGTGCGAGAACGAACCTTCACTTGAACATTGATCGAATTGCATATGTCGAACCCGGAGTCGAGTTGCTGAAAGACATGTACGCACAATTGATCGATGGTTCACCACCCCACGATTACCAAAAATTGAACCGAGAATTACGCCGAATGATTCATGATTCTCGCCAAATGCTTCCACTGGTTACCATAGATGCTGATATGGCTGACTTTTCCTCATTGGAGGCATGCCTACGCTCTTCTCTTCATTTTTTCGAGAGCCTGCCTGCATTGATCATCATCGCCATCAATCCACAACAACAATCGCTTATCTCTGAGCAATTGCTTCAGCGCTTTGAGTTACGGACCATGCCTGAGTTGGATCATGATGGAATCAAAGCCCTCGTTGAGCGTCGCATTGCAAAGGCTTCTTCCCAACAGTATGAAATGTCGACTGATGATGCAAGTCGTCTTCTGCAATTGAGTCAAAGTGGACAACCCGGTGCCTTAATCCGAGTTCTTCGTAATGCTGTTTCAGGAAGTTATGTTGCACCCAGTACCACTGTTCAACAACCTGAACACGAGCCTATGGAAGTTAAACCAGAAATTGAAGCGGTACCGCAATCTGAAGAGGTTGTAGATGATTCACCAATCATCGAACCCTCCGATGAGATCGATGGAGAGGAAGCGATGGAAGAGCCATGGGAGGAAACACCAGGGATGACAGAAATATCTGGTTTTGATCTCGACTTCCAAATTCTGGATGAGCCAACCGAGGAGCTTACTGCGGATTCAGTTAAGGAGACTGAAGAGCCAACTGAGATGGCAACAGAAGAGATTTTTGACGATTCATATGTTAATGAAGGAGACCTTCCATTTGTAGGTCCCTTTGGAGGCTTAAGGCATCGTAACATTGAATCAAACAAGAATCCAACTCCCGCCCTCGAAGGCCAATTCAGGGAAAGTGAAATGGGTACTGCTTTTTGGTCAGTGGATGAACCTGTACCGGTCTTGGACGATGTTCATGTCGATGCTGAAGAGGAAGAGATGAACGAAGTCGAACCGTTGTATGACAGCATTCACGAACCTGCCTACTTGGAGGAAATTGAGATTCCTGTAGCAACTCAGTTCGATTCGAGTACAATTGAAGCCTTCACACGTTTGCTGACACACGTACTCCAGCCAACCAATCCAGTATTGAATGACGATCAAAACCTTGTCGAGCAATTGCGAGCAATCTCAAGGCCACGTTTGGCAGAGAAAGAGGAGCATGTCCTTAGCGTTGCAGTATTGAGTTCACTAACCGCCTCGGAATCGATTGTTGTCGCAGAAGCAAAGGGCCGTACAATCTCACCTTCCGACCGATCTTTGCTGGAACGCCTATCGGTCAAACGTGCTCGCTTATCACAGATTTGCAATCGCTTGCACAAAGCAGGAATATTACATGCGCGAATGGTTGGTCGTTCGAGGATGTTTGGTTTAACGAGAAGTGCGTTAGCCCAATTGATTGCTTGGGGTATTGTGGGAGGTGATGAATGATGTCTTGGTCGGTAAGCTGGTCATGGCAGGCGCCATCAAGAATTAGCGCTGTAGAATCCGTGAACGGACATCTGTGTGTTGCCTATGGCCTTGAATTGGTTCTCTTCAACGATTCCAATGAGATTCAATGGCAGCGGAGTATGCCCTTCAAAATACATGCGATTTGCAATGCTGATGGACGAATTGGCGTCCTTGCGGCACATGCCTTCTATCTGCTAAACACCGTTGATGGTTCCTTGGTCCACGAGGGACGGTCAAGTCCGGGAGGTTTCCTACAGCTTCTCAATCGTCCGGGAGGTGGATGGGTCTTGTCCGGACGTGATGGAAATCTTCACCTCTTCAATGCCAATGGTGTTGGGATTCGACGCATACAATCGGGTATTGTACGACGCCTTGTTGGTTGGTTGGATCGAGAGCACCTCCTCTGGCAAGATGAAAGCGGGGTCATGTATTGTGGTCAGATCGCACAACAAGACAAACGTAGAGTCGTTGATACGACAGCTTGGAGTTGGGTTTCCTCTCTCATTGAGGGGCACATGCTTTTGCAATCCGCTGATGGTCAGTTGTGGGATGGAATTCCACACCCCTATGGTTGGGATGCGATTGACCGCATTGAAATCGAATCGCTTGAACCGCTTGTAGCAACGCGAGCTGGTGACGGTTGGTGGGTGCTCGGTATCGAGGGACATCTTGATCATATGAGTGCTGAGAGCGGGGATGTTCGAATTGGAGAAGGTATGAACCTTGGAGACATGTTGATCCAACTCGGCCGAAATTCAATGGTCACCTGTCGACGTGATGGATTGGTTCGACGTTGGGTTGCACCTCATCTTGCAGAGGAACAGCGTCGTCATCGACAAAGGGAAGCAGCGGATGCAAAACTCGCTCGTTCCTGGGATGAACGTCGACAATTGTTCCAGAGAGCCCTCACTGCAGAAGATGAAGGGCGCCTGTCCAGGGCCATCGAACTCTACGAGGCATTGGGAAGAAAGGAAGACGTTCAACGGCTTCTACGGAGGCAAAAAGGAGGTGATTCTACTGAATCCTGATCAAACGCTCACGGTTGAACGGGTCAAACATTATCTCTCAATCACGGAAAAAGCGAGAGCAAAGGCGACACCAATCGCATCAACACCGGATGAAGAATCAATGCTCAAGACGTTGCTCTCAATGGCGGACGATTATGCAAATGATGCACAATATTTTCTGGAACAAGGTGATTTCATCCGGGCCTTTGGAGCGATAAATTATGCTCATGCCTGGATAGATGCAGGAGTCAAACTTCGGTTACTCGATGGACATGGTGACGATGTGTTGTTTACGCTGCCGTAATTTCCTGAGTTTGATTTGCTTCAAATGTTGCCACCATCTCATTGATTGCATCAACTTCGCTAAGGATTGCCTTTGCTCGCTTTCGAGCACGATTTACGAAGGGTTGAATCGACTGTTCGAGATTCATTCGAAGTCGGTAAATGTGTGCTGGGCGGCCACGGGATGCCTCAGATTTTGGGGAGAAGTGGACAAGATTTATCTCACGTAGTTCTGATATTGCCATACTAACATCGGGTTGTCGAATGTTGCAGCGGTGCTGTAGATCCTTCGATGTCGAAGCACCATGGTGATGAAGGCAAAGAAGGACACTTGCTGTATTTTCATTTGCGCCAAGTTGGATGAGTTTATCTCGAAGAGAACGTTGTTGATTGCTCATTGATGGGCTTATCCCTGTCGCCATAGTAAAACAATAATCTGACGTTATATAATATCATCACCGACGTTTTATTGAGAATTCCAGATTATATTTATTATTTCGAGGCGCCTAAATCAATAATCAAGCATGCATATTCTCTATAGACCGCTGATAAGGCGGATATTTTTCCCTTTAATAATCTCGATGATTCCTATCCCCTTTTCAAACGCCCGACGTTTTAGATTTGCATCAACGGTAAGGATTGGGATTTGTTGTTCTTCTGCTACTTCCAACAAAGCATCATCAGGATGCATACCGTGATGTTCGATGATGGTCGAGCGTTGCATCAGGAGATCAAGCATCAGTTTCTTTCCACGTGGTCGATTTGATTCAAGTTCTTTGAGTTCTTCGAGAACTAAATCAATCAGGACAAAGTGTGGAGGCCCTACAATTCTTGATAGAGCAATATCAATGTTAAACGAGCCATCGATGAGTGCCGCCCACCCACATGCATCAATGAGCACGTCGCCCATTCATTCACCTCACTGAATGGTTCCATGGCCAATAAGGCGCCACCTTGCACCAACTCTGCGCGAGAGAGATACACGTTGTCCTTTATCGGCACAAATCGGAAGGCGCAGTTGCAGATTTGCTTTGTTTTTCTCAACACCTTTGACGATACCAACCGAAGTTGATGTAGCAACGTTGACCATTAACATCTCGTTGTTTCGAAGCGGATAAATTGTTTCAGGCTCTTCACCATCGCCTGCAACCATGTTTTTCATGAGATTAATCTCGATTGAACATTCTGTTCGAACCTCTGGTAACTCGCCCTTTTTGGCGAGAACTTGTCCAGAGAGGTTGTCAGCAGTTGTGATTGAAGGATCGAGTAATGTTCCGAATCCACACAATCCGCCAGCGCTCATTTGATCACGCTTACCGCCGCCACCTTGCATGCTTGTAATGGTGGTTTCAATCGGCTCCCAGTGCGATTTGTTTCCATTCTCTATTTTGCGACCAGGTCCAATGATGATTTCATCGCCTTCTTGGAAGGTACCTTCAACGATAGAACCTCCAATGACCCCCCCTGTCAATTTCGTAGGCCGAGTCCCTGGTCGGTTGACGTCGAAAGATCGAGCAATGTGCATAACAGCACGTTGATCAGCATCTCGGTTTGGTGTGGGGATTGTCTTTTGAATTGCTTCAATCAAGATATCGAGGTTGACATCGTGATGTGCTGAAACAGGGATGATGGGTGCTTCCTCAGCAATGGTGCCCTTGAGAAAGGTCTTGATTTCGTTGTATGATTCCATTGCACGGTCTCGTGAAACCAAATCGATTTTGTTTTGAACGATTACAATGTTTTTGATTCCAGCGATTTCAAGTGCCATCAAATGTTCTCGTGTCTGAGGTTGTGGGCAGGTCTCATTTGCAGCAACCATAAGCATGGCTCCATCCATGATCGATGCTCCTGTAATCATAATCGCCATGAGGGTCTCGTGACCGGGAGCATCAACGAAGGAAACAACCCGTTGGAGTTCAGATTCCACGTCTTTTCCGCCTCCTGGGTGGCGCCCAGTAGCATAATATTGGCCTGATTCAGCCTTGTAGAAGGCAGTATCAGCATAACCGAGCTTAATTGAGATACCACGGCGACGTTCTTCGGAGTGTGTGTCTGTCCAAACACCAGAAAGCGCCTGTGTGAGCGTTGTTTTTCCGTGGTCAACGTGACCGACTAGACCGATGTTGACTTCAGGTTGGGATGGAAGCGTTCTTGCCATGCTTCCATTCCTCCTAAATCACCGATTCAACCCTCTCGGGTTTCACTCCGCTGCCGCTTCTTCCTCACCGAGCAACTTGTCAAGGCCGATGTTTCCGGCATCGACAACTTTGAGATTGATTTGACGTGTATCTTGTGTGATTGTGTTTCCACGGAAGACACGTCGCTTACGCATACCGTCTGGCTTGTATCGGAATCGCTTCTTCTCACCTTTCTTGGTCTTGGAAACGAGACTGTGTCCCTTGAAACCTGTAGAAGCGGTGACAAGAATTGCTTGACGGGAACCGCCTTCAAGATCTCGACGCATTGGAGTTCCAGTCTTGTCGGAACCACCTGTGATTTCGAGTTTGTAACCTGTCAAGGTCGATTCGCCTTCGCCAACGAAGATTCCATCGATGACATCACCGATTTTCTTTCCGAGCAATTGTGCGTGGTTGTTTCCAGCAATGACGGTCTTGTAAGATGGCGAATATGTCTTCTCCTTACCGTTCTTGGTGGTACGAGTCAACTTCGTTGTGGTATCGTTGACCACTGCAACAAATGAATTTCCATCAGCCATGATGCATTCCTCTAGCAACCTAGCGACAAACGACCCCTATTTAGCCTCACCGCATGCTATTTGTTCATCAGCGTTTCAGTTTCCGAGCAACTCGACCTTCAATTCGAGCAGCAACATCCACTGGAAGCGCATGCGGCATGGAGATGTGGGTCGTTCTACCACGACCCTCTCCCACCGTGTCGACACGTGTTGCAATGATGTTCAAACTCTCGATGCGTTTCAAGAACTTCCAAACGGTCGTATGGCTACGAGGTTTGACTTCGTATTCTTCACAAACCACAGCATAGATTGATTCAACGTCTTTGCTTGTCATAAATTCAGCTTTCCTTAATCTCCTGCAGATGCCAAGTAGTACAAGCATTGAATGGCCCGACAATTCATCGAGTACATCTTCTGGCATAACTTGTGGAACTTCACGTGCTTTGGTCTGTACATGTTCTGATAAGATGCTCTTCTGACCATCAGATTCAGCGTGTTCGACAGCAGCTCCAAGCAATTCGATCACTTGTCGCGCATCACCTGATGGAGCGGCAGACGTGGCGATTAGTCTCAGGATTTCTTCATCCCAAGATCTCGGATTTAATGCCGCCTCTGCACGTTGTCGTGCAATAGCAAGCAACCCTTTCATGTCATAGGGGGGGATCGGTAAGTGATTGGTGTGACCAAATCGAGAAATGACAGCATTTTCGAGAACATCGAGTACTTGCTCTTGGCTGATAAGAATAAGAGAAAGCGTCCCACTACCATCTTGATCTTCATCGATACGAAGCAATTGGTAGATGAGATCATTACCTGATTTACGCAACAGATGGTCAACCTCATCGAGTACAATAATCAGATGACGTCCGTTGTTCCTAAGCAACTTTCTGAGACTGCTCAACAACTCGCCCATCGAAAGGCCACGGTCAGGATGACCAGGGTCTAGGGATTGGACGATTCGCTGTGCAACGCGGACATTGGTGGTTGCGTTTCGACAGTTGATATGGACGCTTCTCATTGGGCGCTTGTTTCGAAGATGATGTTCAATGTCGCGGCAAAAGGTTCGCGCAAGGAGTGTCTTTCCGCTCCCAACTGGGCCTGTAATGACCACATTCGCACTCCCATTCGGGTGAGCGATGGAGTGAAATTTACTTGCAAGAGTCTCTTGGATGCTCTCTCGTCCGACCATCACTTCTGGAATGTAATCAAAGTCCAATGGATCTGGATTCAGGAGGATGAGTCCAGAACCGATTCGGTCGAGATAGTCGCTCATGCTGTTTGCATCTTGATGCCAACCGTTCTTGAACACTCGCTCTTTCCCAAGAGGAAAATGAGCGTTGTTCAAGGAATTTCATCGAATTGATATCCCAGTTCCCATTTCTTTTCACCGAGTGCAACCTCGAGCTCAAAAGGTGTAATCAGAGGTTTTGCATACTTGACTGCATCATCAATTGCGATTCTTGGGCATGCAGTGTTCACAAAGGCGTCAACAGGATAGAAATCAATCAATTCAGGACCTACATGCTCGAGAGCGAGAAGGTAACCTTTCTTGCCGTGCTTCTCCAACAAACGTTTCATTCGAAGAGCAAGAGTTCTTCGCATCTGACCGGGTTTTTCACCGATGAGAATTCCAAACTTCTCAGCATCCATCGAGGACATGATCAATCCAAACCGCTGGCGAAGGATACGTTCAATTCGCTCAAAAGACATCTCAATCGCATCTCCGGAGTAAGGATCGAGCATGGCAAGAGGCTTTCCGGTGTGCAAAACCAATCCAATTGGATGGAAGTCACCACTTCCAAGGAAGAGATAATGCCCAATAGTATCATCATCGCCTGAATAATTGCAGCCAAGGACTTGTCCAGGGAACGTAAGTCGCGCACCACCCATCGGGATAGTGACATCAAATCCAGCTTGTTCAAGGCGGTCATGGAATTCTGGAAGGAGGTGCAAGTGTTGGATGCTTCCAACCAATCCCAATTTAGTTCCTTTCAGCGGGGTCATACGTCCAACAGCGTCCATAAAACGTTCCTGGGCTTCCTCCTCAGTCATTTCGGAAGTGGGTTGATCTTCCATTCTTTTTTTTGCAATCTGCAAATGCGCATTTAGCATTGGTAATACGGGTGCAAGTTCTGGGTCACCATCGTACGTTACATCGATGAATTGTGTTGGCATTCCTGAATCGATGTTCATTTGAGAATGTCCCATGTGGGCAACAAGTTCAACACCCATCATCTTCATTTTATCGTGAACTAAATCGCATGCACCGTAACATGGGTCTGCTGCTAAGACGACCTTTGCACCAGAACCAGATTCAATCTCATCCATCATTTCGAGTGCCTGCATCTTCAATCCTTCAGGCACTTGTAGAGCAACAAGGCGATTGTCGTTCTTTTGAATTCGTTCAATTAATTCTTCAAGTTGAAAGTCATGTTTGTCCAAATCCATTAGATCACCTCATCGAGAAGAACAACCTTCCCGTCATCCATTTCGAGTCGAACAATGGAGGAAATTTCAATGTGCGGATACTTTTCTCGTAGTTGAGCAAGTCCTGGGCCTTTTTCGACGACAACAACAATCGCTTTAATCACGGCACCCAATGTTTCAACTCCTTGGATAATCGCATCGAGCGTCCCGCCAGTCGATAACACATCATCAACGATCAGAAGTCGCTCGCCTTCATTGATGTCGTTGAGGAACATCGATCCTTTTGAATAACCAGTTGATTGATCGATGGCGACCTCTCCATCGAGCCCATAGGAGCGTTTGCGAACAACAACCTGAGGCCGGCTGTTTCGCATCGAAAGGGGGCTCGTGAGTGGAAGCCCCATGGCTTCGATACCGAGTACAAGGTCGATTGAATCCCAATCCACAGTGTTTTCAATCAATTCGACAACAGCGGTTAGGACCAACGGATCAAGCCGCGGCACACCATCGGTTAATGGGTGGATGAAGTACGGATAATCCCCCTTCCATATGATAGGCGCAGCAAGGAGTGATTCCTTCAATCGCTGCAATGGACTGGACATGATTACACTTCATCGAATCAAAGTTCGGAGAGATACTCGACGTATTCGTCAGGTTCGAGAAGATTCTCCATGTCAAATTGGAAAGGCTGCAGGACCAAAATCCATCCTAAATCATAAGCAGATTCATTGACGAGATCAGGATTGATTTCCACCTCGCCGTTAACTTCAGTTATTGTCCCTGAGAATGGGGCAGTGAATGCGATTTTTTCGTCCATCGTCCAAAGGGAAAACATGTCTTGTCCCTCATCGACCATGGTTTCAGCTTGCGGGAGAATCACCCGTAGGACCTCCCCGATTTCAACGCCCATGAACTCACTGATACCAACCATGATCTTCTCATCGTCTTTCTCTTGATACCACAGGTGGTCAATCGAGTACTTTCTATTGTGTGCTATGTTAAATTCAACGACCTCTTCATCCAAGTCATATCACCTATACGCGGCTCAAACATCTCCTATATGAACCATCGCTATGTTCGTAGTGATATGGTCATAGCACATTCATTAAGTGAGAGCCCCATTTAGGGCTATACGGTGAGAGTTTGGACTTCAAAGCAACCGACGAACAAGACATGATTCGAGAAATGGTACGCGATTTTGCTGAAACGGTTCTTGCCCCGACAGTTGAACATCGCGACCAGACTCAGACACCTCCTTCTGAAGAATGGCAACAATTCCTCGAATTGGGTTTGCAAGGTGTAACTGTGCCTGAGGCATACGGCGGAATGCCAGTCGACGATATCTCCGAATCGATCATCGTTGAGGAGTTGGCTCGGGTTGATCCTTCGTTTTCCGTAATGTATTGCGTTCATGTTGGTCTCTGTGCGAAAACCATCGCACTCCACGGAGACGAATATCAGAAGCAAACATACCTTTCAAGGCTTGCAGAAGGCGAAGTAGGTGCATACTCACTTTCAGAAGCAGGCGCAGGAACAGATGCTGCTGCAATGTCCTGCAAAGCAAAACTTTCTGATGATGGAACGCATTATCTCCTCAATGGAGAAAAGATGTGGGTCACAAACGGTGCCCAAGCAAAAATCATCGTTCTTTTCGCGAAGGACGTCGATCATCCAGATTATGGTGTCAAAAAGCACGGTGGAACAACTGCATTCATTGTTGACTCATCGTTCGAAGGGTTCTCAGTTGGTAAGAAAGAAGACAAACTTGGAATCCGTTCCTCGGATACTTGCACGCTTGTTTTGAAGGATTGCAAGGTGCCTGTCGAGAATGTCATCAAGGGTAGTGGTAACGGTTTCCCGATTGCCATGAACGCCTTGGATAACTCCCGCATCGGCATCGCTGCACAAGCTCTTGGAATCGCCCAGGGAGCATATGAGGCATCGCTCAAATACGCACACGAGCGTGAAGCGTTTGGTAAACCAATTGCTCATCACCAAATGATCATGGGTTATCTCGCTGATATGGCAACACGTATTGATGCAGCACGTCTCTTGGTCTACAAAGCATCATGGGCAAAACAACTGCACTACGAGCATGATGGACCGCGCCACACCAAAGAAGCCAGCATGGCGAAACTCTACGCTGGCGATACAGCAATGTGGGTTTCAGAGAGAGCCATCCAAATTCATGGCGGGTATGGATATACTAAGGAATTCCCAGTTGAACGATTTTTCCGAGATGCAAAGATCACGCAAATTTACGAGGGGACACAAGAAGTCCAACGTATTGTTGTTGCTCGTAGCCTTCTATAGGTACTTAAAGTCTGTAGCAACAAAAACGGCTCGCTTGCGACCAACATTCCAGTCACAAATCTGAGCATTAGCCTCAATCGTATGTTTGGACTGGAAATTCATGACGTCCTCATTCGCTTCTGAAGGAAGTCGTAGTTCAACTTCAATGTCATTGTCTTCAAACAGAGTCCCAATAATCGTCATTCCGTTTTTCAAGACACCTTTGCCTAGAAGCGTCCTTTCAATTGATGAAATTTGAATTTGACAGGCTTGGGTTGGTGATTGAGCAATCGCATCTCTGCGTTCACTACTGAGCTTCATTCCTCCAAGAATCTCGATGAATCGTGCATGGCTAACAGGGTTCCCGTCTTCTTCGAGAAGGATCGGTTCGGGTTTTGACTTTGCAGCCTCTTCCTCTCGTTTCGCTCTCTCTTCTGCTTCACGTTCAGCGGCTTCCATGGCCTGCCGTTCTTCCAAGAGACGTTGTTTTTCAGCCTCTTGTTGACGGATAAGTTCCTCGGCCTGTCTCCTTGCCTCTTCTTCAATTTCTTGATTCAATTCTTCAAATTCGTCTTCTACCTCAGGTTCCGGCTCTTCCTCAATACCACTTGGCAGGCCAATGGCTTCGAAGTAAGTGTGGAGATCTGCAACGGTAACGTTTCCGTCTTTATCCATATCAAGAACAGACATCAGTCCATTGATGACCCATCCTGGTGGCTGAGTGCCTGTAGACTTCTCAAGAGCAGTTGAAAGCTCGACAGGCTGTATGACTGCATCCATGTTTGAATCAATCATTTTGATGATTTCAGCACCAGTTAAGCCAGAACCAAGAAGCCAACTTGTAAATTGCGTATTCAATTGGCCAATCATTGGATTTGCTGCGACCATCTCTTTGATGTGTTGTTCCATTTTTGCTTGGAGTGCTTGTTTGACAGACACAGATTCACGTCCTTAACCACTTGCGTGTGGTCGGACTATCAAGTCAGGGGAATTGAAGTTTTGGCCAACGCGTTGTATCGTCAGATTGCCATGCAAGCGTGCACAAAAGCGTGTCCATGTCGTCAAGGGTTTGCAGATTGCGAGCAATTTGTTCATAGAACAACCATCCCTTTAATGCTCCAAGTTTAGGGCCCTGCGGTATACTTGTTCGTTGCATGATAAATTCTCCTGTCGCAAGAGGTTCAACGTTGAAATCAATGTTGAGTTGTAAGAAGCGATCAATTCGCTGTTGAACATCCGTCTCTGTATAACCGATCGAAGAATCATGGGCGGCAACCATTTTCTCGATATTCAAATGCTGTTGACTCCACGTTCCAACAGCCACCGCGTAAATGCGCATTTGGGAATCCATGTCTTCCGGGAGGTGTCCTGACTTTGAATGACGGAACATGAGGTTCTTCTTTTCTTGACCACTCAGTCGAAGCTTTGTAGCCACTTGTTCACAATCCTCTGCAGTAAAATCCCGCAACAAAACTGTCAACCGGTCGATGACGTCATCACCTTTGAGGTGATTGAGAAGTTTGATTCGAAGGTCATCCTGCATCCAATCGATTCCCAAAATCTGTTTTAAGATTCCATCATCTGCCATGCGTTGAACAATTTCTGAGGCATGCTGACCAAGGAGAATTCGTTTGAATTCAGACCAGATTCTCTCGGAAGCAATACGATCAAGCATGGGTTTTGTTTTCCGTAGTGCGTCAGCAAGTTGTTGCTCTGGCCACCAAATTCCTGCTGGACCTTGGTCCATGAACCTGTATGAACGTAAAATCCGTAATGCATCCTCAGAGAGTCGCTTTGTGGCTTCTCCAACCGAGCGAATTCTCCCGTTTTGCAAATCCTCACATCCGTTGAATGGGTCGTAGAACACCTGCTTCACAGGATCTATTGCAATCGAATTCATGGTCAAATCACGTCGAGAAAGATCAACGAGCAGGGAATCGCCCCAGCAGACTTCATCTGGTCTTCGACCGTCGTTGTATCCGAATTCTGTGCGCAGTGTAGTCACTTCGTAACAATCGCCTCTGTTTCGAAAGGTGATTGTTCCGTATCGTTCTCCGGTTGGAATTGTATCAGGATATGCTTTCATCTGGTCAGGAGTCATGGTTGTTGCGAGATCAAATTCGAGGATTTCCGTTCCCAACAAAGCGTTTCGAATTGCTCCGCCAACAATCCAAACGTGCGAGTTGTTTTCATGAAACCATTCAACGATTTCGAGCAGTGATTTTGGAAGACTTTGAACCGTGGCTGAAAGAGATGGAAGAAGAGGAAGTTCCTCCATCCCGCGTGCTGGCTCCATGTCTGACATTCATCCTTGCGTGTCCATACAAGACAAAGCATTATCCTGTGGATTCCTTTGGCAGGGGCATGTCTTGGAGCGAAGACGATGTGCGGCTCGTTCCTGTCGAGTGGCTCAAAGCACACGAAGAAATCAAACCTAAAAACATGGAGAAACTTCTGGTCATGACGTTGAAATGGGACGGTTTCACAAAACCCTTGATCGCAGACAAAGCAACCGGTGCAATACTTGACGGTCATCATCGATATGCTGTAGCTCAACGACTCGAACTTGCCCGAATTCCAGTCGTATGCATCGATTACCTTGATGATGAATCGGTAGAATTGGAACTTTGGCCTGCATCAAAATTGGAATCTATTTCAAAGCAGGATGTCATCGATATGGCGCTATCTGGGAATTTGTACCCTCCAAAAACGACACGCCATCGTATCTCTGATTATCTTCCGCCTATCCATGTGTCCTTGAAGCGTCTGTCAATGCTTACGCCGAGTCAGCCTGGCGTGAACGAATCGTAGTTTTCCACATACGATTTCCTTCACTTGTCGTCAAAGTTGGATAATTTGGTTCCAAGGCAACATTCAGC
>CAXQWT010000011.1:0-21304 GCA_964227855.1 Salipiger bermudensis | reverse complement strand
ACGATAGCTTGCAATTCTTCAGGTGTCCAATCCATGTTTATTCCTCTTTTTGACGGTTGATTCGTCGAATGTGAACGCCTTGCCCACCTGCATGTGGGTCAAAGGCAGTGTCGCCTGTTACGGCCGCTTGCTCAGGAGTCATGCACTTGAGATCGATGGCATGCACTGGATGTGGGATGAACTGCTTCATGTGGTTCAAGACCTGCTTTTGGCGTTGAAGCGGGCGCATGCCTTGGAAGGATGGGCTTGTGATTCGAACGTGGAAATGGTCACCACTGCGGTGTAAATCGATAACTTCGACATCCGCATCTGGTACTGCTTTGAGTACCTCTGCTTCAAGCCATTCCGTACTGACCATGGTTAGACCAGCGCGTCCTCTTCTTTGAACGTGTGCCTCGAAAGACATCCTTCAAAATACTGAATCTCATATTCTTCAGAGTACTGCTCCGATGATGCACAGAACCAACATGGCCGGGAAAATGACCAACGGTGGCTTAGGAATTTCATGCAGATGTCCTTTCTGATTTGCAAACAAGAGTGTTGCGAACATGAATGCGTAAGCTGCTGCTAGTGCGTAAAGAAGCGAAGTTGTAGCCTCGCCGGTTTCAAGCATGAATCCGAGCATCAAGCCCATCAAACCAATTCCACCAAAACCAGCCCCCATCATCATGCGCATGGATGCTGAATTGTCGATTTCATCCGGATGAATCTCGCCGAAGATTTCCTCGTTAAATTTGACAGGAGCGAGGATTTTACGTATGGCGATAAGGAGAATGATGGCGCTGGCTGGAACAATTGCATAGAGGTCGTTCATGTTCTAAAACTCACCAACTTAGGTTATCATTCTTGGCCTTGATTCCACATCGGTGTTATTATTCGAGAAAAAAAACATTCAGTTATAACCTCGCCAATTTCAAATGAAATTTATGCAGAAAACCGCCGTATATATTGTACTAACACTCCTCATAGCCTCAGCATTACCACTCAGCGTTCATGCTGATCAATCTAAAGACATTCCAACGAATGCCACTGAAACAGGCGTTCACAATTCATTGGTTGCAGCCTTGACACATGCTAATCTTGTAGGAACATTGTCTGGGCCAGGCCCGTTCACGGTCTTCGCTCCAACCGACCAAGCCTTCAGCGACGCAGGCATTGATTTGAACGATTATGATACGCCAGAGGAGAACGAAACGCTAACTGATATCCTTCTCCATCACGTCATTTCAGGTTCAGTACCTGCTGTCGATGTCAAAGATGGTATGATGGCTACGATGGTCAACGGAGATAAAATCAAATTTGGAGTCAACGGTGGAACTGTCACCATTGGAGCAGCCCAAGTTACCGCCCCTGACGTACTTTCCTCGAACGGTATCATTCACGTTATCGACAAAGTCCTGATGCCTCCTTCCGATATTCCAACAACGGCTCAAACGACCGGTATCCACGGATCGCTGGTCGCAGCAGTCATTCAAGCAGACCTTTTGACGACGCTTCAAGGAACAGGTCCTTTCACCGTCTTTGCCCCAACCGATCAAGCCTTCACGGATGCAGGAATCGATCTTGCAGCACTTGACACTCCCGAAGGAAAGGCTACATTGTCAGACATTCTCCTTTACCACGTTGTCTCTGCAGAGGTTCCAGCGAAGAACGTCTCCGACTGTATGCTTGCAGATGCAGCAAATGGACAACCGCTCTCCTTCACGGTTGGCGACTCTGTCATGGTTAACGATGCAAACATCACCCTTACCGATGTCATCTCAAGCAACGGGCTCATCCATGTCATCGACAAGGTCCTGATGCCAACCGATTCTCCTCGTGATATTCCTCGAACAGCGCAATGTACTGGAATCCATGATTCGCTGGTTGCTGGTGTCATCCAAGCTGAACTCTTGTCCACGCTCCAAGGACCTGGTCCATTCACAGTCTTTGCTCCGACCGATCAAGCATTCATCGATGCAGGCATAGATTTGGCTGCGCTCGATACGCCTGAAGGGAAAGCAACGCTCTCTGACATCCTCCTCTATCACGTTGTAGCTGGTGAAGTGCCTGCGGCCAACGTGACTGAGTGTTTGTCTGCGGACGCTGTCAACGGCCAACCACTCGCTTTCACCGTAAACAACGGAGTTATGGTCAACGATGCAAACGTGACCTTGGCTGATGTGGGGACGAGCAACGGTGTTATTCACGTCATCGATAAGGTCCTTACTCCTTCAGATGCGCCAAACGACATTCCACGAACAGCACAGTGTACTGGTATCCACGACTCGCTCGTTGCTGCTGTCATTCAGGCTGAATTGCTTGAAACGCTCCAAGGTACAGGACCGTTCACGGTCTTTGCTCCGACCGATCAAGCCTTCATTGATGCTGGAATTGATCTCGCATCACTCGACACACCAGAAGGGAAGGCCATTTTGTCTGACATCCTTCTCTATCACGTCGTTTCAGGAAACGTTCCATCGTCCGCAGTCACAGAATGCATGAGTGCAGATGCTGTCAACGGCCAATCACTCTCCTTTACAGTCGACGGAGGCGTAATGGTCAATGGTGCGAATGTTACGCTGGCAGATGTCGCAACAAGCAACGGCGTCATCCACGTCATCGACAAGGTACTGACGCCAACAGACACCCCGAACAATATTCCCAGAACTGCACAATGTACTGGTGTTCACAATTCACTCGTATCCAGTGTTGTCCAAGCAGAGCTGCTTGAGACACTTCAGGGAGATGGCCCGTTCACGGTCTTTGCCCCAACCGATCAAGCCTTCATTGATGCAGGCATCGATCTTGCAGCATTGGATACTCCAGAAGGTAAAGCAACGCTCTCGGATATTTTGCTTTATCACGTCCTCGAAGGAGAGGTTCCAGCATCCTCAGTCACGGATTGTTTGTCGGCCACAACTGTCAATGGCAACCCACTTTCGTTCACAGTTGGCGATAGCGTGATGGTCAACGGAGCTACCGTGACCGCTACCGATGTTGCGACCAGCAACGGAATCATCCATGTGGTTGACAAGGTCTTGATGCCGACTGCAACACCAAATGACATTCCTCGAACTGCACAATGCACAGGCGTCCATGATTCACTCGTTGCAGCTGTCATCCAAGCGGAGTTGCTCGAAACTCTCCAAGGAGATGGTCCATTCACGGTCTTCGCTCCAACCGACCAAGCCTTTACTGATGCAGGTATTGATCTCGCAGCACTCGATACAGAGGAAGGAAAAGCGGCACTTACGGACATCTTGCTGTACCACGTCGTTGGAAGCGAGGTTCCATCATCAGCTGTGGCAGAATGTGGGACAGCAATCGCAGTGAACGGCGATACGCTCTCATTCGGTGTTGGAGATACTGTAACTGTCAACGGGGCGACGGTAACGTTGGCAGATGTTGCTACAAGCAACGGTGTCATTCACGTCATCGACAAGGTATTGACGCCAACCGACACTCCGAACGACATCCCACGAACAGCGCAATGTACCGGTATTCACAACTCACTCGTATCTGCAGTTGTTCAAGCAGAACTGCTTGCAACCCTTCAGGGCGATGGACCGTTTACAATCTTCGCACCGACGGATCAGGCCTTCTCAGATGCTGGAATCGACCTTGCAGCACTTGACACACCCGAAGGCAGGGCGGTCCTTAGCGACATTTTGCTTTACCACGTCGTTGCCGGTGAAGTCCCTTCAACTGCTCTTAGTGATTGTATGACAACGACTGCTGTTAACGGCCAAACACTTGCTTTCACAGTTGGAGAGAGCGTCATGGTCAATGATGCAACTGTCACGCTACCTGATGTTGCAACAAGCAACGGCATTATCCATGTGATCGATACTGTTCTAACGCCTTCGGATGCACCAAACGATGCGACTCGAACGGCCATCTGTACAGGTGTTCACACGTCTTTGGTCGCTGCGTTGATTCAGGCTGAATTGGTTGAAACGCTTCAGGGAGATGGGCCATTCACCATTTTCGCACCAACCGATCAAGCCTTTGCTGATGCAGGCATCGATCTTTCTGTGTATGATACGCCGGAAGGAAAGGCTCAGTTGAGCGACATTCTCCTTTACCACGTCCACGCTGGAACCGTGCTTTCTACAGACCTCACTGAAGGAATGCCGTTGCCAATGGTTAACGGAAAGAACGCAACGATTTCGCTTGTAACAGGTATCGATGGTGCAAACATCACCTCCGCTGACGTCATCACATCGAACGGTGTTATTCACGTAATTGACAAGGTCATCATTCCACAGGCTGAAGTCGATCCTACAGCAACAGGTGACGGTGTAGAGGCCGATGAGGAAGATGATGGCAACCTCGTGTTGATTCTTTCAATCGTTGGTGCAGTCGTACTTCTCGGAGCGATTGGCGGCCTCCTCTTCGTCCGAGGTCGTCGACCATCCTTGGGTGTTGAGAGCAAAGACTTCGCTCAGGACGGCCTGAGTACAGTTGCTCAACCTGCAACGTCGTATTCCTATGAGCCACAGCAGGCCGTACAACAGACCTACGCGTCCCAATATGCGCCTCAACAATCTCAAACCTTGCAACCTGTGCAAGTTGAGCAGGTTCAACCTGTACAAGCCCAAGCCGTACAACCGGTTGCCCAGGTACAAGCAGCACAACCTGTTCAGGCAGTAACGCAGACTCAAGCGTCTCAAGCAGCAGTTCAGCTCCCTGAAGTCTTGCAACAGTGGACCGACGACAGTGGCTATACTTGGCGACGCATGTCTGATGGCGGCACCATGTGGTGGAACGGAACCGATTGGCAAAAGTATGCTTGAATGCATTGATCTGTCTTCAACGCAGTACATTTGGCGGGTTAGCGTATGACGCAGCCAGACCTTTGGAAATTGAATCCAATTCACGCCTTTAGTTTCTCAAGAATTGCATCAACCGCATCGGCCTTTTTGACTTTCAACCACGGTTCAATCTGCCGAGTCTCGATATCTTCTTTGAGACGCTTAACGCCGCCTCCACTAATGTTGAGAAGAACACAATCGTTTGTGTTGACAGTGCCCTTTTCAACGGCTTGAACGAGACTTGCGGCTGCGACAGCCCCAGGTGTCATGATGTCGATGTTTTCGGTTGATTCGATCAGTTCTCGCATCTGTATGGCATCATCGCGTTCAACGATGTGCGTCTGGCCATTTGATTCATCCAAGATGTCGTGGACTGCTCCAATTTGACCATACGCTGGCCCTTTGTTCAAGAGATAATCTGAATACACGTTCACCTCTTCGTCGGGGAAGTCATCAGCAAGGAGGTGATCTCGACCGTCTTGCCATGCGCTGTGAATTGGATGATGCTCGACATTTTGTGAAACGTGTTGAACTGGTACAGGGCCATCAAAAATCCCTTCGTCGACAAGCCGTTGAGCCATTTCATGAATGCCTATGGGACCAGGTCCTCCGCCAATACCTTGGAAATAATGGTCTGGAAGTTGGCCAATCGTAAATGCAGCATCGACAATGATGCTCCCAATACCATCTCTTCGAGCAACATTGTGAACGCTCCCTTCCATTTGCCATCCTTCAAGTTTGACTCCAATTTGTTTTGCTACGGTTTTGGCATCATAATAGTCGCCATCTTCAACGACAACCAAGTGGACACTTTCTGCATCGTTTTCTGGTCGAGCCCAGAGCCGGTCTTGATGTTCTTTCCCGACGACAACAATCAGTGGCGTTCCATCCATTCCACAAAAGTGGGAGAATGCTCGAGCCGTGTTTCCCGCACTTGCGCAAATCAAACCTTTCACATTGTGATCATGAATTCGCTGAAGCGTTGGAACTGCTTCCATATCTTTGAAACTTCCAGTCGGACACATGCCTCCCTTTTCAGGCCAGTATCCATTGAATGAAATCCATAGGTTGTTCAAACCCAACGCCTGACCAAGAATCTCTGCTTTGTACGTTACAGTACCTGCAATGTATTCGTTTGGTTCTGAAACTGGAAGCCAAGAAACGTACTTCCAAACTCCAGTTTCCTCTTCTTTCAATTCAAACGGTTGGAGATACTCCGCGCGCAACAGGGCATTGTCTGTGTAATGAAGCGTGTAGTTGTCGTCAATGAGTTTGTTCGTTTTCAGACACCTAAGTTGATACTTCATTATTCCACCATGCCATAACGGCTACGCCCAACCCTCAAGGGTCGGAGGTATAACGTTTGGTCAATAGAATGAGGTTCCCATGCAGTTGCTGACCATCCTCGGATTACACATCAGAGTTGCGGACCCATTGATTCATGCATCCTCGCCTCTCCAAACAAGACATGACGAACCAGCATCGACGGCCATCGTTTGGTCGCGACAGTATCTGGTTGGCTTCTGCTGACGTTGTTGCAGTCTTGCTCGCCTTTGTTGGTCAGTTGATCCTCGCACGAGCCTTGCTTTCAGAATCCTACGGATTGTTCGTCATCGCTATCGATCTGTTTGCAACAATGTTCCTCCTCCTTGATTTAGGATTGCCAACACTCCTTGCACGTGATGGTCCCCGTCAACCATCGGCCATCTGGTCAGGAATGATGCGCATCTATCGTTTGCAAGGCATCGCAGTTCTGATTTTTGTTCCAATTACTGTATCGATTACACTCCTTCAAAGTGTACACGATAGCCTCATGCTGATCGGTGCAGGCGTTGCCTTAGCACACATTGCCTCCTATGCCCCGCGAACAGCATTACGTGCTGCAGGAGATGCGCGATTCGAGTCTCTGACAAAGGTGATTGAACGGGCGGCAACAACCATCGGATATGCCGTACTGTTCGCTATGGATTCAACGGATGTGATTGCCTATGCCACCGTCTTTCTTGCTGGAGCCATTCTTGGACTCCTCATTGCTTTTGTAGGAGCATATCGAATCTGTTGCAAAGGCGATGAACAAACGGATTCAACAGAATTGGGAACCGACTGGATAAGTAAGAAAAGCATCCTTCTTGCGGCCCTACCGTTTGCAGTTACACTTGGCGTTTTACCGTATGTCATTCGGATCGAGAAGTTCATTCTTGCCAACAAATTAGGGTTCGATGAAGTCGCTTTGTTCCATGTTGCTCAACTTGCATGGTTAGCAGGTTTGCTCGTCCCTCAAGCGATGAGAGCCGCATTATTGCCCGTTTTAGGAGCAACACGTAACGAACCATCTGTCTTCAATCAGCATTTGGACCGGGTTGAATCAATTTGTTTTGCACTTGTTCCCATTGGCCTTGTTGCTGGTGCAGCTATTGTTTGGATTCTTCTTCCCCTTGGTTTTCCTGCCGAATACTTCGATGGAACACTGGGAGCATCGGCCCGAGACGTGTTCATGATTCTCCTAGCGGGATGGGCATGCACGGTCCTCTCCGTCCCTTCATACACTGCACTACAAGCGGGTGAGAAACCATGGCTGTTCACGTTGCTCATTCTTGTTGTTGTCCTTTCATCAACAATCTTTGGATTGACTCTGATCGATTGGGGAGCCGAGTCGAGTGTTGGATTGGCGATTGAAATGGCTGCGTACGCTTCAGTTGCTTCAGCGCTTGTGATGCTTCTTCTTGGAATTGTTCTGAGCCGCCGTACGGTCCAATTCAGGCAACATGGTTTCCAATGGCTTGCGACACTTACGTTGGTCTTCTTTGCCTGTTGGGCACTTTCTCAGCAATCCTATTGGGCATTGACCGGCCTTGGTTTGTTCATTCTTCTTCCTCAAGGCCTTCGAGCAATGCGGACCATTGTCGACCAACCGTTTTCGCAGACAATTGCTGAGGCAGAGTGACAGGTGAAGAAGTCCAATCGGTTTTCAATGCAGCCTCACATGCATCCGCTAAGGCCTCTGGTGTCGCCTCATCGATGACGCATTCCTTTGGAAGATAGGATGCTACATCTCCTACGTTGGTCGAGACAACGGGAGTTCCGCACAGAATGGATTCGCGGGCAACCAATGGGCCCGATTCTCGATGCGAAGTGATGAGTGTAACATCAGCAACGATCATGCGGTCCCAAACGATGCTACGTGGTTGTTGCTTGAGTGTTGTCATGCCAACAATCCATCCTCTCTGCTCGAGAATCTCACCTGTTTGGAGGGCGAGGTAGTGATTCTTTTCGGGGCGCCTTGGGTCTGCAGGGAACAAGATGTCGATGGCTTCTCGACGCCACCGGCCCTTCCATTTTTTCATTGGTCGGGCCCACTCATCATCCATTTCACTGTGACATGCAATGGTGTAGGCTTTCTTTGTCTGCACTTTTCCGCTTCTCGCTGTTGTACGCAATCTTTCACTGACGAACACCATTGAGTCAGCCGATTCCATGAGCGACTTGATGCCTTTTCCAGTGGTTGAATGTGTTAGCCCAACATCGACGTCGTGGCCGTGAACCACTCCAGTCCAAGGTACCTTCCATCGCTTGGAAAGTGAGCGTGCGAGTTCACCCACCGGCCACAATGTGTGAGCGATGATGTGGTCTGGGCGCCATCCGCTGAGCCACTTCTCAATGGAACGTTGTCGATTTCGAATGCTTCGTGACGTCAACCAAGGATAGGGATGGTCGGTATAGGCAGCGTATCGAGGCGCGAAGATTTGGAATTCATTATGTTCAAAGTGCTTAGGTGCTTTAGCGACACCCGTTAGCGTTGAACGACTTTGTTCCATGTATTTCAGAAGCCGTGGAAGTGGATTGACAATGCGAACATCATGCCCCATGTCTCGTAACAGTTGGGCATGATCGGCGACAAAGGTACCCCTTGCTGCATTGGTTGGGAGCGGGTGAAGCAGCGTCACCAGGAGAATCTTCATCAAATCACTCAGCCATTGAGGGCTTGATGAAGCGTTGTTAAGTTGTCAGCAACAGAAGCGTTGGCATTGAACAATCCTGATCCAACAACCGCATTGGTGACACCCCATTCTCGTAGCATGGCGATGTTGTGGGCTTTGACACCTCCATCAATTTGCAATTGGACGTTTCGTCCACCTGCAGCGACTTGTTCATCAATAGCCTTTCGAAGCGTTCGAATCTTTGATTCAACCGTTGGAATGAACGATTGTCCGCCAAAGCCAGGGTTAACGCTCATGATGAGGACGAGGTCAACATCTGGCAGCACTTCGAGAGCAGCTTCTACCGGCGTGCCAGGGTTGAGAACGACACCTGCCGTTGCTCCACCCTCTCGGATTGCATGAAGGAGGCGATGAAGGTGCTTGACGGCTTCAACGTGTACAGTCAAGTGATTGCAACCAGCATCGATGTAATCTTGGTACATTGTCTCAGCATTTTCAACCATGAGATGCGCATCGAAAATAGGGCCATCTCCAAGGTGCTTTCGGAGTTGCTTAATGACGGGAGGGCCGAAGGTTAAGTTCGGAACAAAGTTACCGTCCATGACGTCGAGGTGAAGCCAATCAAGACCTGCTTCAACGGCTTCATCGCAAGCGGAACCAAGGGCTGCTAAGTTGGCGGTTAGGACACTGGGTGCGATGATCATCAAATCCCTCTAACCACAGCGAGGCGCTTGAGACACATGAGGCTTTTCTTATCGTTTCTGAACCGAAATGACATCATCCCATTGTCGTGCAGAGCCTCTTCGGTAGATGTTGTTGTGAAATGCTCGATGCAAATGATGAACGCATCGAGCCAGTCGTCCTCGATGATTGTAGCATCCTTGGCGCGTATGAAGAGGAGTGAAGATTTCGTGAAGAGGTAACTCGGGACCGTCGAATGCAGGGCGTTCAATCTCGACACGTTCGCTTTCACCATCCCACACCAAATCGTCAATGGTCGGTGGAGCAAGAGTTGAGTCATGCAAAACATGCAATTGACCTTCAGCCAACTTTCCAGGTTTCCATTTTCCTCTCGAGCCATCTTCAAGATGCTCCATGAGTTGACGGACCTGTGGCATGGTTGCAAACCCAAGATGTGTTGCTTCCCACCATCCATGTGTTCGAGCTGCGGTTACGTGATGTACACCGGGATTCATCATTCTCGGATCGAGCGTATCTGTCCATGTTCGGCAGATGTCATCGATTCGGACATTAATGATGGGGAGTGGACCTGCTCCAATATCAGCAAGTCTGCGAGGATTTGCAAGTTCTCCAAGAAGAAGAATCAATCTTCGTTCGCTCATTGGCGCCACACCTTCTTGTTGCAGAAGAGCAGCGACAGATTGTCCAGATTCTGACTTCCATTCTGCTACGGACGATTTGATATCATCACAGGACATCGATTCAGAATCCAGTTGCTGAGGATGAATCCAATGGAGCGCTTGTTCTGTGAACACAACCGGTTGCTGAGGGAGAGGTAAGGGGGAATTGGATGGCTCATAAGGCCACATCCTGGGAACAGTTGCTCGATTCATGTGATGACCTCATCAATTGTAAACAGCTTCATGCAAACATTGTGGACACTTGATTTTGATTGGTCTTCGGCTTGGAATACCGAGTGCAACTCCACAACCAGGGCACATGATGGCTTGATCGACTTGTGCTCGCTTGTCTTTCGCTCCAGCGGTTGGATCGTAGTCAAAATGCAATCCTTCCATCGAGATTTGTCGAGGTTGATTTGGAAGTTGAGGAACAGTCTTGCTTGCCACAGGTTCGAACGGTTGTTGTGAAGCCTGTGGCGCCTGACTTGCTGTTCGAAGGATTGCGACAATTTCTTCAGCAGTCATACCGTATTTCCGAGCCATAGCATCAATTTCAAGTGTCAAATCGTACCCTTGCAAGCCAGCCAAGCGCTGCAAATCTTGAGCGGAGATGGAACTCATGATTCTGCGTTATGCTTCCTCAATTTGAGGTTTGAGGACAACTGCGTGGGATATGCTCAACTTAGATGCCCCAGTACCGTTCGGATTGAGCCTGCTTCTGTCGCAATCCCTTGAGAATGGTCATCGTGACCCAAAGGACTGCAATCCAACCGAATGGGACCGAGAGTGTATTGATGATGTTCTGAACGTTGAATTCGTAGGCGTTGCCTTGAAGGATATCGATTGCAATCTGCAGAGAGGTGTTGACGAATGAGTAAACAACCATACCAAAAATACTCAGGACAATAAGTGAACCTGAGAAACTTCCCCGCTTTAATCGCAAGAGCATGAAACCAGCGGTTGAAGTCAAGAACGCAATAACAATCCAAGCGAGTGATGAGTTCGCAACTTGCATCCAAAGAATCGACTTTGTTTCCGTATCAACGAGATCGTCGAACGTCTGCCATCCCTCAGCACCTGCAAAGATTGCGCTGAAAACAGTTGCAGTCCACAACAGCGATGAAAACATCGCCGCATCTGCGTTTTCTCGCATCTCTTGGATGACACGGTTCACGGTCGTTTCGATTCCAGCACCCTTGGCAAAGATGAACAATCCAAGAAGGAGAGGAAGACTTCCAATCACAATGCCACCAATTTCATTTGGTAGCATGATTCCGAATCCAAAAATAGCCAATACGAGACCGAGTGGAACCATGAATCGTGCACGCCACTTTGGATCTTCCAAAGCTTTGACGATGTAATAGTACGTTCCTTCGATACCCTTCGACTGTTTGACGATGATTTTCTCGACGTGGTCGATTCGAACTTGAGATTGAATGATTGGTAGAACTGCTTCGTCTTCTGCCCCATCGGTGATGAGGATGGCTTCATCGGGCTGATAGGCTGACACGACCTCTTCGAGCTGAGCAGCAATAGCTCGGTCTGAGCGAACGCCAACCTTCTCATCTCCGGTGAGGATTGCAACCTCAACTTCGTCTTCATCCGCACCGTTTTCCAGCAAGATATCGTGTTGTGAGAGAGCGCCAAGGATGGCGTTCGTATCGCTTTCTTCAGGGTCAGCAATACCGAGTTTCAGGGCCGCAGTGAGAACTTGTCGTCGGCCAACGACTGGACCGCGAATTGACGTCTTGATGCCGAGGTCATTGTCTCGGTCAACAGTCAATACGAGAATTCGTGCCACGGTGCTCCCTGTATGATGGTAGACACTCCCCCACTTCAAACTCTTGCTTCCTCAGCGGGTTCTTCGACCTTCTCTTGAGGGGCTTCGGCTTGTTGCTGACGATGTTTTCTGCGTTGTGTGGCTCGGATGTACTTGAGAGGATGGTCGAGCCACGGTTGGTCGCACAGACGATCATCACCTGGTAGAACCGGACAGTTGTGATTAACTTTCAACTTTCCACAGCTTGAAGGCGTGTAGCCGTGTTGGTAAACGTGGCCAACTTGGTAGGTTGTTGTTCCTTCATCAAAATCGGGAGCACCACGAAAGAAATCAACACAGGATTCCTGTGGTAACGCCAAGGTCGAAGCCATTGAGGCAAGGAAAAGTCTTCCAAAGTGATTGACGTTGACACCTGCTGACAAATCAGCAACCGCTTTTCTCATGCATGGCGGCCAATCGTCTTCTTCTGCACCAACCAGTGCAATCGCATCACTTGTTTTCTGAGCGAGTAAATTTCTGACCATGCCGACGGGTTCAGCAAGGCGTACGGCAAGGTCGGTCGTCACTTCAGCCATTTTTTCAATACCTTCTCGTTCAACATCGGACTTAATGTGTTCACGAAGCAAACGTGCAAGTTTTGCTGTTGAGGAATACTTCTGCTCATTATGCAATCGTACCATGCCGGCATCGACATCGCAGTTTGGTAATCGCCAGCGGTTTCCAGTGATTCTTGGACATACTTCGATGAAATCAGCAAGGCTGAGTTTCCATTCGAGACCGTCTTGGGATTGACGCAAGGATTGGATGTCGGTTCCTACCATGCCACGATGACTTGATTGGCCTTGCTGCGATTGTTCGAGAACGGAGATGTAGGTGTTTGCAATGTTGAGCAAATTTTGACTGTCTCGGATCAATAAGTGTTCAGCACGTGCTGCTTCTGCCTGCGCCCATCGAGCCAACAAGCGTTCATCTTCAGACGCACAAATGACGAGACGGGCATAATAGAAGGAAAACGCTTCCACCAAACGCCCTTCTTCTGTGTGAATGTCACCTCCGCTCAATTCAACTCCATCCTTGGATTGAACGCTATCGACCAACCGAATTCGGGCACGTTTACGTGCGGGTTCCATCAATGCACCATCCAGCAAATCATCGAGTGTGATGTTGTGCTTCGCAGCCATCTGCTGAATCCAACCATTCGCCTGTGGCAGAAATGGATAACGCGCAAGCGTAATCTCATCGGTGATGGATGGTTGACTGGTCGGTCTCGGCACATCCAATGAACAAACCCGATACCATATGAACATGACAATCCATATCTTTCTTGAACGTGCTTGGGCTGGGGTGACTGTGTTCAATCACATTCCGGAGGGGGTCATCGCATTGCAAGATGAGGTGCGTCAAGCCTTTGGTTGGCCCGTTGATGCCGATGCCCTTTCAGCCAACGAAATGAGTAACCAGTTCATGGGTGAGGCACCATACGGACAAGTCTCGTGGAGCACTGCCTCACGTCAAGCGGCGCTGAATGAGCTCAAACATTCCATTTGTTCAATCGAACGATTGATCGTCGTTGGAGCAGGTAGTGAACCGATTTCAGTCGAGGATTATCCGGATGCTGGGTTCATCGCTGCGGATGGCGCAGTAGGGGCTCTTGACGATCTCTCGAGAGTCCTTTGCGTCGTAAGCGATGGAGACGGTGCTCAACATCTCGAGCGTGCAGCACGTTTCGGTGTTCACGTTGTTCTTCATGCTCATGGCGACAATCTTGAGGTTTGGAAAGAACTCGTAACAGCATGGTCGAACTTTGAACAGCCTCCATTCCTGACGCTAACGCACCAATCTTCTGCTCACCATGACGGCATGCACAATCCAGGTGGCTTCACAGACGGAGACCGTGCTCTGTGTTTCATCCACGCCATGGGTCGCTCGTTGAAGAGCGTAGAATGCGTTGGGTTTCGAACCGACTACGTAGGTCCATGGTCCGGTACAACGAATCCAGAGCGAAAGAAGCAAAAATTGGCTTGGATGGAAGAATCAATGCGTCGCCTTGGTGTTGAACATCACCTCATAAGGTAATTCGGAGATTTGGTCATATGGAGCGGAAGCAAATCATCAATCTCTCATTGTGGGTTGTTGCTTTGCTTATCATCAACATTATCTGGGCGAACGTGTCCTCCAACGAGGCGTCCCAGCAACTCAATGATCGTGGCTTTGAATTCCAAGAAGACAGAAAAGTTTCTCTTCAAGCGGTCTTTGGAAGTGATGCAGAATTACCGATCACCATCACTTCGGAATTTGTTCATCAAGATGACCCATCCCGACAAGCCAATGTCTCTTGGAGGCTGCTCGATTCTTCGGGTAACGTTGCATTGAATTGGGCCGGTTCAACCAACGAAGTTGCAACACTTGATGCAGAATTACCTCCTGGAGATTACACGCTTAACACGACGATAGAAGAGAACATCATCGCCATTCAACATCTCGATGTGGCTCCATTCGCTCCGATTTCAACACTTGGTCATTTTTTGCTTTCGCTCCTCTTGGTCGTACTTGCCTTTGGAGAATCCACCGTTCGAGCGTTTGTCGCCAAGCGAATTGAACAAACAGATCTGAAAGAAAACAAACCCAAGGAGTTCCGTAAATCTCGAATTGGAATGCCTGAAGTGGAATCTTCCGATGATGATGATGATTCGCCATGGCGTGAGCCGATTACACTGTAATCAAAGGAAATCGCTCAAGGACATTTGTCGTGCTCGATCGTTGTTAAACAACGACTCAACACTGCCTGCCAACCATTCCATGTTCTGCCGCGTGTACGTATCCACGCCGTATGTGTCCATGACGTGCTTGGTCACTTCGATGTATGTGCGAACAGCTCCTTCAGAAACGGTAAGAGCGAGACGTCCGTTACAGAGGCTCCCCTCATTCCGTGCAACTCCATGCGCAGATAGGCCGCGACCACCCGACTTTTGCTGTTGAATGCACTGGCCAGCGAGCGGCATCCGACGATAAGAATGGCCGCATTTGAGGCAACGAACCTTTTGCCGGCCGTAGGCGTTGAGATTACCTCGAAGGTCGGGCAAGAAGTGGGAGCGAATAACAGAGGATGCCACGGTTCGAGCATCGATTGCCCGCAATCGTTGACAGAGATTCAATTGGCCATTCATCTTGTCAATCATGGTTGCAAGTGTCTTGTAGGCTGAGAGTGCTGGACCTTCATCAATACGGTCACAATCGTGCGTAAACCCGTAACCACGGACTGCAGCGACAGACCCCAAACGTCGTTCAACGAAATCCATAGAATCAGCAATGTCCTTTGGATGGGGTTGATTCAGGGTTGCTTCGTAGAACTGCCGTTCGTAAAACCAAGCAGCATCGACGTTGAGCGCTTCTTTGTCGATCTCGGTTGGATTGAGGCGCGTTGTCAACACGAGAGGAGCATCCATTTGTCCACCCCGGTTGGCTGGGAGGATTTCACGACTGAAATTGAGCAAACCATCCATCAAAAGCATAATTGCATCTTCATCGCCGTCGCAATTTCGACGCTTTGCTGCATGGAACAGAGGATGAGCATACCCTCCTGAACAATCAGCCCATCCGATGATCCGAGACAAAACGCCACCGGACGTGTGCGGAGCAAGGGCGCAGATGAGTTGCCCAACGAGGTCATCCTTGTCGGCCGCGTTGTAATAAGGTTCCAATCCGTAAAACTTGACCAGAACTTCATCTACAAATTGAGCAGTCCTAAGGAAGTAATCCGCTGCATTTTTTGCAACGATGAAATCTTGCGGATACAACTCAAGCATCTGTTCATCGCTTTCTAGTGGGTTGCCTTCCCAGTCATGTGTGTAGCCAAGAGCATGCAAACGTTTCCAATCAACATCGATTTCCTTCGGCGTAAAATGTGTGACAGGAACATCACTCATGTCGAATCGAATGGTCCCATCTCGGAAGACTGGAAGGTCGTATTTCGCTCGAATCAATCCTTTTTCAATCGGTTCAGGAGTCTGATTCCGGCTTTTCAATTCCTTAACGCACTTGACCTGAGAAGGCAAACGACCCATACCTATGCGTAATTGAGCATCCTCGAGGATCGATTCAATTGGCACGCTTTGCATTTCACCACGGCGACGAGAATTACCAGTCGACTCTTTCATGTCGGTTCGCCCACCACACGTCTCCCCTACCTTCGGAATTCCTGCATCATCAACAACACGATGATGGCACTGAATAAAGGGCGAATCTTTCCCACATTTCGAGCAGATACGCTTACCCATTTGGACACGGATTGAGCCCTTTCCTGCAGCATTGGCAATGAGGCGTTGGTTTCCACCTTCCAGAGCAATAGGGAACAAAGTATGCGAGCGTGGCGACATTTCTCGAGGTGCAGATTTCTCTGGCCGCCCCATTCGGCAACCGACTCGTTGAGGAGCAGCATGCTCCCATCGCAACGAAGAAATTTCACGAATCATTGGAAGAATCCCATCGACAACATGGTCGTCGTGAATTCGAAGGGAAGTGGAGTACAATGCAGGATTCTCTGGTCCAGGATCGGCAACTGAATCCGCTGCCTTTTGACCAACTTGATCGGTTTCTGTAATTCCTAGACCCTTCTGTCGTGCTTCAGTTTCAGCAGCAATTCGAACGGTTGCCCTTTGCTTCTTCAGTTCACCAAGTCGTTGGGATTCGTTTCGTAGAACGGTGTTGCAGTTTCGCAATTCAGCGATACGCTGCAAGGTTAGCGATTTGAGATCAACGTTCTGATGCAGACTCTTTCCACGAACGCTGTATCCAAAACCATTGAGCATTGCCTGCCAACCGCAGGTCGCAACGATGTCATCTCCATCGTGATGATGCGATACTCCGAGTAGGAGTAACGCACCTTTGAGCAAACCATGCTGCATAAAGGTCCAGCCTTCTGGAAGTGCATCTTCAAACACAGGTTCCTCAGGTTTGACATCGAGACCAATGGGCGTTATGTCGCTAAGTGGAGGGATTTGTTCAGGTTGCAAGTTATCCATTGCAGACGCATCCCATCCCTTTGCAGCACCTTTGAAACGTATCCAGGAACCTTCTTGATAGGGATGGTTAACTTCGACATCGAGATCGGTTGATGATTCGATGACGCCATTCGGCAAGGCATCCAATAGAGCAGGAAGCCACTCAATCGGTAAATCGAGGAACCATGGATTGTGCGGAGGTGCGAGAGCCGTTCGCCACTTTTCGGCAACACTCGATGCTTGTTCCCAACTAAGCGTGAGCTTCGAAAGATAACGATGCCAGCGACGCCGGACATGGAATTGAGCAAAACCGTCCTCGACATCTGGCGCTCCTGGAACACCCTCGGGAATTTGACCAAGTCCCTCGCAGATGTTTGCAAACGCCTTGACATCCTGCTCGGTTTCAAGAGCATCGATAAGATCGCTTGCCCACCAATCGCTTGTGTATCCTGCTGGTACGAGATTCTTGTTGTTCTCCATGAATTCTCCATAGCCGATAACAATCTCTCCATTGTCCCATATCGAACGAATGTCGCCGTGGATTTTCCGTAATTTTTCACCTTCATCAATCCGCAAGAATTGACCAGATGAAAGGACCACCCATGGCCCCTCGGAATCATTGCTCGGAGTGACTGCACATGCTTTGCCGGGACGTTCAATTTTCATTTGCGTTCCAATGGTGATGAAATCGTCAAGCACAAGCATCGATGCTGGATTAAGGGATGCTGCTGCAAGCCCTGACGGTCGGCCCCGCCCGTAACGCAATCGGAATCCCCCCGGTTGCTGAGGCCCGCCAAAGATGGGGCGCCCTGCAATAATGTCCTTCATGAATTTGTCAATTGGAGCAACACGGCGACTTTTGAATGCATCTTTGTCCGAACCCCCCTTGTCTTCCTTCCCCTTGGATGCGAACTTCGAAATGAAATCCCATCCCGGTACGTTAAGACGTTCTGTATGCTTCTGAATTTTCGGAGCTTTCAGACACATTCCTTCACCAATGACGAGCAGAACACCGCCACGAATACGAGCTTCGTCGATGTTTCGAACGCGACCATATCCTGCGCATTCAATCGATTCGGTCGATTCGCCGTTGATCATGACAGGACAGGCCCGAACGATTTCATCAATTTCTGCAGGAGATGGACGATATTGCAGATTTCCACGATACAATCCAAATTCTTCCTTGACACGCTCCACCTCACCATCACTTGGGATGTAAGGTCCAACTTTGAGTTCACGTCGAATCATGTCTGCGATGAGAACAGCAAGTGCCTGAGCAGTCCCTCCTGCAGCACGAATTGGTCCAGCAAAATGGACGGAGACAAATGCCGAACCGTCCACGTTGTTCAACAATCGAACTTCGCTGATACCTTCAAGTGGAGCAACAAGTACTGCTTCAGTCAGAATGGCGAGTCCTACTCGCAGACCAACATCGATTGATTTGACCATGTCATAGCCTTTTTCTCTGAACCCCTTGGCGACGCGTTGAGCCATCATGATGGACGTCGTCTCACGGTCATACTCTGCGAGAAGAGCTCGAATATCATCCGCCACCGGATAGGAATCCAAATGTTCGATCAGCAGTTTTTCAGTCCTTCCTGCAAGGTCGTTTGCTCGAGGGATTTCGACGAATGGTTTTGGATCAAGACCGAGTTTCCTCGCTTCTTCAGCCACCCTGTAAGCATGGTCAGCATGCTCATCGAGGAGTTGTTGGTAGCGCTCCATCTCCTTTTCCAGTCGTGGAATATCGACGCCAATCAATGGGTTGAGTTCATTGGTTGATGCTTCCATTGACATACAGCATCGACCCCTGTTCTCATGTTGTTGTCGAGACTTTATGATGCAATCGGCGAACCCTTATCCTTGCCGCTAGCCCAACATTCATGCGTTGGGAGCCACACCATCGATGTATGAGCGTTCATGCATCGTTGAAAACCCTCCCTGAGTGGAATCGTTTGGTCGAACTCGTTCGCGAACTGGCCTTCCTCGATGGTGGTTCTGACGACGCCTTTACGCTCGCATCAGGCAGACAATCGAGATGGTTTTTCGACATGAAGCCTTTAATGATGCACACTGAATCATCGAAACTTCTTGCTCAACTCTTCAACCATCGATTGGATGCACTCAATCCTGATTTCGTGGGAGGGCTCGAACTTGGTGCAGTTCCATTGACGGCTATTGTCATCACCGGTGCCGAATCAGATCATCGAAAGGGGTTCATGGTTCGTAAATCCCCAAAGGGGCGAGGCGGACGCAAGACCAACAACCCTCCAGGGATTGAGGGGGCGTCAATCGCTGCTGGAGGAAGCATTGTTATCCTCGAAGATGTGACGACGACTGGAGGATCATCCATACAAGCGGTTGAACGAATTCGGGAGACGACAACCTGCGATGTTATCGCTGTCATCAGCATTCTCGACCGAGAAGAGGGTGGCGTTGAAGCTTTTGCACAGGCAGGGATTCCATTCGAGAGCATCCTCACACGCTCCGACATCGCTCAGTAGGTGGAAGGATTGGACGTTCTGATACCATCCGAACAGACCGTAACAGGTCAATCCGTCCCCGATGCGGCATTTAGTGAACTCTCGTTTTTCCATGCCAGTGAAGGAAAACCGTTGGCAACTCCATGGCAGGTTGCCATGACCCGAGCAGATTACCTTGCAGGATTTAACCTTCCACAGGGGATGTTGTTGGACTGCGCATGCGGTTCAGGCATACAGCTAGCAGCCTATGCTTCTCGATTGAAACAACCCGCTCTCGGTATCGAATTGGATCGTGAGCGGGCGGTTGCGAGTTGTTTGAACCTGAATACAATTGCACGTCATCATTCCTCGTTTGATCAAGGTTGGCACCGTCGTTCGCTGGTTTTATCTGGCGATGGAACCGCAAGCGACGAAGCTGCTTCCAAAGTTGGATTGGAAAGCAACAGCATTGCGGTCTTAATGCTCGACCCAGCACGCCCCCGAAACTCGCGAACACACGATCTGGGTGAGATGCAACCGAATCTTCCGAGTGTCTTCGAGGCCTGGAAGCCGTATCTCTCGACGACGAGCAGAGGGCCTTGTATCATCCTTGATCTCTCTCCGAGATTGACGCAAGAACTCCGAGATGAAGTCGAATCGATCGTTGATTCCTTCTGGCCGGATATCGAACGAACATGGACCTGGATGTCTCGAGGTGGTGGACGCGTTGATCGCCTCGAACTTTGGCTTGGTGGTGTTGCCACGCCCAACATAAGCAAACGCTTTGTTCGTCTTTCACGAACATTTGGTGGCATTGATACTGTCATCGAACAGAATGAATCCATTCAATTCGAACATCATGGTTTGCAAACAGCCCGCCGAAACGAATGGGTCACGATTCTCGATGCGGCTCTCGTGGAAAGTGGCCTCGCCGACACATGGCTCGGTGAACAACTCAGTAGCCCCGCTGATGTTCGATGGGCAGAATCATCGCCAAGACGCCCAAGAATCCATCACAATGGACCGCTCAAGGACGATTCACATCCGTTTGTTGTTGCATCTGGAAGGGTGGTTGATGTTCTTGACATGTCTCTTGATGAGGCCAACATTGACACCATTGTCGCGACCGCTCTCGAGAACGATATTTCGGCGATGACGATTCGATGCGGCGTCGATGCTCAACTTCAACCCCGTTTGCAAGGGAGTATCGATCGGCAACTTCGTCACCGACAAGGTCGCAGGAAGGCGTTTTTGACGCGACATACGTCCTCAAATCACCTTCTGCTCTGTGTCCAGTATCCACAGAATTCTGACGTATGAAATCGGACCCCTGCATCGCGGTCTTGATATAGGGGAGGTTGGTCGGAAACTTGCTCGACATCATGTCGTAACGTAAGGTGGACAAGAATGGCAAAAGGAAAAGAAGAGGAACTCGGCGACGATTTTTCATACATTCTCCGAATGGCTGATACGGATATGGACGGTCTTAAACCGCTCTCTTCTGCATTGACCTCGGTGAAGGGAATCGGCGTACGTAGCGCTATCCAAATCTGCAAGACAACCGGATTCGACCCTGCTCGAATGGCTGGCCACCTCAGTCCTGAGCAACAAGAAACCCTCCGACTTGCGATTGAAGATCACGTCAACAATGTTCCATACTGGATGGTCAACCGTGCTGCCGATATCGAAACCGGCAACGACATCCACTTGACCGGACAAGAGGTCAAATTCACACTCGAAGAAGACATCAACCGTCTTCGAACCATGAAGTGCTACCGTGGTGTTCGCCACGCTAGCGGTAACAAGGTCCGTGGACAGCGCGGACGAAGCAATGGCCGTGGTGGCCTAACACTCGGTGTAAGCCGAAAGAAGGCATGAGGGTGATGAAGTATGGGTGAGCCAAAGTTTTCCAGACCAAAGTTCGATACGCCTCCACATCCTTGGAAGAAGGCACGAATCGAAGAAGA
>CAXQWT010000010.1:0-14770 GCA_964227855.1 Salipiger bermudensis | reverse complement strand
CAACGACTCCGAGGTGCGCTTGCAGCAGAGAGAGCGAAACATGGTTCTAGTGCTACGATTCTCCTTCCAATGGTCCAAACATGGCGCCCTGCTCTTCTTGCGATGCTCAATTTGAATCCACAACCAGAGGAGATTATTTCATCAACAGGGCCATCGGAACAACTGGGGGAGGAAGAATGAGCGCCAACATTGACGTCACAGTTGAGAATCAACTCGTCCGCTTTGTTGCTCCTGAGCCTATTGACGGCGATGCCGTAGTCGAACATCTCCAAGGCCAGCGCGTAGGAAAAATGGTCATCAAAGCACTTCGAAGACCTCGAGCAACGCTTGTCATCGATCCTGAAGGGCGTATTACCGTCCATGGAACCCATCGCATCGAAGCAGCAAGAGATGCTGCTAAAGAACTCCTTCTTCGTCTTGGAAAGGACGATACGGGTCTAAAAACAGAACTTGGTCCAATCATTGCCTCTTTCTTTTTCAACACACCAGTAAAGGTTCAATCCATTACCGGACAACTCGGTGCAGGTGAAGGCCACTACGATGATCGTCTCGATTGTGGAATTATCAGGGATGAACGACATGACCTTGTTCTTCATGTTTGGGAAAATGGACGTTGCGTCGTTACCGAAGGCCGACATCCAAAGATGGTGGCAATGGCTGCAGTTTATTGGCAATCCAAATTCAAGGCTTTAGGAATTGCAACCTTTTGAGGAATCAGCATGGTTGATGCTCAACGGCCTTGGAAAGGACCGATTCTCGACAACCATTTCCATCTCAACAGAAAAGGTCGATTTCTGGATGCTGCAAAAGATTTCAAGAATGTAGGAGGGACGCATCTTGTCCTTGTTCACTGCCCTGATTTTTCATCACCACCCACTTCGCTAGAAGAGCATAGGGAAACCTATGCTGACACCGTTGCAATGGCCGAGCAAGTTCGAAAAGAACACAATCTCCACCTCCGCGTTGTTCTCGGGCCACATCCGGCTGCATTTGCTCATCAGTTCATTAATTGGATGGAACAAGATGGGGACAAAGGAATCGAACGTGCTTGTGAAAACTATCGCAATAGCATCGATGCAGCGCTTGAATTTGTTCAGGAAGGTCAAGCCCATGCGATTGGCGAAGTAGGCCGACCACATTGGGAAGTTTCGGATGATGTTTGGGCTCTCTCAAATCAATTGCTTGAGGAAACAATGACGCTCGCAGCACGAGAAGGGATTCCATTGCAACTCCACGTTGAGGGCGAATTGGAATCAACATACCGCGACCTTTCCGAAATGGCTTCAAGAGCTAACCTCCCCCCGAACCGCCTCATTCGCCACTATTCCCCTCCTCAAATCGATGAGACGATTACTCGTGGGCTCACCTCAAGTGTTCTTGTTGGTAAAGGAGCCCTTGAGCCGCTCCTTGCGAGCTATGAAAAAAATCAGACAGGGTTCATGCTGGAAACAGACTACATGGATGATCCACGACGACCAGGAGCCGTTCTTGGGCCAAAGACCGTGCCAAAGAGGACGCAACAATTGATCGAAGCGGGTATGGAAGAAGAAATGCTTTGGAAATGCCATGTCGATGTACCGAATGCGTTGTATGGTGAAGCCGAATAATGGCATAACTTGTTGAATAATCATCCATCACATTCATGAAACTCTTCCACATCGAAGGTTCATGGCAGGCAAGGAAAGAGCGTTCGCTACCTTGCTTGTAACGCTCCTTGTTATCACAGTTCTGCCTATGCCAACATCGGCACAAGGCGTCGTTGGAAGTATTTCACTTGAGTGCGGTGATGATCCACAAATCAACGTCAAACCGGGGCAATATCAAGATGAAGTTGTTGAGTGTACCGTTACCAACGATGGTACAATTCTCGCCGAAAACATCGACATTACGGAAGAATGGGATGGGGTGTACGTTAACATGGCGATTTCGGAAGATTCATTCACACTTGAAGCTGGTGAGTCTGCAGATTTCACAATAACCTTCTCCTGCGACGAACGTACCGATGCCACGATTGAGTATGAGTTCACCATTACTGCTACGGTCACTGCATGGGGTCCAATACCTGTAGAAGGAACTCCCCTTTCACAGGTTGCAAATCACACAGGTGATGTGACCATTAAGGAATACGGATTGGTCACACTGGACATACCAAACACGTCTTCTCGCAACATGCAAACGAGTGAAGAGATTTCTATTACGTTCCAAGTTGACAACGATGGAAATGCTCCTGATGATATCGAGATTCGTATAACAAATGCCAACGAACTCGAACAACTTGGATTCGTTATCCAGAGCGGCGAATTCCTCTCCGCTAAGGATGTCCAATCTGGAGGCGTTTCCGAACAACTTGAGTTCATCATTCGTGCACCAAGTGATGCTGAGTCGGAAATTCGAAACACCATTGTTATCGAAGCGAGTAGCACACTTGATGATTCCAAAGACGTTGTAGATTTTGACCTCATTGTCGAGGCAGAACAAGAATCTGGAAGCTTGGGAGCCGGTCTTTCAGAAGTGAGCACGGACGATCTCGCACTTTACGGGGCGATTGGAGGAGGCGTTCTGTTCGTTATTTTCCTTCTTATCATCATTGGGCGTGTTTCGAAGCGCTCCTCGAAAAACAAGACTGAAACCGAACCTCAAGAGGAAGCGCCGATCGAAATTGAGGATGACGATGAACTCGATTTTGATTTGGATTTTGAAGATGATGACCTCTTTTCAGACGACCTCGATTCAATGCTCGACGATTTGTGACGCCGTCCGTTGATTTTGAAACCTCTCGTAAGTCCTGTTTTTGCGAGAAAACAAGGGGAATACTCAAAGACGTGGTGTGCTCGGTAACACCTGCTAAATGAGGGGTGCGGATGCTAGGTCTAAACGGAAAAACCGCTGTCGTGTTTGGAGTTGCAAGCGAAGATTCGATTGCATGGGCCATTTGTCAACAACTCGCTGAAGCCGGGGCAGACCTCTTCCTTGGCTATCAAAAGCGATTCATGTCTCGTGTTTTCCAATTGAAGGACAAGTTGCCTGCTATCAAGGGATTTTATCCGCTCGATGTCGCCCAAGACGAAACAACTCGAGAATTTTTTGATGAATTCTCAAAGGAGCATCCGGGGCGAAAAATCGACATCCTCGTACACGCAATTGGCTTTGCACCACGAAGTTGCTTCGACCGGCCAATTCTCTTCGTTGAAGATGCAGATATCAATACGGCAATGACCATCTCTGCAAACTCGTTGCAGCGATGTCTGAAGTTTGCAATGCCTCACCTCAGCGAAGGTTCCTCGACAATCACGCTAACGTATGCTGCTTCAACACGATTCGTTCCTTCATACGGGATCATGTCAATGGCAAAAGCAGCACTTGAATGTTGGACGCGTGAACTTGCTTGTCATCTTGGGCCGCATGGTCATCGAGTCAACAGCATCTCATCAGGGCCCATTCGAACGATTGCGGCTTCAGGAATCCCAGGATTCGATCGAATTCTCGATCACGTGGAGGCGAATGCACCGTTGCGACGAAACGTCAATCAAAACGATGTAGCGGGTACCACGCTTTGGCTTGCCAGTCCGCTCTCTGCTGGAGTCACAGGACAGTGCATCCACGTCGATGCAGGCTATTCAATCACCATGGTGCCTCAGAGCATTATGGACGTATGAGGTGAACACATGACCATCACAACCGATGACGGAAAACCTTGCGAAGGACTTGAACAGGGTCCGTTTGAACCGATCGCAGTCATCGGTGTTGCAGCCATGATGCCCGATGCAAAGGATCTGACATCGTTTTGGCAGAACATCATCGACTCACATGTGAGTATCAAGGAAATCCGAGAAGGAAGATGGCCTGGTCCAGTTGAACATTTCTGGACTGAAGGAAAACCAGGAGACATTGCTCATGGTTACACCTATGCTAAGATCGGGGCTTTTGTTGAAGATTACGAATTCGATTGGCGTCGTTGGAGACAACCTCCTGGTACAATCCCTCAAATCGATCCCTGCCAACTATGGGCAGTATCGGTTTCTGCAAAAGCAATCGAACAGGCAGGCTACGGTGAAGGTGAGAAACAATTCCCACGTGAGCGCGCAGGTGTCGTATTCGCCAACGCACTCGGTGGAGAGAACCGAAACATGTCCAACATCCGTGTATGGTCAAACCACACTGCAGAACTTGCAAAGGAGCATGGAATGCCCGCTTCTTCAAAGGATGCTTTCATGGATGCTGTCAACGAACATTCTCCAAAGGTCGATGAAGATACCATGCCCGGTGAACTTGCTAACGTTGTATCTGGACGTGTCGCAAACTTGTTGGATTTGCAAGGGCCAAATCACGCGATGGATGCTGCATGTGCATCATCCATGGCAGCGGTTATGGACGCATGCCGTCTTCTTCAGACCCGTCAGGCCGATGTTATGCTCGCAGGGGCGACAGATCGTACGATGGATCCTGCAACCTATGCGAAATTCAGTGCAATCGGTGCTCTCTCGCCAACGCATTCAACGCCGTTCGATGCTCGGGCAAACGGATTCGTTATGGGCGAAGGTGCAGGTGTTATGGTCCTCAAGCGCCTTAGCGATGCCATCGAAGATGATGATACCATTCATGCAGTGATACGGGGCATCGGTGGTTCAAGCGATGGTCGTGGAAAAGGAATCACTGCTCCAAGCCAGCGTGGTCAAATCCAAGCAATTGCTCGCGCCTACAATCAAGCAGGCTATCCTGCATCTTCAGTAGAATTGGTCGAAGCGCACGGAACTTCAACAAAGGTCGGTGATGCGACCGAACTTTCCACCCTGACTCGCCTTTGGACCGATGTAGCTTCTGGAGACAACGTAGCAGTTGGCTCGATCAAATCTCAAATCGGTCACCTGAAGGCTGCAGCAGGAATTGCAGGAATCATCAAATCGGTTATGGCCCTTCATCACCGAACCATCCCGCCATCTGCTGGATTTGAAACTCCAAACCCAACCGTTGATTGGGCAAACATTCCATTCTTCGTTCCAACCTCGCCGCTGGAATGGCCGGAGCCTGAATCTCATCCGCGACGAGCAGGTGTTTCTGCGTTTGGATTCGGTGGAACAAACTTCCACATCGCTTTGGAAGGATACAGTCCAGAGTATCATCGTAGTATGGCTGAAGACTGGCAACATCGCTGGAAGGCCTATTCGAAATCGTCCTCGGTTTCAGCATCTTCAATCCTTGATCCAACTGCAAAAGCAACGATGTCCCATGAACAATTGAAAGCCATCGAGGGAGGCGTCCTGCTCCTCTCTGGTCCTTCAATCGAATCGCTTACAATCGCTTTAGAATCAACTTCGTTTAGTGGCCCGGTATTCGATGACGACCCTCGCGGCCTTCGACTCTCCATGGCACTCCAGTCAGCGAGCGGTTCCTACGATCCAAGTCATCCATGCCGATTAGCACTCGTGGCAACTTCTTGGGCAGAATTTGAGAAGCGCAAGGCATTGGCTACATCATCGATGTCCGATTCTGGGAAGTGGGGCTTTTTGCAAGCACAAGGCGTCCTCGTTAGCGATCAACCATCCATGCCAGAAGGCGTCAAGATTGCTCACATGTATCCAGGTCAAGGCTCTCAATACGTCGGAATGACGCATGACCTTCATCAACGATATACTCCTGTGCAAGAAGTCTGGGAAGCCTCTGATTCGACCATGGTGGAAGTTCTTGATGGTGAAACACTCTCTTCGTTCGTTCTTCGCAGTGGCTTGAATGATGAAGAACGGAAGGCTGCTGAGCACAAACTCAAGCAAACAGAATACACTCAACCGGCTATGCTAACTGCAGATCTTGCTATCGAACATGCACTGAATGCTTACGGTCATGAGCCAGATATGGTGGCCGGACATTCTCTTGTAGAATACGCTGCCCTGATGGCCTCCGGAATTCTCAACATGGACGGCGCTTTGCGGGCAGCAGCAGCCCGTGGGACAGAAATGGGCTCGGTTGAAATCGATGACAAAGGCCTCATGGCAAGCGTCACTGCTCCTTACGAAGCAGTCGAACGTATCCTTAACGCGGCTGAGGGTTACGTTATAGCGGCCAATAAGAATTCCCCAAAGATGACTGTCATTGCCGGTGCAACCGAAGCAGTTCAAGAAGTTATGAAGGAATTTGAGAACGAAGGATTCAACTGCGTTCCATTGGCAACAAGCCATGCCTTCCACTCCAGCATTGTCGCACCTGCAAATGAACCTCTTCGCCGATTCCTTTCGTCGCTTGAAATCAATTGGCCGACGATTCCAATTACTGCAAATGTCGATGGAGAATTCTATCCAAACGATGGCCCGGATGCGAAGGAAGGGATACTTTCCAAACTTGCTCCTCAAATGGCATCCTCTGTTGAATGGACATCACAAATCAATACAATGTATGATGCAGGTGCACGTATTTTTGTCGAAGTTGGGCCCAAGCGAGCATTGACGATGTTTGCTTCACAAATTCTCGAAGAACAACCGCATCTTGCGGTCATGACCAACCATCCTAAGCAAGGCGGTATCGCTTCGTTCCTGACAGCCATTGGAGCACTCGCACTTGCTGGACGTCCTCCAAAAACAATTGAAGGCACATCCAACGTTTTCAGTGAAGCCTTCCGAGCGGGGCCAATTGAAGCACATCAAGAGGCGCAGCTTCCACAACGTGCCAGTGAGGAAGATCTCCGAGTTCGAGCTCGACCTCTACCGAGTAAGGGAGGTGTTCACGCTCCAGTTGCATCCGCCCAAGTTTCAACTCAGACCGTTTCTGTTTCAGTTCAGAAAGAAGCAACAGTTGCGGATTATGTTGGTGATAGGATTGCTCAATACTGCGGATATCCAGCCATGTTCTGTCAAGGGATGGTCAATTTACGATTGGGTCTCGGATTGTCTGATCAATCGATACAAAACATCGTTTCAGCAATCGGTGCGGAAGCACAAACGGATTCTGAAGTAGACGTTCAATCCGCAACAACTGCAGCGGACATTGAACGATGGGTCCGCCAACCTCCGACCGGTTGGGCACCCCGAGTTCATCTCGCAAAAACTACACCGGCATCGACAGTCCAAGTGCAAGCAACTCACGATCCAATGATGCAACGAAGGGCAGATCCATACGTTGTTTCCGGTATTAGCCTTGGCCTTCCAGGCGGTGAGAAGGTATTCGATGAAGACGTGTTTGAACGTCTTGTGCGTGGTGAGACGTGCATTGAGGAAGTTTCTGATGAATACAAACAGCGTCTCCTTGACAAAAACATCACCCGACTCATCAAGGGACGAGATGGCTCAGTCAACATGGAACAAGCGACTGCCTTCGGAGACATTCCTCAACTAGCAGGTGTCAAGGGCGCATTTGACCTTGCAGAAGAGTTTGGAATTGATCCAAAGATGGTCATGGCTTGGGACATTACGACCCAACTCGCTATGGCATCTGGGCTTCTTGCACTCCGTGACGCTGGTATTCCATTGACGCCCGAAGAGCAAATAGGAAAGGGCGGCTTGCGTTTGATTCGAAATTGGCAGGTGCCTAGTATCCATCGTGACCGAACCGGTATCGTCTTTGCATCTTGTTTCTCTGGATTGCAGATGGCGATGAAACATGCAAAATCGGATGGAGATGATGGAGAAGGTAAGTTCGATCGGCGCTACTTGTTCCAGGTCCTCACCATGGGCCATTCTCAATTCGCTCAGTTTACGGGCATTCGTGGTCCGACAACAACCATCAATCTCGCTTGTGCTTCAGCAACAGGTGCGTTCCAAATTGCAGAAGATTGGCTCGCAGCAGATCGAGTTGACCGGGTCGTAATCCTCTCAGCAGATGACGTGACTGGGGATGATTTGTGGGAGTGGATCGGCAGTGGATTTGCTTCCACAGGAGCCGCTTCAACCAGCAATATTGTCGAAGAAGCGGCGCTTCCATTCGATAAGCGAAGGAATGGACTCGTTCTCGGGATGGGTGCAGCATCCTTCGTGGTTGAACGAAAGAGTTCAGCAGATGAACGTGGCGTTCAACCGATAGCCGAATTGCTTGGTGCAAAGACGGCAAATTCAGCATACCACGGAACCCGATTGGATGTTGATCACGTCGCAAAAACCGTCGATGAATTTGTAAAAGAAATGGAAGATAAATGGGGATTGGATCGACATGCAATCGCTAAGGATCTTGTCTTCTATTCTCATGAGACATACACGCCCGCTCGAGGCGGAAGTGCTCAAAGCGAAGTCAAAGCGTTGCGTAAGACGTTTGGAGAAAGCACAGATTCAATGGTGATTGCGAATACTAAAGGATTCACTGGGCATCCAATGGGTGTTGGAATTGAAGATGCAAGCATGTTCTACGGTTTGCTCACGAAGCGGATTCCACCAATTGCAAATCACAAGGTTGTGGATGATGAGCTTGGCAATCTCCATCTCTCGAAGGGTGGTGATTATCCAAGTCTAACCTACGGTCTTCGTTTTGCTGCTGGATTTGGTTCACAAATCGGCCTCTCATTTGTTCGAGCTTGGCCTGTTGTAGGCGAACGAATCGATGGGAAGCGATTGCTGGCATGGTGTCGTGGACTTGCTGGCTCACAGGACATCCAACTCCGTCTTCTCGAAAACAAACTCGTGGCTTATGTCGATGGAGATGACAACTTGCACGGTGGTATTCAAGGAGAAGTCTACGACATTACTGCACCGTTCGAAGGCCTTTCGAGTGATGCGTCGCCAGTAGAACAACCATCCCCTCCTGAACCAGAACCAGAGAAGGTTGCAACCACACCTACTCCTACCCTTGCACCTGCGGAAGCCACTGCACTAACGAGTGGTGACATGGTACAGACGGTGATTGATGTGGTTGTCAAACACACAGGTTATCCTGCTGATTTTGTTGAACTCGACCAAGATCTCGAAGGAGAATTGGGTATAGACACGGTCAAGCAAGCAGAAATTATGGTCGACATACGCCAACACTTCAATCTCCCAGTGGATGAAACGTTCGTCCTCGCTGAACATCCTACTTTGAATCACATGATTGGATACATTCAGCGAATGCAAGGCGGAGAAGTCGCATTGCCAACTCCTGTCCAAGAAGCCGAGCCCGAAGTTCCAGTTTCATCGCCTGTTCTTGAAACACCGCAAGCCGCTGCTCCAGTCGATACACCTGCAGTATCGGAGGATGGGATGACGCAACAAGTCATTGACGTGGTCGTCAAACATACAGGCTACCCTGCTGATTTCATCGAACTTGACCAAGACCTGGAGGGCGAGTTGGGCATTGATACGGTCAAACAAGCGGAAATCATGGTCGATATCCGTCAATTGTTCAATCTCCCTGTCGATGAAGATTTCTTGCTCTCCGAGCATCCAACGCTTTCGCACATGATTGGTTATATCGTCCGAATGAAGGGTGGAGAGGCTCCAATGAGTGTGCCTGCTGCAGCCCCTGTTGCAGCATCACCTGCACCAGAACCAGCTCCTGTTGAGGTTGATAGCACACCAATGCCCACAGATGCAGGAATCGAGTCCTCGCTTATCGAAGTCGTTGTGAAACACACCGGATATCCTGCCGATTTCATCGAGATGGATCAGGATTTGGAAGGTGAACTTGGCATTGATACGGTCAAACAAGCGGAAATCATGGTCGATGTCCGAGAAATATTCTCGTTACCGGTTGATGAAGACTTCTTGCTCTCTGACCATCCAACATTGAATCACTTCGTTGCTTACATTGTGAAGATGAAAGGAGGAAGCACCTCTCCAGACCCTGTGCAGGCTGTAGAATCTGTCGTGGAAACGCAAACGATTGATGCCACACCTTTGATGGGACAAGAAGGTTGTCGTCGTTGGCAGATTGAAGTAGAGGAAGCAGAATCTGTTGCTTCATCGTTGTCACTTGACGGTACAGTGGTCATCACAGACGATGGATGGGGCATTGCTGAGCATCTCTGTTCACGACTTGAGGCACGTGGCCTTTCCACAGTCCGTGTTGGATTCGAAGTTGGTATCCGTGACGTCTCCATTCAATCCGAACAAGGCCGGACCGTCCATCGTGGTGATCCTGCAAACTCAGAACACATCGAATCGATTACGACCTCGCTCTCGACCATGAATGTGGTTGGTCTTCTTCACCTTGCTCCAATGAAACTCGCTTCGGCGAGTTGGTCTGAGGATACCATGCCATCGGCCCAGATTTCACTGGCTGCACATGGTTGGTTTGGACTCCTCAAAGGAATGGATGGCCATCTTGCTGGATTGAGCCAAGGTTTGGTTGCAAGTGTTACTGCAATGGACGGCAGGCATGGGAACATTGGAGAGCGCTTCAATTCCATACAGTGTGCTGCTTCTGGTGTGACCAAATCCTATGCTTTCGAACGACCAAATCTCCGAACACGTGCACTCGATGTGCATCCTGAATTGATTTTCGATGCTGCTTCAGCTGCAGAACAAATCGAAACTGAATTGTTTGAACGTTCTGGTGAAGTAGAAATTGGCCTCGATCGAGATGGTCGACGGTGGCTCCTTGCAGCCTTTGCAGAGGATGTAGTTGACGATTTAGAACCGCTGAAGTCCGATGACGTTTGGCTTGTTTCTGGTGGCGGTTCTGGCGTAACTGCTGCCTGTATTATTGGCGTTGCAAAAGCGAGTCAAGATGCTGAAGCATCCTTCCATCTGCTCGGTCGATCGGTCCTCATTGAGCAAACTGCTGAATGGTTGGATTGGAGCGAAGAAGATCTCATGAAGGAGAAAATGGCATTGCGTGAGCGGTTAACTGGTGCCTCCTCAACAGGTAAAGTCACTATGGTTGAATGGAACAAAGCGTGGCAGAAGTTCACAAGAAGTCGTGATGTGTATCAAACGCTTTCTCAGATTGAATCAACAGGGAATCGAGCGTTCTATCACTCGATTGATGTTACAGATGCTGAAGCACTCTCAACGCTTGGATCATCACTCTCGAATCCAATCACGGGTGTTGTCCATGGTGCAGGATTGGAAGACTCCAAACTTGTTGCGGACAAGACATGGGAGACGTTTGACAAAGTAGTTCGTGTCAAAATCGATGGTTGGAGCGCATTGATGCGAGCGGTAGAAGCCTCGAAAGGTGAATTGCGATTTGTCTCTGCCTTTACCTCAGTTGCAGGACGCTTCGGTAATGGTGGGCAAACCGATTACTCAGCAGCCAACTCAATCCTTGATGCTGAGATGGCGCGTCTTTCCGCGAAGGGCGAATGTCGAGCAGTTGCAATAGGTTGGACTGGATGGCGAGATGTTGGCATGGCCACACGCGGTAGCATTGAAGCAGTGTTTGAGGCGGCTGGAATCGAGACATTACCGGTTGAGGTCGGCGTTCAACTCTTCGTCGATGAAGCGCTCAGAGGTGGAAAACGACGCGTCATAGCGTGTGGCTCGCTAGGTCTCATGGATCGATTCGACTCGTTTAGGGAAGCGCCCCTCATGCTTCCAGGAGATATGGCAGTCATCATGGCAGACCCTTCCCGTTTCCCATTCATTGACAAAGTACTGGCATTCGAAGAGGCCCAAATGGTGATGACACAAAGCACGCTTTCTGTTGCAGATCATCCCTTCTTGAGCGATCATGCCATCGATGGTGTCCCCTATCACCCCGGTGTTATGGCAATGGAAATGTTTGCAGAAAACGCATTGTTGCTTTGCCCAGATTCCTGTCTTGCTGGATTTGAGGAAGTCAAATTCGGATTGCCTGTAAAGGTCATGAAAGGAACAATGCGCGTCCGTGTTGAAGCGAAAATTGAACGCAGTCGTGATGATTTGACTTGGGTCAAGTGTAGACTTGTTTCTGATCTAACCAATTCAGAAGGGGTTGTCTTTGGTGAACGTGAACATCATGAAGCCTTGGTCCGATTGGTAAAGAAATCAGATGACCTGAGCACCTTCCTGCAATCAGAAATAGCACAACTACCTTCGATAGGAACGCCTCCAACAGGACGACTTGAACACCATGCCTCTTTCATCTATCTGCGGTATTTCCATGGTCCACGATTCCAATCACATGGAGGTGTACTCCGTGGTGTTGGTGATGCATCTCAACCAGGTGTTGATGGAATTGCATTGATGCGTCATCAGCTACCTGCAACGGACCAATTTGCATACGAGCGTAATGGAGAAGATGTCTTACTTGAGGCATTGCCGATGCTGATTGAGGCTGGTTTCCAAAATGCGGGATTGGTCGCCATGGAATCCGAAGGATTCAGCAGTTTACCAGTGGGCATTGAATGGTCAACCATGCTTCGTGTTCCTGAACAAGATGAGGAACTTCGGCTACGCTCGATACGTATCGCTGCAGAGGATGCTGGTGTTACCGTCCATGATGTTCTTGTGGTTGGGTCTGATGATGCGCCAGTTCTTGCACTCAAAGGCCTTCGGCTCAAGGCCATGGCTCCAGTTCCTGAAGATCAGAAGTTCACTCTCGAACGTTGATGGTGATTGTTTGGAAGCTACCTTTCGTTGGCTAAAACTCAACGATGGGCCACGTTGTCTTGTAGCAACTTGTACTGTCACTGAACGCGATCCTATGGGGCTTCAGTTCATCAACTGGGATGAGATCAAGACGTTCAAGACGCAAAAGAGGAGCAATGAGCACCTCTCTGCCCGTTGGCTCCTCGAGGAAGCACTGAACGAATGGGGTGGCCTCGATTGCACTCAACTTTCCATTGCACGAACCAATGAACGGGCGCCTTACTTGGAAGCTATTCAGGGGTTGTGGATTCAGCCAAAACTCCCTAGCATCTCGATTTCTCACAGCGAAGAATTAGCAGTCGTAGCACTCATTGAACAAGGATGGACGGTGGGGGTAGATGCTGAACCACTTGCAAGGCCGCCCGCTCCCGCTGTTTACGATATGATGTCAAGAGGAGAGGAACTCAAACATCTTCGTGAGGGAAAACTGGATGGGTTGTGGGCCTGGACTTCAAAGGAATCCATCCAGAAAGCCGCTCGGAAAGGGATGCATTTGAACCCTCGAGATATTGTTCTAATGTCCTCAAAAAATGGGAATAAAATTGCAATTGAAAATTCAATTTTTCAATTGGAGAATTTATCAAATAGTGCATACCAAATAACAATCGCTTGGGGCCAAGATGTTAGTCCAATCCGCAGCCCGGAGGATGATCTTCTGGATGCAACCCGTGAAGCGATGAACACTGGTGATGATTGGACCGTTGGATGTTCAACTGTCAGAAAGAATATCTGATCATTTGTTCCAAACTCGACTCGACTCCCATTCGAGTCCAAGGAGGATACCTACTTCAGTTAAAATCACATAATTGAACAAGAGATACGACACGTATGCAATGATAATGATTAGCAATGACGTATTGATGACCTTCCGCCGTTGACGCTTTACGTCATCAAACGTACATATACCACGATTCCTGAAGTAGAGAACCAAGCCAATAACGACTGACATCGATGCTATGGCAAGCATGGTGGGTCGAAACCATTCGTAACCGTCTCCTCCCCAATACAACGTATCGGAAAGAGCTGCTGCGCTACTCACACTCGCCAAACCAAACAACACCAGAACGACGCTTGGTAAGCAACACATTGATGCAATAATCGTCGATGTGGAAATAAGTTTGAAGAAGGATTTCATATCGTTTTTTTCTTCCATTTACTCACTTCCGTTAGAAACAGTCTGCAAACTTCTTTGCTTGGCTTGGATTTGTATAGGCTTGTATAGGTAGCACGTCGACACCATCTGACCATTTACCCAAGTTGGTAAGCATCCCTGTATTGATTAGATTGGCATAAGCAAAGTCTGCAGTGTTGAGATCGCCTCGGCTGTGAGCGACAACCCAATCTGCTTGAGCATCGATTCGCCGATAAAAAGCCCAATCTGCTAATGAATCGTGTGCTTCATTCGCCGGTAAGTAGTGTGTGGCGACGAGCCTCGGAAACCCATATCGGTCGCTTGGGATGTACAGCAGAAGTGATTGATTGTTTTCGATTTGCTCAAACAAAGCAAGCTGGTGAACACTGTTGCATTGTCCAACCGTCATATCGTCCTCACTTACGACGAGATGTACAATCGAATTCTCAGGTAAGTTCGTATATTCTGGAAGCCACTCTTCCTGAATCGGCCGAGCAGCTGCCATTTCCGTATCGACTACGAGTGTCTCACTACCCCAGGACATTGCTTGAACCATGCCAAGTGCTTGCAGCGAATAAGCCCCTCCGAGACTGTGTCCTCCAATCCACAAGTGTTCAGGCATGATTGTGAGGTTTCCGAGAACGTTGTTAATTTCGTCATCTCGAGGCGATTCTGTAATGACCTCATCGAGTCGATTGAGGGCGGATTCAATTGAAAGCATTCTTGGAACATGATGAGGCCAATCAGAGGTACCATTGATGATGGTTGGCTCAAAATCCTCTCCTCCGTCAGGTCGAACATCGGTAGGATATTGGATGTAGGCCACGGCCATGCCTTTCGCAGAGAGGTGATCGATCCAATCAGTGTAGGATTCAATGGAAGGATTGTTGAATGCATGGAAGAGAATCGCCAATGGAACTCCTTCAATACCCGGGTCTTCTGGCAAGTGGGGTAATGTAAGGTAAATCGAGAACTCAATGTCTTCTTCTGTCGGTCCCTGAATTGCAATCACTTCTTCAGGTAATGGATATGCATAACGAAGTGTACTTCGATCGAACGGGCCTGCTTCAGCCCCGTAGCCCATTGTAGGTGCTAGCGGCGGTGATGGTGAAATTCCGATAAGTGCTGGAATTCCTGGCATGACAAGCCAAGCCGCGAGAAAAACGGTGATGAC
>CAXQWT010000009.1:0-50607 GCA_964227855.1 Salipiger bermudensis | reverse complement strand
TCGTTGTCGTCATCGTCGTCTACGTGGTCTTCAATACCGTCGTTGTCGTGGTCGAATTGACCTGTTAGGCTGTTACCGTCGTTCGCTTCGAACCAGTCAGACAGACCGTCGTTATCGTCGTCGGTGTCTGTGCTGTCCCAGATTCCATCGTTGTCGTGGTCGTAGCGGTATGCGCCAGTAGCGCCACCGATTTCATCCACGTCTAGGATGTTATCATTGTCGTCGTCGGTGTCTTCTCCATCGTCCATGCCATCGTTGTCGTGGTCACGCATTCGGTCTTCACCAGCGTCCCTTACACCGTTGTTGTTTACGTCATCGAAGTCGTTGCGGTTGTCGATGCCATCGTTGTCGATGTCAAGGTCAACTGCGTCGTTGATTCCGTCGTTGTCATGGTCGTAGATGTTAGTGTTGTCATCGCCGTCCTGAGTCTCTTCGCGGTCATCGATTCCGTCACCATCGTCGTCGTTGTCTTCAGCGTCGTCGATGCCATCGTTGTCGTGATCGTTTGGATTGTCGTCTAGATCGTCTGCAATTCCGTCGTTGTCGTCGTCATTGTCGAGATCGTCTGGGATTCCGTCACCATCGTTGTCGTTTTCGCCGTTCTGGTCCTGGTTGTCCAGTTGCTGGCCTTGCTGCTGGTCATTTTGTTGACCTTGCTGACCTTGCTGACCGTTCTGGGTTTGGCCCTGTTGCTGCTGGTTCTGACCGTTTTGGCCGTTTTGGCCTCCTTGGTCTTGTTGGGACTGGTCACCTTGCTGGCCGCCTTGTTGGCCACCTTGCTGTTGCTGTCCTTGTCCGTTATCCTGCTGCTGACCTTGCTGACCGTTCTGGCCCTGTTGACCTTGGCCTTGCTGTCCAGACTGGCCTTGTTGGCCAGATTGCTGACCTTGTTGACCACCTTGGCCTTGTTGGCCTTGCTGGCCACCTTGACCTTGCTGGCCACCTTGGCCTTGCTGTCCTTGCTGACCTTGTCCTTGACCTTGACCTTGTCCTTGACCTTGTCCTTGGCCTTGTCCTTGACCTTGTCCTTGACCTTGTCCTTGACCTTGTCCTTTACCTTGTCCTTGACCCTGTCCTTGACCTTGTCCTTGACCTTGTCCCTGACCTTGTCCTTGACCTTGTCCTTGACCTTGTCCCTGACCTTGTCCTTGATCGTTGGATTCGCCACCGCCTTCAGTGCCGCCATCACCAGCGCCCGACTGAGACTCCTGGAAGTCTGGGTCGTATGCGTCTGGGATACCGTCACCGTCGGAGTCGGAGTACTCACCATCGTTCGGATCGGTTGGGAACGAATCGACGTTGTCGTTCTTGCCGTCGCCGTCGGTGTCAGCATTGTTTGGGTTTGTACCCATTTGGTACTCTTGTGCGTTGGTTAGACCATCGTTGTCAGAGTCCGCATTGCCGTCACCGCCGTTGGTTGGGTTGAGGCCATTGGCAACCTCCCATCCATCAGGCAGACCATCGCCATCGCTGTCCGCGTTGTTCATGTTTGTACCTTCAGCTTGTTCTTCAGCGTTGGTTAGACCATCGCCGTCCCAGTCTGCACCACCGTCGTTGGGGTCCAGAGGGTCAGATCCGTCACCGCTTACAGCAGAGGCTGCTGATAGAGCGAGAAGGAAAGCCAAAAGCATGCTCATTGTCTTTGTCTTCGTATTCGTGTTCATTTTTCTTCACTTCCAATTTATTTTGTTGTGTTTACACAGAGAACCCACTGTTCTCTCTTTCCGAACAAAAGGTACCTGAACTGATACATTCAATCTCGGGAGAGGTGCAGAGCATGCGCACTGCTTCTGTTGAAAGGCGGAGGTTTTGAACAACATCAGTCTTTTGCTTACGCCCTTTAACTAGGGCGCTGTGCATCGAAATTGTTCTGTCAGAATGGTTGACTTTTTCCTCCAAATTCATCGCTTTTCACGGGGGTGTTCTTAGGGAACCCAACGTTCCCTCTACAAACTACAAAAGCCCGAGACTATATGAAACCAACGCTTTGAAACGTCAAAGACTACGAGGAGGAGGAAGAAGGACAGATGCAGAATGTGAAAGGACGAACCTTTCGATCGTTTCAGCAAGTTTTGCACTGGACATCCTATGAACACGTTCGACACCATGACCAGATGCCGGCGAAAAGAGGTCGGCCCCGTTGTCCTTGGCCAATCGCGCAAGAGCAATTTTCGCTGCACGGATGACGTTCGAGCCTTTGATCCGAACATCCCCCGAACCTAGGCCAAGCCTGTGAACAAGTGCTCCTTGATATTCTCCTTTTTCTCGACCCATTGCAATCATCCCGAGGATAATAAATTGATTGCGAATTGACGCATCCCACTGATTAAAATCGTCCGGGAATCGGGTTTGTAGTGATTCGAGGAGGTCTTTTGTAGAGCCACTGTACATTTTTATGTCAAATGCATCGGACTCTATGCGTTTTGAAAAATTTGCATCGTCGGGAATAATTTCTCCAAATGGCTTCCACATCATATCATAGGAAAGCCATGAATTTAATTTGGTTGAGAAAAAAGGATCAGAACCTCTCCAATAATACGCACAGCGTTGGAGAAGTTCTGGCGCGATTTCTGAGAACGATTGAGGATCTTGATCGCTTAATGTCTTGAGTGCTTCAAGGAAGCGTTCGTTCTTTTTTTTCGTGGAAAGGGACTCAGCATTCATTTCCATCTGTTCCGCCTCCTTCTTTTTCATATAATAAGAATCGTTCTTGTTTGTTTCTATCTTTTGCTTCATGCGGCTCACCCATCAATATTAGGTGCAGTCCACCGTTTGTAAAGGTTCGATTGTTAGAATTGTTTCATCATTGAGCGATGAGGGCCGACGTTTGGAATTGAATACGGTTCGTCGATGAGAATCCACCCCTGGGATTGGTAGAACGAGATCGCACCCTCTCGGGCTTGCAAAAAGCCGCATGCTGCGTTGAATTTCTTGACAGAAGCTTTCTCGAGAGCATCGAGCACATCAGCTGCAAATCCCTGCCGACGGTGCGAATCAAGGGTTCCCATCTGTCGTATTTGGATGGCTGGTCTGCGCCTAGAATCGAGTGGAGAGAAGGGCGGAGTCTTCGGACCCGACCGTCCCGGAAAATCAGACTGCGAACCATCACTTGTCTCAGGAATAAGATGGCTGCGGCCAACTGCTACAACTACGTCGTCAATTTCGACGTAGGCGTGTATTGCTTCGGTATCATCTTGTAAAATTTCGGCCCCGCGCTCGAACCCCAATGGTTCGCGTAGAATCGCATATCTGCATTCGTAGTATGCATCTGTTGGATGCCATTTCGGCCCTATCAAGTGAAGCATGTCTAACGGTGCACCCTGTTTATCATAAGGCTGATTATGAGACGCGTTGAAATACAACATGTTGGTCGTACGAATACCGCACGGATAGCAAAGCTTGGCCATGCCGGGGATTGCAAATCCTCTTACCTGGGTTCAAATCCCAGTCCGTGCTCCAAAAATGAAACCAAAGCTCAAACTGTTGGAAAGTCTTGAAGAGGAATTGTGGATTCGCAAGGATACAGACCGGTGGAACAATGCCAGAAATTAGTCCCGCTTTTTCACACATCGGTCGTGGTTTTGCTGCTTATCTTGCACCGCCATCTCCTGATGTAATTCGATTCACTGTTGGCCAACCGGATTTTGATACTCCTGAAACTGTTGTTCAATCTGCAATTGATGCGTTACAACGTGGTGAAACTGCTTATACACGATCTCAAGGTAGTATTTCACTTTGTGATGCCGTTTCAAAACACTTGAAGACATTGAACATCGATTCAAACCCCGAGGATGTTGTTGTTACACCGGGTTGTAAGCAGGCTCTACTCTATGCTTTGATGGCAACCATTACTCCGGGAGATGAAGTGCTTCTCTTGGCTCCTGCATGGCCCTCTTACGACGGAATGATTCGTATTTTTGATGGAGTCCCCGTTCACGTGCCGGTATCCCGACCATCCTATCACCCTGATTTCGAAGCGCTTGAAGCAAGCGTAACTGAACGCACAAAAGCAATCATGTTGAATTCTCCGAACAATCCTACTGGGGCAGTTTACACACCTGAGGAAATTGAAAAGATTGCTTCGTTCGCAGAAAAGCATGACTTGTGGATCGTTGATGACATGATCTACTCAACGCTTGTCTGGGCAGATCACGCTTACACTTCACCAATCAACCACGCAGGAGGGAAAGGCCGAACCATTACCATTGGAGGATGGTCAAAGGGATGGGCAATGACAGGATGGCGTATGGGTTGGATTACTGGGCCATCCGAGTTTATGGAAGCTGTCAAGACTTGTCAAACTTCGGCCGCCACACACATTCCTACGTTCCTCATGCCTGCTGGTGAAGTAGCACTTGGATTGGAAGAAGAAACTCAAGAGATGGCTGATTCATTTGCTAATCGTCGAATGGTTATGCACGCCGGCCTCAACAGTTTACCGGGAGTCAATGCCCCAGAACCTGAAGGGGCGTTTTACATTCTCGCTGACATCACAGAAACGGGAATGACCGATATTGAATTCGCAGATCGCGCTCTAGCAGAAGCACGTGTTCAGCTAATCCCAGGTTCACTCATGCAAGGAGGAGAAGGTCTAGTTCGCCTTTCTTACGCCACTTCTCTTGAGAATATACATGAAGGAATTAATCGATTGGAGCAATGGCTTTCGGCGATTATGTGATGTGCATACTTTAGTATGCGTTTCATGTTGTTGCGCTAATCTTGTACAGCTTTCCGTTTGAGCCAAACACTGCAAAGTAGAGATCGCCATTTGGGTGGAATGTAATTGGAAGGGGCGTTCCCACATCTTCAGCAAAGACAGAAGTTGTTCCAACCACTGTTTCACCTGTTGAATTCAAGTCGATTCGAACAATTTCATGGCCTTGAGGAAGAATCGTGTTCCAAGAACCATATACTGTAGCGTAGATTGTAGAATTTCCACCAGGTAAATCTGAATTTGATGGTCGAAGTGCCACTCCGTTCATTGAAGTATGTGGTGTCCATGATGCTATTGGAGCAATACTTCCCGCTGGAACTGGGTTTGAAGGATCATCATCTGGCCACCCGTAATCGCCCCCTTCCGATAAGAGATTGAGTTCTTCATCTGGGTGATCTCCTTCCCAATCGCGTCCATTGTCGGTGAAGACATATCCAACGTTGGGAACCCAGACGCCGTCAAATGAGTTCCGAACACCACTTGCGAGAATACCATGTTCTCCCGTTGATCCGTTGACCCAAAGCAGAGCTCCGTTGCGTTTATCGTCTTCAACGCAGATGTTGCAAGTCGAGCCGCTATGCCAGACAAGTGTGCCATTGGGCAGGATGTTGACGGCGTTTGTTTGGTGGTTTCCAGTGGGAACGTTCGAAACAAGAACGGTCTTATTGCCAATTTGGCCTAATTGTCCGTCGTGAGTGTACCTGCTAAGTTCTCCTGCCTCACTCACAAACAGATCCAAATCGGTAATTGCAACGTCGTGAGGTCGGTCTAAGCCGCTTACGAGAACGGTTTTGCTCATGTTCATATCCAGAGTGTAAATTTGTCCACCGTCTCGATCACAAACGACAAGCGTTGATTCATCAAACCACTCCAAACATGTTGGACCCCCGAGATTTGTGGCAACGACCTCAATCTCAAACCCATCATCCACCGATGGTGAATTGAAGGAAGAATACGGGTAAATCTGACGTGCGATGAGGAGAAGTACCAACACACACGCAATGGGTGGTAGGTGGCGCAGCATACTATCTCCAGAGGTTGCTCAACTCATTCGGTATTTTCAGTTTTCACCGCAATCATTTCGTATGTGATTGTAATGCCCATTGCGCAGTTTTCCCCGCAGATGTTCGCATCTTGTTCACGTAGGGTAATCGATTCTGATGCGTTCCATTGAACCGAATCCCCTGATGTTTCAATCAAACAGGGCGATGGTATGACCAAAGTTGGGTCCTGCAAAGCTGGGTGTTCTTCAGGGATGAGTGCGGATGTGAGCATTGAAATGTATCTGCTCTCATCATTTTCGTTGTAGTAACTCAGGAATTGCATCTTGTAGAGAAGATCTCCTTGTAGAAGAACGTAGGTCCCTTGATTTGGGGTAATTCGGTGTGCGGCAAGGTCGTATGTGTACCATTCTAGACGATCGGTCGTTGAATTTGACATCTCGGATTCATTGACTGAGGTTACGTCTTGGAAGGCAGTGTCTGGCAAAAACATCCATTTTGTCCCTTCACTAAGGAACACATCGGTCTTCGATGCTCGAACGGTGTACATCGATTCATTGGCCTCTCGTTGTATTGGTACTGAAAAATACGTGAAGGTTTCCTCTGAGGTTGCATCGATGGTGGTGGAGAACGTTACACCATCAGATGACAACCGTGAGTTCGCTTTCTCGCTCCCATCAGCATCAATCGATTGACTTCCAAAAGAACAGGTATACGATTGCTCATTAACTTCAATCTCGATCAGCATCGATGCCCAGTCGAGATCTTCCGCTCCATCTTGGAAGGAGAGAGTCGCTAGAACATCGTTCGAACCGTTTGAGGTAGAACTTCGTTCGACAACCACAACATTGTCGGTACCGAGCGGTGAATCATAGGACACCACGAGGTACGTCCAGGCAGCAAGAACGATGGTGGCCACCAAGGCGGTGGCCACCATCAGACGCTTGTAGTTCAACGTATCACGTCATCAGAGGCTTCGGCGGCGGCCCATAAAGAGGACCGCGCCGAGGATTGCTACGACCATTGTCGATGCAATGAATCCTGGAGCGTCTTCAGATTCTTTTGTATCTGAGGTGGGCTCTACTCCTCCGTCACCAACAATGATTTCACCGTGCATCTTCATTGAGATGTGAGGTTCACATGCATAGTAGAACGTCTGGTTCTCAGTGAATGTGTGGTGGAATGCTACTGTGGTTGCAGGTGCGCCGGATGTTACTCCACCATCAACGTATGTGCTTGACTGGAATCCGTCAACTTCCTTGACGTTGTGTGCCATTGCGGAATCAGTCCACGACCAGCAAACGGTTTGTCCAACGTCGATGCTCACGGATGATGGCGTGAATCCGTATCCATCAGAAGTGAGACCAATGGTTGCTGCACAATCAATTCCTGCGAATGGATCGTCTGCTGGAGGCGTGAGGACCTTGTCAATGACGTGAATGACACCGTTGGACGCTGGAACGTCTGCGAGCGTGACTGTTGCGCCATCTGCACCAACGGCAACGCCGGTATCGGAGACTGTGATCGTCAACTCATCACCGTTAGCTGCAGTTACCGTGTTTGCACCAGCAGCCAAATCTGTGGAAAGCGTGGTACCTGCAACTACGTGATAGAGGAGGATGTCAGCAAGTACTGCAATCTCTTCGTCGGTATCGAAGGTGTCTAGATCGATACCAGCTGCTGCGAATGCATCGTCACTAGGAGCGAAGACTGTGTAATCTGTATCACCAGTTAGGGTTGTGACAAGGTCTGCTACACCGAGAGCAGCAACGAGTGCTGTGTGGATGGTTGTTGCCTGAGCGGTCATAACGATGTTAACCGCTGGAGTCCACATGTAGGCACCACATTCTGCAGCGCTGATGTTGCTAACTTGATGTGTCACTGTGTTGTAGCACCCTGTGATGGTTTGGCCACCCATGGTGTAGTTTTCTACAAACATGTGAGAGTTGCAAATCAGGTTTGTTGCTCCTGGGATGATTGTGTGAGAGATGACGTTGTAGCAAATGTCACCAGGCGGTGGCATGAGGACTTTGTCAATAACATGGATAATACCGTTGCTGGCTTCCACGTCTGCTGTTGTGACGGTTGCGTCACCGATCATCACACTGTCGTTGGTGACAGTGAACGAGGCTTTGTCGCCGTTCGCCATAACGACTGAAAGTCCGTCAGTAACTTGAGAGGCGTCGACGTCACCAGAAAGGACGTGATAAAGCAGAATGTCTGCTAACGTCTCATTTTCTTCTGGAGTATCAAATGTTGAGAGGTCGATACCGGCATCGATGAAGGCTTGATCGGTTGGTGCGAAGACCGTGAAAGGTCCATCACCCTGAAGAGTTGCCACGAGATTTGCATGCGTAAGCGCAGCGACGAGTGAGTCATGGACTCCAGTTGCAGCGGCATTAGTTGGGATATCTTCTGATGCGTCAGCAGTGACTGAGTACGGCATTGCGGCGATTAGAAGGCAGGCTACGAAGGTATACACGATTGATTTGCGCATGGTTTCAGGCGTGAAACCTCCCTTATAACCCAGTGTATGGATTCATAAATGTTAGAAAGGGGAACGATAATCTTCCACATCTTCCGAAATCCGGAGTAATTGATTGTATTTCGACACTCTATCGGAACGTGCAGGCGCCCCAGTTTTGATTTGTCCTGCCCGTGTTCCAACGGCGAGATCTGCGATTGTTGTGTCTTCAGTTTCACCACTTCGATGGGAGACGACATTGCGGTAACCGTTTGACGTCGCTAGATCCATCGCTTCGAGTGTTTCAGTCACAGTTCCAACCTGGTTGACCTTCACCAGCAATGCATTGGCTGCTCCGATATCAATTCCTTGAGCCAATCGTTCGGATTGAGTAACGAAAAGATCATCTCCAACAATCTGAACTCTGTGTCCTTCTTGCTTCGTCAACGCCGTCCAGCCAGTCCAGTCGTTTTCACCCAAACCATCCTCAATGGACAAAATAGGGTACGCATCCAACCACTCACCGTACACATCGATCATTTGTTCCGAAGAGAGAACCTTGCCATCCATGTGATAGCCGTCGGATTTCTCAAATTCAGTGGCTGCAACATCCAGAGCGATTCCGATATCATCTGTCGAGTAGCCTGCCCCTTCAATGGCACGAACCATGTACTTCAGGCCATCTTCGTTCGCTCCAAGATTGGGTGCAAAACCTCCTTCATCGCCTACACCTCCAAGAAGGCCATCGTTCTTCAGTTCACGCTTGAGTTGGTGGTAGATTTCAACTCCTGCGCGTAGCCCTTCTTTGAACGAGTCGAAGCCGTGCGGCATAACCATGAATTCTTGAACATCAACATTGGAAGCAGCATGCGCCCCACCATTGAGAATATTGAGCATTGGTACAGGCATTTGCCCGCCAGCGACGCCACCTATGTACTTCCAAAGAGGTAGTTCGTGAGACGCTGCCCCTGCGTGGAGACAAGCCAGTGATGCTCCAAGCATTGCGTTTGCACCGAGATTGGATTTGTTGGATGTTCCATCGAGTTCGATCATTGCTTCATCGATCAGTCGTTGTTCATCCACAGGCATGCCTACAAGAACTTCCGAAATTGATTGCCGAACATTATCAACGGCCGTATCAACACCCTTGCCAAGCCATTTGCTCTGATTACCGTCTCGCATTTCAAGTGCTTCGTGTTGACCTGTTGATGCCCCAGAAGGCACCATCGCTCTGCCTGCTAGTCGACCATCAACATAGCAATCGACCTCGATAGTTGGATTGCCACGACTGTCCAAAACCATACGAGCTTCAAGACCTGAAATGTAATCTGACATGTCTCTCATCCATCCCAAGTAAAGGCGCTCTTTGAATTCAGCGGGCCGATTTCTGTTAAACTTGCCACTCCGGAAAAATAATTTCTTTGCTCTTAAATTTCCGAAAAAAGACGTATAATGTAAAATTCTTTACAGAATACGGATGTAAAAGGTTTGATATACCGATATGTGGAGCGATGTGTATGCCCCGAATCGCAGAAATTGATCGTGCAATCCTTGCCCAACTTCGAAAGAACGGACGAATGTCCTTTGTCGACCTTGCAAAGGAAGTCGGCGCCAGCGAAAGAACTGTTCGCACCCATATCCGAACCATGGAAGAGAACGGTACAATCCGTGGCTACACTGTTCGAGAAAGTGGAATCGGTCTTACGGCTCTTATTCGAATCAAGGTCTCACCAGGTGTTGAAATCGGATCTTTTGCATCCGAAGTAACCGGTTGGGAAGGTGTTGAAATTATCTACGAAGTATCGGGTGAAGCCGATCTTGTTGCTCTCGTTCACGTCGATGATACCGTTGCACTACGTACACTTCTCGATAAAATGTGGATGGCAGCAGACAACGAAATCGCTTCAACAACCACTGAACTTGTACTCGAACAGTATTGATTCAATCGAACTGATATCGCCCTGCTGGGTGGAAAAGCAGCGTTCCAATGCATCCAGCGAGCGTGATGAAGATTAAGAAGCCGAAAACGGGGAATGGTTCAGAATATGTTTCGACACATTCGCCCGTCCAGAAATCTATCTCAGCACAAGTGTCTTCGGAAACAAGCCATCCAAGAAGTTGAATGATTATCAAAAGAACTGACAGTATAAAGCCGGTGACTAAAGCCCAAATCTTACCTTTTGCGGTCATGACACCAACAAAAATTCCGAAGCCTCCAACTGCGAAGAAGAACAGCCCAGTCAGAATAAGGAAGGCCCCCAAACCGCCGGCTCCCAAATCAGAGAAAATTGCCCCCCATAAGATCGGCCCTATTCCCGTAATGATTCCAAGGATACCAAAGACGGTTGCCACGATTGCCCCCACTGTAATTCGCGTTGCTGGGCGTGATAGGAAGTGATCATGGTCTGTTGAAGCATACTCCCTTATTGCGTCGCTGCCTGATTCTTTTTCACCCCATTCGAATTCTCCATCGCAATGTGGGCATGCGAATAATCCGGCCGCATCATCGTCCAATTCGATATGCTCTTCGCAATGTGGACACTCAATCAAGACCATATTGGAAAGTAATGCACAGAGAATATATGTCTTCTCCCTACATTTTCACAATTCGTTTGGAACCGGTGTTTGATCCATATGGAGAAACGCGTACACAGCCCACCAGGTGACGATATCCCATGAGTGAACAAGGTTGTTGATTCCTGTTGAATTGTCCGTCCCCATGTAATCAATCATTGTCTCCATAGTGTCGCATTCACGATGGTAGCAAGGATAGCCGTCGACCAATCCATTCCAACCGAGCGTTGCAACACCGATGTTTTGGAACGAATCGTGATCGCTCCGGGCGGTTGGTGATTCGTAAATTGCGACGGTGTCTTCGTAGATGTCCCCCCACAGTGGGCTTTCTCCACCTTCAAGCCAAGCTTCTCTTCCACGCTCCATTTCATAGCCTAGATCAAGTGCATCTCCCCCAATCCACTCTGCTAAGTGAAACATTCCTGCTTGGTCAATTGCTTCTTGAGTGCCATCTGGACCAAGGTAAACAGAAAGCGCATAATCTCCAGGATAATTTACTCCAGCCATGTCGAGATTGAGGTAGTTACTCACCGTTATTCCATCCGGCAAATCGTTCGCAAAAGAGCGGGATCCCCAGAGGCCTTCTTCCTCAGAAGACCACAAACAGAAAACCATCGTCCTACGAGCATCGAAATCTGCGAGAACGCTTGCGGTAGTGAGAACCATACTGGAGCCGGCTGCGTTATCGTAGGCCCCGTGTCGGGTACCGTAGCCTGGAACACCGATTTGAGCGCCGGGGGTGTATGCAACAGGAGGAGCGATGTCGAAGTGGGCTCCGAAAATCAACCATTCGTTCGGGTAAACAGAACCGTCTTTGTATCCACAAATGTTCACAGACCAAGCGGTATTTGATTGGAATCGATGTACTTCGACTCGATCTAAGCCATAACCGAGCATCACTCCTTCGAAGTAAGTCACGGCATGTTCGTAAGAGGGGTTTGCATTTCCAATCCAACGATCAAGATAGCCTACTGCGCCATCTGGACCGCATGTTGCACATGGCGTATCGTCTGTGATGAAGTCAACCCAATCGTAGACATCTCTGCCGTTGACCCACCCATCGCTTGCACCAACACCATTGTCTTCACTCAAATCTGCTCGGAACGGGCGGCTTGTTTCCATAACCACAGGGATGGCGTCACCGCCTGTCGCGTTTCCAGGAATGAGCCAAGGCCATAGCCCTCCTGTATCTTGATTGTCTACTGCTTGGACTGCGGATCCTATGCTCGGATCATTCAACCAAGAAGTCCACGATTGATCAGGTTCCCTGATGGGCCAATTGACCCGCCCAATGTCACCAATGAAAAACACAATTTCTTCATTTCGTGGTGGAAAGAGAACGTTCATGCTCACCTTTTCACCAGATTTCATGTCCAATACTGTACCGTTTTGAGCACGCATCGATCCCGGGTCTTGAATAAAGTACGGAATGAATACAGCAAGATCATCACTAGCCTCGAGAGTAATCGTTTGCCACATTCCAGCTTCTAAGGAGTCTTTTTCAGAAACTGAAAGCGAAGAAGCATCCAACGACTGAGTTTCGTTCTCACCAAAACATCCAGAAAGTGGAGCTAGAATCATCAAAAACACGAGCCCGACGGCTTGAATCGGAATGCGCATGACAAACTCCACTTACCAATCATGTTTGAATTCAGTGGTCTTTGGAGCATTTCATCCTTGCGCCAAGGATTAAATGACGTTGATTGGCCGAACAACCATGGCTACTGTTCGAACGGATCAAAAGCAACGTGTCCTCATGAGGGCCGTTCCTAACTCCTTTTCAAAAGCCATAGCCAGTTATTTTGGGTCAGGGCCAACCGATATTGCGTTGGCAAAAACACAGCATGCTGCCTACGTACAGGCGCTCTTGGACATTGGCCTTGAAGTCACCATCCTTCCTGCTGACAACAACCATCCTGACTGTATTTTTGTTGAGGACCAGGCCATTGTCGTTGATGGACACGTTTTGTTACCAGTTCCTGGCCACCCTTCCCGCGTCGCCGAGCAACCTCCAATCGCTGATTTCCTCTCGCGCCAACTCAATGGTTTCCAAGTATGCGGCATGTTTGGAGATGCGCGAATGGACGGCGGGGATATTCTTCGACTAGGTGATATCTTCTTCGTTGGACTTTCTAAGCGTACAAACCAACAGGGTATTGAAACGTTGCGAGATCTCTTGTCTCATCTCGGACATGAATTGCGAATTGTCAATATTCCTACCGAGAAAGCACTCCACCTTACATCGATCTCGTCAACTCCCACTGACAACATCATCCTCACCGCTGAAGGCTACCTCACTGCAGAGGATTTCGGCGAGCTCCCAGAGGGTTGTGAAGTCATTCTCATGCCTGAAGAAGAGGTTTACGGGTGCAACACGATTGGTTTCAGTAACGGAAAGGTTCTCGTTGCAGATGGGTATCCAACCGTCCTCAAAACACTCCAAGAAAAAGGCCTTGATCCAGTGGTTCTTGACATGGGGCAGATTCGTGAGGCAGACGGTTCAATCACGTGCTGTTCAATCTTCTTCTGAATTCAATCAGCGCGTTGATATACGCGAGTGTGGCCGTTGAGTTTGCTGCAGGGGTCGCCCAGCTTGGTCAAAGGCGCTGGGATGAGGTCCCAGTCCGTAACGGTTCGCAGGTTCGAATCCTGCCCTCTGCACCACATCCTCCAACAAGTTCACAATCTGTTTAGATATGGGAGACATGAGTGCTATGACAGATGATGCTCCAAACGTTGACGATATTCGTGACACGGTTATCACACAAATTGTGGAGGGTGGATATGTCACAGCGATTCCAATCGTCATTTTGTCCCTCTACCTGTTCGTCCAGGGGTATCGTAGATTGAGTCTGATCACAGCCATTGCTGGTGCAGCCATTGGATATCTTTCCGCAAGCACGCTTTATCCGTTCGTACTCGAACTTGGTCTTGCAGTCACACTCGATCGATTCCAACTCTTTTCTGCAATGGCATTCGCAATCATCGCTGTCATGATTACCTCGATGTCCATTCGATTGCTCGCAACTGGATTTGTTTTTATTGTCATTTCCAACGGAATTCAGTTGTTGAAGAATTACGGTATCAACCCGGAACGCGGAGAATTGCTTCCAGGAATTACGGCGATCATCGCCTTCTTCGTTGGTATGTCCTTCCGTCACATTTTACCTCCAATTGTGGCTGCACTGCTCGCTTCAATTGGGTTGTATGTAGGTGGTTGTATCATTCTCGATTTGCCGATGGAATACCTCAATTTGGAGTCTTCACTTGCACCGCTTGTTGTCATTCCAAGCGTCATCGTAAGTCTTCTCGTTCAACGTTGGCACAAAAAACGAAACAATCCAGATGGTATCGTTACGAATGAGGTGCAGCAGCAACGTCAGGCAGTACGACGATCGCATTACCATCCAGAATTGGAAGTTGATACGCAATGGGCTCGCGGCGGTCTTCGAAAGTGATCAGCCTTCAAAGAACACTGCAATCTCTTCCAACGTTTTTCGTTGTAAATCAGGAACTTTCGCATCTTCAGCAGGATAACCGACTGGAAGTACAAGCATTGCATGTTCGTGATCAGGCCGATTCAGAATGTCCCGTAAGAATCCCATTGGCGACGGCGTGTGCGTTAACGTTACCAAACCCATGTTGTGAATGGCGTGAATGAACATCCCAGCAGCAATACCGCAGCTTTCGCTACTGTAGTAAGTTGGGCCCCATTCTCCATTTGTTCGCAGGCGCTTTGTTTGTCGAAACAAAACAATGACCCATGGAGCATCCGTAAGATGTTCTTTGACTGCATCCGTACCAAGAGGTTGGAGCACTTCTCTCCAAGCATCAGGCATTCGATCTTCGTAGGTTTTTCGTTCCTCGGCTTCTGCTGCGTCTCGAATCTTCTGCTTCAACTCTTGAGATGATATGGCTACGAATGTCCACGGCTGTAGGTGCGCACCACTTGGAGCCGTACCCCCGCACAGTATAGCATGCTCAATCAATTCTTTTGGGACTTCTCGTCTTGAAAAGTGTCGTGTCGTTCTTCGCTTACGCATGAGTTCTAACAACTCTGCCGAGAGACGTTGCATATCGCCCGAAGGCGTCTCTTCCCAGGCAAGAGGGATGAACTCTTCATTGTCCATGTATTCTGTAAGAAGCCATGAGTTATTGTATTGTGCTCAATTTGTGTTTTAGAACTTGTTGGTTTTATTCGAAAAGTACGACATTTCCAATCGCTTTTGGACGTATGAATTGAAAGGTTGCTAAAGCCGCGAGTAAAAGAATACTGAAGAGGGCAAGATAAAACGCCCCACCAAAGCTTGTATCCCCGTTTTCCGGCTTCAAAAGTAACCACATAACAAGACCAAATAACGCAAGTATCGCTGAAGATAGTACGCCGAATTTTTCAACCTCAATTGAATATGGAATCACAATTTTATTTGCGGTAAGGAGGACTACAGAGAGCGTTACTAGCGCAGTGATGAAAGATAGCCAAAAGAACGTTATTCCTACGGAACCAGCGGTTGAACGATCCTCACATGATTCAATGTCGTCGGCGACTTCTGAGTCATCAAGGACTTCATTCAACTCTTTCCATGAAGCACACATTGTGTCGACATCTGCTGACATTTCATCTGGTACATCTTCTACGAGTTCTTCAACCGTGTTTGCTACTATAATTTGTGAAACTGGAATTTCACCAGTTGCCATTCCTGCGGCAAATTTGCACATGTTCTTGTTTGATTCTCCAGTATCCGAATCGGTCCCAGTAACCTCTGAACAATCAAACGTAACTCCTGTGAGGCCAATTCCTCCCTCCATGCCAATTTCTTGGCTCTCATCGCTGGTTGTAGTCCATGAATCATGGTACATACCAATGAGTAATAGAATGAGTGTAATGGCGACTGCTCCGGAAAAAATGTACTTCATCAAATTGGTACTTTGGGTCTTCTTAACATCGGTCGTAAGCGTTACCATTGCAGCCTGTTGATTAGCCGTCCCATCGTAGGGTGTTGCGCCTTGACTAAGCGCTTCTGTTTGTTTCTCTGAAGGCTGCCAACCATCAGCAGTAAGTATCCAGTATCCATCCTCTGAAAAATCACCAATTTGGGGATTCATGGATTTCCATTCACAACATCCTATCTTAGGTTTGTTGTAAATTTAGGCTTCAACATATCGCTTTCGCATACGCAACCAACCTTCACTAAAGAAGACCAAAGCGTACAATGAAGCAAGCCAAAGGTGAATGTTTGATACCTCATCAAGCCAATTTGGTGCGTTTTCAAACGGTGTTGCAAATGCAATGAGAATTGTTAACCAAACCACGGTTATCCCGTGGAGAATCCATCGGAATACACCCAATATCTGTGTTGAATTTGCGCGCATCTCGGACATTTGGGAATCCGTAAGTATTGCTGTCAATCCAACGACTTTATCCAAAGCGCTCCCTCCATTCCAACGAATTTTCCCAAGCTGGAATCGGTTGATGAAATCGATACCAGTAAACACAGTCACCCAAACAACAACGACTTCGAGTAACGGATCCAATCCCATCAAATCAAGCGACCCCCATGTTGACCACGAGAAGATTGTCCATATCCAAGCAACAAGGAAAAGTTGGAACAGCCGAGCAAACTTTGCGAGTTTTCTCAGCAGAACCAGGTCATGTGAAAGAATCAATTCAAGTGAAATAAAGAGGCCTACTGTTAGAGTAATTATCCCGCTTGAAGCAAGTCCAAACCACCCGATATCACCAATGCGCCATGCTTCTAGTAAAGCAACAAAAGCCCAAGCAAGAGCGATGACCGATGCGCTATTGACGGCTGCCTGCATGGTGTAGAGAGGATCTCTTCCATCCTTGAGGACGGAGAGCCCGCCCATTAAACGCACCTCAAATCCTGATTCATCAACAATGCCACGGCTTGCTGCTGTCATTCCACCAATGGCCTGGATTCGAGCTGTTTCGACAATACTCTCGGATTCATCCTCGTCATTTCCGTTGGACCAATTTGAACCTCTGCTGGCAGCATGCGCAGCCCCTGTACCTCGTCCTTTTCGTCCTGCTGAACGTGATTTTGCCCAAGCCCGTATCTCCGCCGATATAATGTCCTCAACTTGGTCTTCGTTGAGAGGGGCTCCGTGATCGGTGTACAACCAGCGACACTGGATGGGAACGGGAGCAGGGTCGACATCCGGAGCCACCATCTGGAATTGTCCTGGGCCGAGAGTTGGCAATTGTGCAACTAAATCTTGGTCTCCTCCGCTCTCTTTGAGGAGGTGACGAACCTTCTCAACGTCTTGTGGTTGTGTAAATCGCCCAATGAACGTCGTATTTGCTTGAGCGAGAATTTTGTAATCGACGTCCGAAACATTCTGCGTCGCCAACACGCAGGCAACACCGTACTTTCTCGCCTGCTTGAAAATGAGTTTAATGAGATCTTTTGCTGGAGGATTGCGAGGATGTGGAGGGAGATATGGAGCGACTTCATCCATGAAAAAGAGGAGTTTCAATTCTCCATCTGCAGGTTGTTGTGTTAACATCCAGTCGTACAATTCACGTGAAAGTTCTTGGACGAAATACTGCTTTTGTGCTTCGTCTTGGATTGTATTCAGATAAACGATGTTGAGTGGTATCTTTCCAGGAATTGCGGGCTCAACAAATGAATCAATGTCGATTGGGACGCCATTAGAAAACAGGAGTTGATTGACACCGCTTGAGAATGCTGCCAAGCGTCGAGCCAAATCGTTGCGGGTCGTCTTTGGCAATCGTTCTTCAAAGTCCGTCAGTCGATGCTCAAACATGACCTCATCCCAACTTGGAACATCGGGTTTCTCTCCTTCATCATCTTCAATAAAGCAGTGAGGGTAGAGAAATCGAGTGAATTCGTGATGAGGTTCGCGAACAACTCGAGCAAGTGATTGGAAGTCTCCTACATCTAGGCCACACCGCGTTCCCTCAACAAGAATTTCGTAAAGAAACGGTTTGACGACTTTTCCTTGTGCTTTTTCGACGTCGTACCCTGCAAGGCTCGTGAATCCAGCTGCGACCATATCCCAAGCTGTGATGGCTTCCTCTGGGTCGAGATCAGCAGGAGGGGCTCGGAATGGGTCGATGCAAAGAGGTAGCCCCTTGCTACGAAGTGGGGTCCAAATCCGAATCTCGCTGTTTTCCATTAACTTGCGCTTCCGATCAACATCTCCGTCTCGTTCAAGAAGCTCAGATTCATCAATTCCAAGTGCAAGACGAGCGAGGTCGCCTTGCGGATCAATGATGAGAGCAGGTATCCCAGCAAGGGCTGCTTCCTCAATCAGTGCTTTTGCCATGACAGTTTTACCAGAACCTGTGGAACCAAGCATTGCTGCGTGGCGGGCGAGAACTTGTGAGGGAATATCAATTGGAGCTCCCGAATCTCTTCGCTCACCAAGAAAGAGCCCTTTCGGCTTGAACTTCTTCTTCGGGCCCGCAGATACGGCCGGGTCAAGAATATCATTGACAAGAGAGGCAAATTCCGATGGAGAGGGTTGCTCCTCATCAGACACCATAACCGAGCAGAGACGCTTGAGGTCTTGAAGTGCGCGACGCGCAGAAGGTTCAAACCGCATGCTCTTGAAGGTCTATTCGTTCGCCGAATCATGCCTGAGCGTATTCCCTTGGCTCGACCATCGTGGACTGATGAAATGCGACAGGTTGCAATGAGCACCTTAGATTCTGGCCGTTGGGTTAAGGGACCACAGGGACGTTCGTTTGCAGAAGAGTTTGCAAGGTATTGCGGTGTTGAGTTTGCTTCCCCTTGCAACAGTGGGTCAGGCGCGCTCATCGCCGCATTACGACTTCTTGGAATCGGCCCTGGAGACGAAGTCATTGTCCCTTCGCTAACGTTCATTGCAACAGCAACGTCCGTATCAATGACTGGAGCGACCCCTGTCTTCGCTGAAGTTGAAAGCGATCATTGGTGTCTTGACGTCGATGACGTCAAACGACGGATGACAAAGAATACCAAAGGAGTCATTGGTGTTCATTTGTTTGGGCAATGTTACGATGTTAAACTCATCACGTTCTGTGAAGAAAACAATCTCGCTTTGATTGAAGATGCGGCTCAAGCGCATGGAGCAAGCATTCATCACAATGGAGCATCAATGAAAGCCGGGTCCCTTGGTACAGTCTCCTGTTTCTCTTTTTTCCCTTCCAAAAATGTGGCTGTAGGAGGCGAGGGTGGCATGATCACATCTGCCCATCCAGATATTGGAGCGAGAATCAAATCCATTGTCGATCATGGGAGGGACGGTACGCTTCAATCACAGGAGGTTGGAACCAACATGCGCATGTCGGAAGTCTTTGCAGCCATTGGACGTGAACAACTCAAACACTTGGACGAATGGCTTACAAAACGGCGTTCAACCGCTGCAACGTTTACAGAAATTCTCGAATCAGTTCCTGCTCTCAGTGCACCCTCGGTTCGTCCAGATTCAGAACATGCATGGCATCAATACTGTATTCAAACAAACGATGTTGATTCGTTTATTGAGCACATGGCCTTACAAAACATCGATGCTCGACAAATCTATCCTGTGCCTTGCCACCACCATCCCGTCTATGCAGACCATCCTCAAGCCAAAGAGCGGTTTTCAACGACCGAGAATCTGTGTCAAAAACTGGTTGCAATCCCTGTTCATCATGGCTTGACGGTCGATGAAATCAATCGAATCGTGGATGCTCTTCGATCTTATTCATGACTGATCATCCTGGCCAGTGAGGCATTTGACCACCCTTTCAAGTGTGTCAATTCCATTCCGGCCCACTCTGGTATACGTATTTCAGAATCTTCACGTTCAAGTTCAACCTCGGCGATAATTAAACCTGAAAGACTGCCTTCAAATTCATCAATTTCCCAGAGCATTCCATCAGCCCCTTCCCAAAGATAGCGGTTCTTCTCAATGTGTGGATGGGTGGAATCCTGAACAATGTTTGCTGCGATGCCCGATGGCAATTCCCATTCGTATTCGCTTGCTGAGGCTCCTGTACGCATGCCTTTGAGCGTCAAGAAATAGGTGCTGTTCCATCTTCGAATGCGGACTGTCCAATTCGAATGTTCACTGATTGTTCGACAGTCTTCTGGATCCACGCCGATAACCAAAGGAAGATTGCCATAGGAAAGCGAACCTGTTTCGTCTGATGCGTCGAATGCTTCCGAATCGAGATACCATTGTGTGATGAAAATCTTATCCGACGATTCCGCAACCCATGGCCGATTGTATCGTCCATCAACAAGAAAACGTCGTTCGATTTCGACATTTTCTGGCATGGTTGAGCGTACACGGCTTTAGCACATAATGATGTCCAAGCGAATGTCAAATCAATTTACCAAGGATTTGATATGCGTTCAACCAAAAACAGGAGTTATGCGAGGGGTGAATCTTCTTCGACTTCTCGTTCTCCTCGGCCTCATTTCTTTGATTTCAGGAATTGCTATCATGGATTCTGATGACGTAGATGCAGTTTCAGAAGTGGCTCTTCCTGAACCAAATGCTGATGCATTTGAAGAAGAAAGTGCTGCTGAAAGCAACGACGCCCCTGCAGGGGCAGATTTTGCCCCAGAGCAGACTCCGCTCCAAGGTGAGGGTGAATCCGATCGCGGTCCACTCATGGTATTGATTGGCGGAGGTGTGCTTTCCTCTGTTTTCGTAGGCTCCTTCTTCTTCGAATTTATGCGCGTGCTGTTCATCGTAGCGTTCCTAACACCATTGGTTGCAAAAAAGAAGCATGATAATGAACGAACTCGTGGGCGTGTTCTTGGATTCATAGAAGCAAATGCAGGCATCCATTTCTCAGCCCTTCGAGACGGTCTTGGACTTGCTAATGGTGTGACTGCGTATCATTTACAAATTCTCGAAAAGGAACGTTCCATCCTATCATGGCGAGATGGGAAGTTACGGCGATATGCTGTTTCAACGGTTGATATGAGTGATATCGATTCAATAAAAAGCCCCCTGGTTGGAACGCGATTGGCAATTTTACAAGTTCTGTCTCAATCAGGAACCCTTGGCCTTAGCGGAAAAGAAATTCGAATACAATTGGAAATCTCAAGACAATTACTGTCTCATCACCTCCGTGCACTCGACAGCAACGGCTTCATCGAAAAAACAAGTTCATCCAAAAAAGCGCCATGGAGAATTTCTTTGGACGGTGTTCAAGCGTTACAAATTGTTGTGTAGAAAGTAAAATCATTTTACCAACTTCTTCATAATGTTGCAGGCCCTCATAGGCTCATGAACAAAAGCATGGTTACCTCAATCGGGCTCGTACTGTTGATGCTCACAGCTGGATGCATTGGGAATGTGCGTGATGAAATTATCACAGAACTGCCTGATGATTGGAAAACAAAAACCAGCCGGACCATCTCCCAACCTCACTTGGTTCAGTTTGACTCTTGTTTGAATATGGAATACGATCTCAAAGCGAGTATTGCTGAGGAATATCGCACTCAACTCTTACAGGCAGTCGAAGAACAGTACTACTACGGCTGGGGAATGTTCGAAGATGGCATGGTTGCAGAAGCTGCCATGGATGGTGATTCTGCATCAACGGGCTCAGCACAGCCACAACCACGAACCCAGGGCGAGGATTTCAGTGGAACCAATAACCAAGAACAAGGTGTTGATGAAGCAGATTTCATCAAAACGGATGGTTACTTCATCTATGCTTTACAAGGCTCGACACTCTCAATCATGAGTGTTCCAGAATATGGAGAGATTGAATTTACAAGCAACTCTTCAATCGAAGGCTCACCTATCTCCATGATGTTGCGTGGTGATCGATTGATCGTTCTCTCGAGTTACAATCCGTGGAGTATCGACTCCGAAGATGAACTGTATAATTATCTTCGCTGGGATGGGGATTACAGTGAATGGCGAGTGAGTTCGATGACCAAGTACACGACGTACAATGTTTCAGACAGGACAAATCCAGAAGTTATCCAAGAACTCTATCTCGAAGGATACAATGTTGATGCTCGTGAAGTTGATGGCTCCATTCGAGCCATCACGCATTCTTGGTTGAACATTCCTGGATTAACGAGTTGGCTCAACATGCCAAGTGCCTACTATGATCTCAAATGGGATGATCCAGAACGCAGAACCTACCGTGAAATGATTGCCTATGAAACAATCCAGGCCAACGACGAAGTTCTTGGGGCCATGGATTTGGAGGAGCTTGTTCCGAAAATCTACCAGCGAATTGATGGTCAAATTTTCGAGCACGATATGCGTTCTCAAGCGTGTGAAAACTTCGCAAAGCCGATGGATGGGTTCAGTCGTGGATTCACCAACATTCTTTCGCTTGATTTGTTTTCACCAACCTTCGCTTACGAATCGGATCACTTACTCAGCAACCATCCAATGGTTTACGCATCAACTGATGCGCTCATTCTCACGGAGAACGCATGGGATTGGTGGTGGTTCTGGGGCCAAGATGATGTCGATGATATGACCAACATTCACACATTCGATATTTCTGTACCAGGAACAACAACCTACACCGGGTCAGGTCGCGTTGATGGACAGATCTTGAATCAGTTCAGCATTTCTGAGCATGAGGGGGTGCTGCGGGTGGCAACAACAGTTGGCCAGTGGAATCGATGGTGGATGGAAGATCCTGAACCGATGTCCTCTTCGGTTATCACGCTCGTTCGTGGCGTCAATCCTGAAACCGACCAACAAGTCTTGCTTGAATACGGTCGCTTGGACAATATTGCAGAGAATGAGCGTATTTGGTCTGCACGATTTGTGGGGGATCGGGCTTACATCGTCACATTTGAGCAAATTGATCCGCTTTGGACCATCGATTTGTCGGATCCTTCGACGCCAACAATCCTAGGAGAATTGGAAGTTCCAGGGGTTTCGACCTACATCCATCCACTTCACGATGACATGCTTCTCACCATTGGAATGGGGCCTGCTGGCGAAGACGGGTTGGGTCTCGATTGGTCAAGTACACGTCTTTCAACGTTCAACATCAGTGATTTGACACAACCGGCTGTAGCCGATACGCTCATGCTTTCGCCAGTTGATGACCCTGAAGACAACCGGTGGTCCTGGTCGTATTCTGAAGCGAAGTATGAACACAAAGCGTTCCAGTATTGGGGGCCAAAGGAAATGCTCGCCGTACCGCTCTCTACCTATCGATATGTCGAGTCCTACGACGAAGATCGGGGTTACCAGTGGCACTATGAATACGTTTCAAAGGCCATTATTGTCAGTGTCGATGAAGACACTGGAAGCATGTCCGTTCACGGTGAGGTCAACCACTCTTCCCTCGTCAATCATGAAGATGTCAACCACTGGTGGGGCGGAGATGAAAACATCCGACGAACCATATTCATGGGCGACTTCATCTATGCATTTTCTGGAGCTGGCATCACTGTTCACAACTTAACGAGCATGGAATTGACCGATGTTGTAACCTTTGACATTGAATTCCCAGATTATGCCTACTATGAATACTAGGCACGGCGATAAGCCAAACCTCAATTGCTGAAAGGCGACCCTCGGGGCATGTCGCGACGAATAGGCGTCATTGGATGCGGCAGATGGGGTTCGAAACACCTCCAATCCTTGCAAACTCTGGCTCATGAAGCAGATATTGAATGCATCGTTGCATGTGATCTTGATGCTTCAACGCTTGAATCCATTCAATACCGAAATGTTGAGTTGCATGATAACCCTCACACGCTTGTTGACAGCTTCCAACTTGATTCTGTCATCATCGCAACACCCAATGCGACCCACTACGAATTAGGAATGGAGTTCTTGGGGAAGGGCGTTGACGTCTTCCTCGAGAAACCACTCGCTACAACTTTTGATCATGCATCATCTCTCGTCTCTACCGCAATACAAGAAGGAAAGATTCTCAAAAGTGGTTTTCTACTTCGTTTTCATCCATGTATTCTCGATGCAAGATCGCAAATTCGAGCAGGCCAAATCGGTGCAATACAATCCATCCACTATCGGAAAAAATCTCAACGGATCAGTGATGAATCTTCCCATGCCTTGGATACATTAGCCATTCATGGCATCGATCTGGCTGAATTTCTACTCGATGGGCAAACACCGTTAAGGATATCTGAGGTCCATGGAACTCGTACAGCGAGCGAGTTGGTATTGGAATATCCAAATCAGGTGGAAATCTACATCGATGTCGGTTGGAACGAAGAATGCGATGTTGCAGAATTGGAAGTAATTGGACGGGAGGGTCGGATGCTCATCCAATTGCAACATCATGACCACTATGAAATTTTGAAAAATCAGTCAAGCATTGAATACATTGAATCCAAACATACTCCGCTTGAAGCAGTCATACTTGATTTTGTCAATAGTGAATCGACCTCGATTGCAGCCTCAACGGGATCGATTCTTCGGACCCTCAAATGCATTGAACAGGCTCATTTGCAATTAATCGCCTCAGGACGTTCAAAGACACGAGAATTGAAGAGATGAAGCCAACTGGGTCAATCATGAGCCCCGAACGTGTCATGCTTTGGCTCCTTGCTGGCGTTACTCTTGCATCCTTTGCGACTTGGTTTGTCCAAGATTCTGTCTTTGATGCTGCAGTCACCTTTTCGATTCTTTCAATCGTTGTGGCCATTATCTGGGGTGCAAGTCGTTATGACAAAACCATTCAATTGAGTGGCATGAAAAATGGAGGCATCTTGAACATTCTCGCCTTCGTTGCAGTAACAGCGGGCCTCACGTATTGGTGCATTTACTTCTATGACTTCCCACTCGTTGGTTCAATCATCGGAAGCATTGGCACAAATGCCTACATTTGGTGGACATTCGGCATGCTCGAACCGGGTACGCCTTCTGTATAACTGTGCGAAGTGTCAAAGGCCTCCGTCCTGACATTCACATAATGGCAAAGTATGGTGAGCATCCTGAACTCCCTTCCGAACTGGAAGAATTGTTGGAGGCGGACGTCCACACCATCTTTCTCAAGGCCGATTGCCCTCCTCGTGTCAAAAGGGGAACAATCGGCCAACTCAAGTTGGTAGAACTTGATACGAAAGACGAGGAATGGGACAATCTGCGTTTGGAGTCGCTGCAAGAATCGCTCCAAACCGTCGTTGGAGAGAACCAGCATCGAAGTGATTGTTTCTTGGAAATTAATCGTAAAGGTTGCCAGGTTCTCCAATTAGGAGATCTAAGGGTTACCTGTGCAAGCCCCCCGTTTTCAGATGCTCGCGAAATTACCGTTGTTCGCCCGGTTGCAAAACTCTCACTAAGTGATTATGATTTGGATCCAAAAATCGTTGAGCGCCTCTCCAATCATCACCGCGGTGTTTTCATTTGTGGGCGGCCAGGTTCAGGAAAAACAACACTCGCTCAAGCCATTGCTGAATATCTCGATGATGACATTGGTGCGATGGTGAAGACAATGGAGGCGCCAAGAGATTTACAACTTGCTGAACGAATCACTCAATATGCTCCATTGGAAGGTGATCTCGAAAAGACAGCAGAAATCATTTTCCTAGTACGGCCCGATTTCGTTATTTTCGATGAAGTTCGTCGCGCACGTGATTTCGAAATTTTTGCTGATGTACGGCTTGCCGGAGTCGGATTGCTTGGCGTTACCCACGCCAATTCGGCTCTTGAAGCCATACAGCGGCTGATTGGGAAGGTCGAATTGGGGCTTGTTTCTCAGGTTCTTGATACCGTACTCCATGTTGAAGCGGGTCAAATCCAGCAGGTACTTGAACTCAGAATGACCGTAAAGCCACCTTCTGGAATGCAGGAAGAGTTGGCTCGTCCTGTCATTGAAGTGGTTGAATTCCCAACGGGTAAAGTAACTCACGAAATGTTTGCCTTTGGTTCAGAACTTGCAGTTGTTCCCGTTACTGAAGCAAGTCGAAAGAAGCCCCTTCAGCAACTTGCGCAGAAGCAACTCATCCATACAATACGTCAGTGGGCAGGCGTTCATGTTCGGGTTCAATTCACGAGTGATACTGCTGCAACCGTATACGCTCCAAGCAACATGATCTCAACACTGGTTGGGAGAGGTGGGGACAATGTCCGGGCATTACAGGACCAACTCGGAGGCTTACGACTTACGATTGAGTCCCTCGATGACATGCCAGAGTCTGCTGATGTATCAGAGCACTCAATTTGGAGTGATGATCAAGATCGTCGAGCATATCAAAGTCGTGCTTACGAACAACCTGGGCGCTCCAAGAAGACGAGAAAAGGCCGTCGGCGTTGAGAAGGAGACTTCTTGAAGAGCGGTCACACCCGTGAATCATGGCGCAACAGGGCGATGGTTCAGGTCGTGCACCAGTCGTCATTGTTCGACCAACCACTTCAGTAACAAGTGGTGTGGCAGTAACACAGAAACTCGTCGGTGCTGCCGCTGCTTTTGGAGACATACTTCGTCGAACGTTTGGCCCGAATGGTTTGGACAAGATGATGTACAAAACCAATGGGGAAAACGCAATTACAAACGATGGTGCAAAAATCGTCGCCGATTTACTCGTTAAACACCCTGCTGCGAAAGCATTTGTTCAACTTGCAGAATCTCAAGAAAATGCATGCGGAGATGGAGTCACGGGATGCCTCCTGTTTGCGAGTGAATTGATGAAAGAAGCTGGGCGTTTGCTGGAACGTGGAGTGCATCCGCTTGTCCTCGTTGAAGCATACCAAGATTCTATCATGCAAACGTTAGACATTCTCGATGAACGTTCAATGAAGGAAGTAGGAGTCGAATCATTGCATTCAATAGCAAAAACTGCAATGGTAGGAAAGTCTGCTGAAGCCGGAGGAGATGCTCTCGCACAACTTCTGGTCGAATGCATGACAACAATCCAATCCAGTGGCCAACCTGTTCGAGCAGAGAACGTTCGTATGACGAAGCGTGGACATGACTCACTCCAAGAAACACGATTGATCAAGGGCGTTGTAATCGATAAGAAGTTTGATTCTGAACGAACCCCAAAAATCACTCAGCCTTCTGGCGTCTTGGCCTTGACTTGCCCACTTACCATTCAGAAAACAAAGCGTGATGCTGAAATTGAAATTGAACGTCCTGAACAGATGGTTGCTTTTTTGGATGCTGAAGAACGACTTCTTGATGAAAAAATCGAAGTGCTTATGCGTTCGGGTGCGAACGTGGTCTTTACTTCAAAGGAGGTCGATGATCGCATCCAACATGCTTGCAACAACAACGGGATTCTCCTCGTTGGAATGATGGAAGATGATGGAATTGAAGATATTGCTGCAGCGACCGGCGCCACACTCATCAACCACCTCGATGATGTTGCTTTCGAAAGTCTCGGTATTCTTCAATCCGCATTGGTTGACGTTTCCGAACACGAAGATGGGCGCCGAACTCGGTTGATTGTCAATGTTGGACCGAGCTCTGGTCTTGTCACCATTGATGTCGGTGGTGGACAAGGCGCCGCTGTCGAAGAATACATACGGGCCATGTACGATGCTCTTCGAACGCTTGAATCCGTGTTGGAGCATCCAAGGACATTGCTTGGAGGCGGTTCGTTCCACATTGCTGCAGCTCTCCGTTTGAGGGAAGAAGGGGAATCCATATCGGGTCGCCAACGCTTAGCAATCGAAGGTTTTGCCCGCGCTCTCGAAACGATTCCCAGCACGCTTGCACTCAATGCAGGCGAGGATCAAATCGACGCCCTGTTGCAACTACGGGCAGCACATCGTAATCAATCCAATCAATTCGGCGTATGCAAGGACGGAAAGATTGGTGAAATCAAGGGGGTCTTGCTTTCATCCCACACTGTTGCGCATGCGTTACAAGCAGCAGTTGAGACAGCTTGTGGACTTCTTCGTGTCGATCAGGTCATTTCATCTCGCGGTGATTGAGCAAGTGGCCTCATCACATGCTTGATAACAAAGACATACTAGAGGTCGATAACGGGTGCAACCATGGACTCGGGAAAACCTCGCGCACTACTCAGCGTATGGGATAAAACAGGAATCGTCGAATTCGCAACTTCACTGGTCAATCTCGGGTTCGAATTGATTTCAACGGGAGGTACAGCACGTAAACTCAAGGAAGCAGGCCTTGCAGTGATGAGCGTTTCTGATGTCACACAGCATCCCGAAATTTTTGATGGCCGAGTTAAAACCCTTCATCCTGCTATTCATGGTCCACTGCTTGCTCGTTTGCAAAAAGAAGACGATCGAATCGGAATGAAAGAACTGCAGTATACGCCCATTGCCTTGGTGGCTTGCAACCTCTATCCGTTTGTCGCTGCAGCATCATCAGATCCGCCGCTCGATAAGGAAGCATTGTTGGAAATGATCGATATCGGTGGACCGACAATGGTTCGAGCCTCGGCAAAAAACCATGCAAATGTCATTATCTGTTGCAATCCCAACGATTACAATTCTATCGTTGAGGATTTGGAAGAATCTGGAGGAGACCCATCTGGAGTGTCGATTGTACGACGGCAAGAACTTGCTCTCGCAGCCTATCAGCACACTGCATCGTATGATGTGGCCATAGCAAACACACTGCATGGCCGGTGGAATGGAGTCCCAGAATCGTATGATTCAGTTGAAGAGCAATCTGGTAGATTCCATAAAACTCTGCTCGCTTCATCAATAAAGATGGAGACATTACGCTACGGAGAAAATGCTCATCAAAGCGCTGCATTGTTTGTGGATGATGAAGTACTCGGAAAACACTCAACCCTTGTTACTGCACATGTTGAAGGTGGCAAGGCGATGTCGTACAACAACTACTCCGATGCTGATGCTACACTCCGATTGTGTCGTTCTCTTTCAACCAATGAATGGCCTGAAACACCACATGCATGCGTCATTGTCAAACACAACAACCCATGTGGCGTTGCTCTCGCAGCAAATCAAGTTGATGCGTATACAAACGCCTTAGCAAGCGACCCTGAGTCTGCTTTTGGTTCGATTATTTGCTTTAATGAAATTGTGACAATCGATACGGCCAAAGCGATGGCTGGATTGTTCATCGAAGTTCTCATTGCTCCAGGTTATACTGCTGAAGCAAAGGAATTTATCATGCAAAAAGGAAATCGACGACTTCTTACAATCGAATCACCAAACAATCGTCTTGCTCCCCTTGAACGTAAGCGAATTCTGAAACAAATTGAAGGAGGTTGGATTGTTCAGACAGAAGAAGCTCCAATCATCGATTGGGCCTCAGCAAAAACGGTAACAGAAAAAGCGGTAACTCGATCAGAAATTGATTCGATGAAATTCGCAGTACGCGTCTGTGAGCAAGTCAAATCCAATGCAATTGTGATGGTGCAGGGATTGGCAACCGTCGGTATCGGCCCCGGTCAAACGAGTCGTGTTGAGGCCGTCCGAATTGCAGCCCGTCGCGCTGGCGAGCGAGCGAAAGATTGTGTCCTCGCAAGTGATGCTTTCTTCCCATTCCCAGACGGTCTTGAGCAGGCTGCTCAGGCAGGTGCCTCGGCAATCGTTCAACCGGGCGGTTCAATTCGGGATCAGGAAGTCATCGATGCCGCAAATCGACTCGGAATCTCCATGTTGTTCACAGGCCATCGGCTGTTCCGCCATTGAAACGTGCATCGGAGAAATGGGTCTCCTTCATGTACTATTGACATATCGAAGAGCCATGAGCGACCACGTCATTGCGGTGCTTCCCGGCGACGGCACGGGGAAGGAAGTAGCGGTCGAAGCACAGCGTATTTTGGATACAATCCAAGAGCATACAAACCATGGGTTTGAGCAAACTGTGATTCCATGCGGCGGTCAACATTATCTTGCTACTGGAGAAGAGTGGGCTGAAGGTTCATTTGAATTCTGTCGTGATGATGCTGATGCAATATTCATGGGTGCTATAGGATACCCTGGTGCACGATTACCAAACGGTGATCTTGCAGGCGGATCGGTAATTCTCGGTATGCGAAGTGGATTGGATTTGTATGCAAATGTCCGCCCAATTCGTCTCTACGAAGGTGTTCCTCACAAAGTCCATGGGCGCTTCACCAACATTTGGGATCCAGACATGGTCAATATGGTCATTCTTCGAGAGAACACAGAAGGACTCTACCATTCATTGCTTCACCGAAGCGCACAGCGAGCAAAAGGGTTGGAAGGATACGAGCCTCCTGAAATTGACTTCCCTGGGCTTCATGGAGAAGTTGCGTATGATCCAAGACCGATTTCATCCCATGGGTCTGAACGACTGATCAAGATGGGTTTTGATATTTGTGATACTCGAAATGGAGCTCCTGTTGATGGAGTATCACGCGTTTCATGCATCGACAAAAGCAATGTTACGCGTGGATGTCAATTGTTCCGGCGAACGTTTGATGAGGTTGCAAATTCTTATTCACATGTGGAGAAAGACTACGGATACATCGATGCATTCACTCAGTGGTTGACACGTACACCTGAGTTTTACGACGTAGTGGTTACATCCAATATGTTCGGCGACATTGCAACTGACCTCGCCTCTGTTTTACAAGGAGGAATGGGGATGGCTGCGTCCGGAAACATCGGCGACGACAGCGCATTCTTCGAACCGGTTCACGGTTCAGCTCCAAAGCATGCTGGACAAAACAAAGTCAATCCGATCGCAAGCATTAATTCGGTTCAAATGATGTTGGATTGGCTCGCTCGCCGCTCCAACGACGATGAATTATTGAATGTGTCAAAAATTCTTGATCAAAGTGTTGCAGAGCATCTCAAGGATGGTAAATCGCTTACCTATGATTTGGGTGGAACGGCATCTTGCACAGACGTGGGAATCTCCATTGCAGATCGGCTTGCTGCGCATTTGAAAGAGCTCTAATTGGGTTGTGCTTGCAACTGAATTGTAGGGACTTTCCAGCCTACAAACCAAATTCCAATCAAAGCAACAATTGCAATTGTTGTTTGACCAAAGCCAGGGTCGCCAAGTTTCGTGACGGCATAGATTGAAAATGCAGATACAACTGAAATAATGCCGATGATGACAATCTTTGAGTGAAGAGGCAATGCTCGTCCGGCTTTGTAATACTCAAGGAGAGCATTGCCAAAGACGCGGTTGGTTAGCAACCAACGAAACATTCGCCTCGATGATCGGCCAAAGCAGAATCCAGCAGCAACAAGCCACGATGTTGTAGGCCATCCGGGTAGAACCGTTCCAATTGCAGCAAAGACCACGAAAATGCTCCCGAGTCCAGTCCATAACCACCGTACGACTGGGTTTTTTGAGGGTTTGTGCATGTCCAAAATCGCTTCAAGGGCTTCCTCATCTGAAAGATCTTCGAAAGCCGGGAGAATAGAGGCGGCCTGAACGGACTGGTCTCCCATCACCTCACTTCCTGTGCCGAGCCTGTAAATTGACACACATAAGGAATAGGGGTGAGCCCGGAACAATCGGAAGGACTGAAATCAAGCAGTTCTTGGCCGGAGCATGGGAGAGGTTCTGTTGCTATCACGGATTGGGTATCGTAACGACCCAATTCGAATTGCAGTTTTTTTCTCTGGATCTGGAACTGGAATGAATGCGCTTCTTCAGCATCAACAAAATCCACATTGCAGTCACAAAACCGTTCTGTGTATTACGGATAAAGATGAGGCCAGTGGAATCGATTTTGCAAAAAAACACAGTGTCCAAGTTGCAGTCGAGACTGTAAATGTTGATCTTTCTCAAGAAGAACGTAGGTATGAGCACGAGCAGCGAATCGAAGAACATCTTCAGAATTCCAATATTGAACTCATCGTATTGTTTGGATACATGCGACTCCTATCGGCTGAATTTGTTGAGCGGCATTATCCTCGAATCGTCAACATTCACCCTTCGCTTCTACCGGCATTTCCTGGAAAGGATGCACACAGTGATGTTCTCGCCTCAGACGTTCAGGTCAGCGGATGTACTGTGCATGTCGTCGATGCTGGTATGGACACAGGTCCTATCCTTGCTCAGCGGCGAGTCCCGGTTTTTGATTCGGACACACGGCTTCAACTCGCTAAGCGTATTCAAGTCGAAGAACATCGAGTGTATCCAGAAATTATTGATTTGATTTGTTCCGGTCATCGATTTGATTTGGGAAATTGAAGTTTTCCAATCGACCCCCGAGTGGAGCCATTTCATTTCGGCCCAACCCTGAAAATAGACTCTTCAAACTCAACGAAATAGAGGGTTTGTAGCCTCGCGGTATGCGCGTTAATGTGAATTGCTCCCGCCCTTCAACATCGACCGGGACTCCAGGTAATTGTGCCAATATGATGTCAATCGCTTCGTCATCAAGTTCATACATATCACATGGGAACAATTGAACCTCCTCATCAAACCCCTGTAAGAAGGCGTGAAGAACCTCTCCAAGAGAATTCGATTCTATTGGATCAAACCAACATTCTGAGTTGAAAAGTCGAGATCGTTCTTCACTCCCACAAGCAACGATCACCCGACAGTTGCGTGTGGCTAGTTTTTCTGATAGTTCATTCACTGAATTATTGATCAAGGCCTTATCTTGACCCATTCGGACGCTTTTCCCTCCAGCAAGAATCAGACACAAAAGGGACATGGTGTTCACACAAGTTCATCCAAGGCAGACATTGCCTGTTCCAACTCGTCAAGAAGATCTCGAACACGGTCAAGAAGAGCTTGTCGTTCACGGTTTGAACGTGCTTGGGGGAGCCACTCAAGCAGCCGGCGCACGTCTCTCGCATCGCGTTCAACAGTCCAAGACAAGACCTGTTCAAGTACAGGGTCTTCAGTTGGCAAGAAACGCTCAGCCATGATGTTGGGATAGGTTCGGGGCACATCAAGATAGCCTTTCGATGAGGCGAGTGCGGATACGTTCGAACAATTCGCCTCCCTCTGGGGTTTGCATAAGCAACGCCCTATGGTTGATGCAGCGGCCTTCATCCAATGAAAGCAAGAGGACCATCAATTGAGCCCAGGTTTGACTTTGGTTTGCAGCATCCTGAATCCATGCATCATTTGGGAGTTGCCTGCCCCCACGCAAGAACTCTTGAGCTGTTTCGAGGAATACCTCAACAGAAACACGCTCCTGAACAAGTTGAAGAAAAACAGTCCAAGCATCCTCGCCAAGTTCCTCATCGGACATGTTTGCAAGAAGAAGACCTACGAGTTTGAGGTCTTCTCGGCCGCCTCGCTTCCATATCTTCGGAATGAACTTCACAATTTTCCTTCGGCCTTTTTCATTCGTAAGCATCCACGAGGCTATACGCCTCATTTCTGGATCTGGGGTCCCGATGTGGAATGTATAGTGACCTGACTGTGCCAAACGGTCGGTCATTGATTTCGCCATCATTCCTGGGACGCCGAACGTGTATGCTTCTCGAAGCATTGTCAAACGTTTACTCCGTCGGTTCGGAAAGGAAGAAAAGCCATCCAGGTAGTCGTCAAGTGAAGTCGCTTTCATCGCGTTTCACCGTTGTTCTTCTTTCGAACATTATCGAATAAAGTGGTAACAACGCGAACGGAATCTCGAAGGGTTGTGAGAGTCTTTTCAACCATGTTTGGATCCTCGAACCGTTCCTTAACCATGTCCCGTAATTCTCTCTCAACCAAATTATGTTCGTCATCATCAATTGCAAAGATGTCGCGTAGATGTGCCATAACTCTGAACTCATCCTTTGAAAGAGAGGCATTGATAATCGCCACCTCAAAGACGGTTTTGTAAACTTCATGCTGCTCTTCAGGGCTTAGAGCGTCGCCGTCTTCTGTTTTGTTACCATCAAGAATGGCTTGATACACTTCTGCGGGTTGATGAGGTTCAAGATTGAGGCAGGAAGAAAGGCGGATGATAAGCCGTTTTTCTTCGCGTGTCAGCACTCCATCAAGCAACATCACCTCAATCGTGCTGCGGAAAGCAGCCAGCCGGTGAACAGATTTGGCGGACACGCGCTGACGTAAGGAGAACTTCTTCTTGAACCCACGCGAGGTTTTTTCCAGTTTGTAGAGTTTTAATGACGTTAGAGAAAAAAATTAGCGAAGATTCTCTTGCCTTTCCAATTCTCTCAACCTTTCCAGTATTTTTTCTGTGAATGTGTCTCGGATTTGCACATCATTGTAACCACCAAACACGTTCGTTGCCTCCAATGTCAATTGTTGCGAGGCTGGAATCGCAGGGAAGGTTCTGTTGATACCATCAACCAATGAAATAGGAACTTCATTCTCTATCGCAAGGGAGGTGAGCCATAGGTCGTCGTTCTTCGGACAAGAGTCTAGGAATTCTCGGCCACGTTGTTTTGCAATCCGAAGAAATTCGGAACTGTAAATCTCTCCCATGGCTGAAGTATAAAAATTAAGATTTGAAGGGGCTGTTGTGATTCCTGGGCCCCATTCAAGATAGGGGAGTGCTTCGGTCCCATCTTCATTCAATCGGATGCAGTGAGCTCGGTAGGCGTGCAGGTACCCGGGATTTTGCTTCATCGAAGAGGTGAGTTTCTTCAACCACCATGTCGGGTAGATATGATCGTCATCTCCGGTTGCATGTGGCCGGTCGAAATCAGATACCAATTCTAGGAAGGGGTAGTATTTCGTATGCGGTCCGAAATTATCAACCAGCTGGATTTCCAGTCCTCGTTTCATGAGGCGCCTAAGCCCTTTCGTCGGTTGATTGTAGAGTTCGTTATCATCGACAAAAAGGATGGCTCTTGATGGGAGGGTCTTTCCTCGCGCAATTGCTTCAAGAGAAATGTGGGCTGTTTGAAAACGAACACCATACGTTGTCATCGAAAGCGTTGGCCCCGTTTCACAGAGCATGGATTTTCTTGACAATCGGTTGTGAATGTTTAATTTCATTATCAGAAGGGAAATGTAGAGTTTGCCTGGAATGTTGCGGATGAAAGTGAATGCGCCCATCTTCTTACAACCTTTGCTATTGCTTCCTCTTGTGTTGGATATTTAACCACGTCGATGGCATGTATTTTGTTGAAAATGGTAGTTCGGACGATGATGAAAGGGGTTGAATCCATAAGTGTTGCAAGATAGCACCACCCAATGAAGAAGGTCATCATGCGTCAATACTGGCGCCTTCAACAGTCTCAAACCGTTATTTCAATGGTGTTTTGGACAACAACGCTCACATTGCTTATTTGGCCATATGTTAAGTGGCGGTTTGAATCGACCTGTGATTCTGGATTGTGTTTCTCGAATGAAATTCTCGGCATCCCTTCTACGTATTTTGGGCTCATGTCAATTGGGCTTCTCGTCCTTCTCAGCGTCCTTCTTATCGGTTACATCTACGATGTTGGGCTTGGGCTGTGGAAGGAGCATTTGACCATTTCAACTGAACGAAACCCATTTGGCGTCTATCTTATTTCGCCCCCAATGGGCCTCATTCTTGCACAGACAAACATGCTTCTGAAGCAAATTGCAGCAGATGATGAGGAAGTCCAACGGCATGTTGCATTTGTTGAGCGTTGGTTGGAATGGAATGCGGATGAGGAAATATGGGCTCGTGCAATGGATTCCTGGAAGAATTCAATGGGTGATGAAGATCCTCATCTTCCATTCCTCAGCGAAAAAATGCAAGCCGATTTAATTGAACGTTCCTCTTCGCTTCCGAAAGAATAAATCGGGAATGTTGGGGATTTTTTTCCATAGGATTGAAAAGGGGAAGGCTCCAGCATTAACTGCTGAATCACATTCACTTGGTTTGACATTTTTGCCAAACCGTTGCACTGCGTCCCCTCTTGGGATAAAAGCACCGACTGTGAAGAGGCCGAAAGGAGGATTTAATTTGTCTCGAAAAAACAATTCAGGAAACAAACAAGGAAAAGCGATGAAATATTTGATAAAGGCTGACATCAAAATCAATGGTACTGTTCAGCGTAAGGATATCATCGGAGCCATCATGGGTCAAACCGAAGGTTTGCTCGGAGATGAGCTCGAACTAAGAAAATTGCAACGTACGGCTCGTGTTGGACACGTTGACGTAGAAATGGAAACCAAAGGCGGTAAGGTGCACGGAATGATTCTCATTCCGAGCAGCATGGACAATGTCGAAACTGCGATCATCGGGTCTGCATTGGAAACCATTGATCGGATTGGCCCGTGCCAAGCAAAGATCACTGTTGTTGAAATCTCAGACGTTCGGGCCACCAAGCGTACTGCCGTCGTCGATCGTGCAAAGGAGCTTCTTCTCGCACTGGTTAATTCCGGTGAAGCGGCTAGTAAGACAGTTGTTGAAGAAGTTCGCTCTGTATTGACAGTGGGTACTGCAACGAACTTTCATGGTTTGACGTGTGGACCAAATGTTGAGAGTTCGGATTCATTGATTATCGTTGAAGGACGAAACGATGTCATCAACTTACTCAATTGTGGAGTGAAGAATGCTATCAGTGCTGATGGTGCTGGAAACATCAAGCAAGAGCTTATTGATTTGGCAAATGGAAAGCAATCAGTAACACTTGCAATCGATGGAGACCGTGGTGGCGAAATGTTGTTCCGACAACTCAATGCTATTCTCAAGGTTGATTTCGTTGCACAGGCGCCTGTTGGCCAAGAATGGGAATTGCTTCCTCAGAAAACAATTACCAAGTCACTCTCCATGAAAGTCGATGCTGCTAAGTTTGCAAAGACAATGGAAGCACAGGACAAAGAAGACGAAGAGAAACACGGAGGAAACAACGATGAGTGGGTTGAAGAAATGTCGGACGTCTATGAATCCGAGATCGCCCCTGCCGAAATCCAAGAGATGTTCGATCATCAGGACAGTCTCGGTAAGAACAAGGCAATGTTTGTTCTTGCTGATGGTACCGTAAGCGAAGAAATGGGCGCTGGGTCCATCGCTAAATCTGCTGAAGGAACAGAAGGTGTTCAAGCATTGATCATTAATGGTCCAATCAGTGACAGAATCCAAGAAATCGCTTCTGAAGCATCGATTTCAACCGTTGTAGGAACAAAGCCAGGTAAGGGCTTTGCTGCAAAGAGTGATGCGAAATCGTGGTTTTCTGAGACCCATCGTTGATTCCGTTACGTTCATTTCATTGTTTGGATAAGGTGAGCGTATGGAGAATGAGTCCGAAGCCTCCTCTGAAGTTGACGAAGAGGAAATCGTTGAAGAGCAAACTGGTGATGATTCGTTGGATGAACAGTATGAACTCATGGATGTTCTCACTTTACCAATTCGAGCAAAACCTCTGTTTCACAACAATCATGAAGATGTTGAAGAATTTCCACTTTCAGAATCGAAGGATGGTCTCAAATCGACATCAATTGTTGTTGGCGAGGGGTTGTTTCGTGTCGTCAAAACCACGCTGCACCAAGACGGTGTGCCGAGAGTTGACGTGCAGTTGGTGATGGATGCTGAACTAACAAGTTTCCAACACTGCATCGATAAACCGACTCCTCTTGAGTTCGGCCTTTCTGGGGGTTTTGCTCTGGTTGGGATTCTACTCATGATGATACAGGGATTAACTTCAATTGTTCTAGGTCTGGGTCTCTTCTTGGTAGGTTTGAAATTTTTACCAAATCATTTGGAGAGGCATCGTCTCGTGTTTTCTTCCTGTGGGAACTCGCATGAAATTGATCTTGGTACATGGAACGTCTTTTCCCCTGGATTCCGCGCAAGTATGGCTTTGATTGGTCCTGCAATGGCGGATTACATGAGAGTCGGTAGCCTTAATGTTACGGAAATTAATGATTTGCACAAGCAACTCCGCACTCCAATTGTTCCGAAGGTTTTGGAGGAACCTGTTGCGCAACTACCAATGCCAGTTACACCAACGGAAATTATCCCAGTTCAAATGCCAGAGGCGAACATTGAGACAAATGCTCCTGGACCACAGCCGGTTCTTCAAGAGGTTCTGGTTGAGGAGATGTCGCAACCAATGGGCCCACCAGTAACGATACCTGCTCCTCCTGAGCCGGTTCCTGCGCCTCTCCCCCCGCCTCTCTCACCACCGATGGGGCCACCAAGTATTGCGTCCCCGCCTGTTGTCGCCACACCTTCACCTACGCCGCTTCCACCACCGATAGCCCCTCTACCAGCCGGCCCTCCAGGACTCAATCAACCGATTCCCTTGGATATGCCAATGCCTGAAGCTCCACGAATTGCTGTACAGGCCACGCCGAGCAATGAGCCTTCAATTTCTCAAGAAGAACAGGATGCTCTTCTCGATGAACTGTCCTGATCAGTTGATTCCGCCCGCTGCTGGAAGGTTCATGGACTGAACCAAACGCTCTGTTTGATGTTGCAATTCGTTCAAGTTGGACGTTTCGGGTAATGGCAATACATCGGCTTTGAGGGGTACGCGAACTCCGGGGCCGGGAACTCGATGTAGTGCTATTCCAAGGCGCGTAGCATCTTCGAAGAAATCGCCCGATGCCCCCATATGTCGTGCTTCGAGTCGCATGCGAACCCATTGGTTGTATTTCGGAATGGCCTTACCAAGAACGTCGATCATTTTCGAACGCTTGGAATCATCATGATCGCCTAATGGAAGGAGTCTCAGAACCAGCCTGAGCAATCGATCGACACGAATATCTCGGGGTTCGTCACCAACGTAAGATGCCAATGCCCTACGAACAATCGATATGTCGTTCGATCCAGCAAGGATATCAGCCTCTTCTGTCAAGCCAATGAGGCGAAGAAGTCCTTCATAGGATGTCAAATCCCCTTCAACAACCGAACTTGATGCAGGTACAATGGCTGTTTTCGGTTTTTCTTCAACGGAATTCTCTCGTCTTTCTGGGAGGGTTTTGGCTTCCTCTGCCGCAGGTTGAGATGTTGGTTGATTCGAGTTGTCGCTTTGCTCTTGCCTTGCTAACTCTAGTTCCTGTTGCCGCTCACGCCATCCACTCCAACGCTCGACAGACCACTTATCGTCTGCAAAAAATTCCTCATCTGACACTCCATCATCGTGCGGATGCTTTGTCTCTGGGTGTCGCCACTCCTCCGGAGTTACTTCGTTGGAATCTCCCTCGTTGTTCGGTATGGTTTCTGCCTCTACAACATCCGTCACAGGATTATGGTCCATGGCCTCAAGCATGGCTTCATGAGCTTCTTCAAGAGTTGAACGCGGTTGGACCTTTGCAGGCACTTTCCGTACCAATGATTGTTCTCTAGGAAGAAGAACGGGGCGTTGCTCAGGCAACCAAGCGACGTAGGTGTAATCTTCGTCTTCGATTTCTCGTTCCGCTAAATGGCGGATTAATGCAGGAATTTGCCGTTCAAGTTTCATCAATTGCAATGGATTCCGAACTTCGATCGATACTTCAGTTGCACGCTGTACATCACGGCGCCAGTCCAAATTTGCCAACCGCCGTTGTGTTGATTGGATCCGAGATATTGCCTCAATGGTGTTTGAAAATTGTTGAAAGAAAGAGTCTGGTTGTTCTTCTTGGAGTTGAAGAAGTTCTGAAATGTTCCAGCCTCGTGTTTCCAAGCGTAGAAGCTCGGCCTTCGTTCGCCCGATTGCGTGCGATGTTGCTCCACTTGACATGATGTGTTGTGTTTGATGTTCAAGTGAGGCTATCGCCGACTCGAATGAGTGGAGGTCTGAGAATGTGATTGTAGGATCGGCCTTTCCCTCACGAACTGCACGTTCCCATTCGGACTGAAGCATCCGTCGGTGCCGAGTATTGCGCAACGTCTTCTTATCAATCCAATGTTGCATCTCATCGAGCAAATCATTTTCCAAATCCATGGTACGGAGTATCGTAGTGCGCCCCTCTACCTCTTCTTCTCCACCAAGAGAGGTGTCGAGTTGGAGCATTCGTTCCAGCAATTCATTCGCTCGCTCATAGAACGGAAGTTGTTGGTTCAATTCAAACAACCCTTGGCGGGGGTCTTGAGTGATCTTATATCGCCATACGTCCATCTCGAATCCGAGTTGCTCCCAGCGTTCAATCAGGGATGCCCCTTGGAGTTCTTTTTCAGTCCATTGCTGTTCAAGGGCATCGATTTTATCTAAGAACGCATCAGTATGCTGGAGTTTACCAACAATCTGCTCAATCGAAGGGTCCTCGATGCCCCATAATTTCTGGATTTCTTTCCAGCGTTCCGAAGCTCCTGCATGGCGGTGGTATTGTTGTTCAATTTCAGGTAGAAGATGTTCCCACTCGAGAAGTTCCTCTGGTTGAATCATCGAACGATCTTCATATGAATAGCCCTCCGAATGCCATTGACGTAACAATGCATTCATTTCGTTGAGGCGAACTTGGAGATGTTCGGAAATTGTCGCAACGTTCTTTTGGAGTGTATTCAACTCCTCAGATGGAGTTGTCATCAATTCCTTCAATCGACCTGTGAACGTATCAGCAAGAACTGGGTCGAATGGAAGAATGTTGGACTGAATTTGGAGTTCGAGTAAATCAACTTGATTTGAATAGGTTTGGAGCCGCTCAATTTCATCAAATTGATCAATTATTTTCATTGATTCGAATGCAATCGTGTATCCTTTTTCCTTCAATTGGAAGACTGCCTTTTCGAGAAGATCTCGTTGTCGCTTCTCATCATGAACAAGTTGTTCAAGTTCCTTGATAATGTTTGGATAGTTTTTGGGGTCTGAAAGGAGAGGAAGAAGTAAATCCAATGAAGTCCAACTCGATTCATCAAGTGATGAACTGATGTTGACGAGGTCCCAGAATTGTGACCGCGTTTCTTCGCTCATCCACCAATTAGGATACCATCGAAAATACCCCGGTTCCCAAGGAGCATTGTCTGCAATCCAATCTAGAAATTGTGATTGTATTTCTGCCAAGTTGTTTGGATCGCGAAAAGTACTGATTAGACGTCCAATTTTTTCTGAATCCTGAAATGGCTCCATTCGAACTTTTAGTTCAATCGCTGATTCAACCATCGATTGGAGTTCAGTAAATTCAGAGGGTTTGATTGATGTTGCCTCGCCGCCGGGAAGGGATACGTCAAATCCAACCTCCTTCCACGCAGCAAGGTATGATCCCAAATCTGCCACTTCGTTGGAGACGTCATTACTTCCCATGGCCTCTCCTCAGATAATCGATATGAATGCATAGGATTTCAATGTGAGCCGTAAATTCCACAAATTTGTTCGAAATTTTTGGCCTTTGGGATTTTCCAAAGGGTTCGAAAATGGTAGGTTGTGGCGTCAATAAGACCGCAGAACATAAAGGCAGTTGAACAACTAAACAGGTAATGGAACCAATTACCTTCATTCTCATTGGTGCATCGATTGGAGTTGGTGGTGCTCTTTCTTGGAATCTCTATCATGCAAGAAATGCCTTGCAGAACGTCACTGACCGAACACTTGTTCTCTCTGAATCACAAGGTGCGCATGCAAAGCAAACAACCGATGCATTGATTGTATTGCAGAAGAAAATCGATCAATACGATGACATTATTCATGCCTTGCGAGCAACGCAACCTGAAGTTGACCATGGAATTCGAGCCCATCAAGCGATTGCTTCGCTTGAAAGTGGTGATGTTTCAACGGTCAAAATTCACGATGCAATCGATGCGGTTTGTTCTTCTATCACCCTCGAGAATGTGGACGTCGTTCTTTCACCAATGAAATATCAGATGGTATCACGCCTGCTGAGTGTTCTAACGCACAATGGCATGAATATGGCTTCTCTCAATCTCAACGGTCGACAAGCACTTCAGATTGGACTATGCGCCTTGCATTTGCAAAACCTTGTTTGGGCAGAAGATGCTTTCGGTTATGCACACCAAGCTTTACCCGGTAACGATGTGGTGTTGCAAGGTCTTGAGAAGGTTGCAATTCTGAAATCTGACGGAGTTCTTCGATTGCATTGGTTGGAAGCGCAATTGCATCTTGATCCAGACAATCCTGACTTGTTGCGCTCGCACGCTCACATCCTTGTCCAGCAAGGTGATGAAAACGCTGAGAAAGATGTTCGTCGATTGGAAGCATTGGGTCTGGACACGCCTGCAGACCGTTCCTTGTTGGCTGGATTGCGGCAGCGTGCTGGATCTTCAAATGAAGCCCTCGATGCGATAGAACAAGCACTTGCTGAAGACAACAATAAGCCTGATTATTGGTTGCAATATGCTCAATTGTTGCATGAGGCGGAAGAGAACGAACGAGCTTTGGAAGCTGTTGATAGTTGTCTAAACCTTGACCGCCAAATTGGCGAGGCGTGGGCATTGCGTGCGATTTTGCTCAGTGTTAAATCAGGACGAGAAAAGGAAGCGTTGAAAGCAGCTACACACGCTGTTGCTCTAGACTGTGGAGGCGCTCAACTCATTGTCTTGAAGGCTGATTTGATTGCTGAATCCGGCGACGTTATGGCTGCTGAAACGACTTTAGAAAAGGCGATTGAAAAACATCCGATGGACCCAGGGCTCAGAAGTATTGTCGCTTCACGCAGATTAGCAGAGGGGCGTATCGAGGTTGCTCAAGCGCTTCTCGATGGTACTCCTCCAGAGATTGACCATCCGGAACTTCACATTGTAGAAGGCCGCCTCCACTTGGCTCGTGCCGACCGACAACGAGACGGTACGGGTGAAACCGATCAACTTCTCCTTGGTTCGGCCATTCAATCCTTCCAAGCGGCACTTCAAATCAATCGAGAAATGGGGGTTGCTTGGCTTGGATTGGCACGAACACAACGTCTGTTGAAGAATTTGGATGAAGCCAGTGAATCCCTCACTCGTGCAAGGCGACTTCTTGGCGAAACCGACTCTTCATGTTCAATCGAAGCGGCTATGTTGGCCATCGACTTGGATGATGTTCATGCTGCAACGCGTTACATTGACGCAGCTGAAATACAAGGAAGTGGCCCTACCATTGCTTACGTTCGTGGAACGATTGCAATCAAATCTGGGGATTTCGAACGGGCTATTGCAATGTATAGTGAGACTCTGAGCGAAAGGCCGAAGCACATCCGTGCACGACTCAACCGAATCAGTTGCTACCTGGGCCTAAACAAAGCAGTTGAAGCAAAGGATGATGCTAACATACTCCTTTCACTCGCACCTGAATTAATGGTAGCGGTCTTTGCAAAAGCGGATGCTCAATCTCGACTTGGTGAATGGGAGGAAGCAAAGGATGGTTTCCTTGCCGTACTTGAAAAGGCTCCACATCACCATAAGGCGTTGACAAAATTGGGCGCATGTTATCTTGCTTTGGATCGTCCTGAGCGTGCAGAGGGGCCGATTAACGAAGCGTTGCGTTTAGCGACAGATTACGCTGATGCTTGGCATCAGAGAGGTATGTTGTATCTTGCTTGGGGCAAATATGAGTCGGCATTGAGTGACTTTGAAGCAGCGATACGAGCGGACGGAAACAATCTCGATGCTCGTTTGCAAGCGGCCGCTATCCACCATGCGAGTAACAACATGGACCAGGCTTCCGCTGCTTGGAGAGGAGTTCTTGCTTTAGAGCCTGATCACCCGCTCGCAAGGCAACGTTTGCAGGATTGTGAGCAGCACATTGCAACCTTGTGAGTTTAAGCGAACACATATGAATGACGTCATTGAGGGGGAGGCATGCCCCTTAATGTCGGCGATAAAGCACCTGAGTTCCACCTTCTTAATGCGAATAGAAGCATTGGTAGTGAGAGTTCCACCTTGGCAGAATCAATGTTAACGAATGGCTGTGTCGTTGTTTTTGAGTGCAATCATTGCCCATACGTCATCGCTAGCATTGACCGAATAAACAACATGGCTGAGTATTGCAATGCTAACAATATAGGATTCGTTGGAATCAATTCAAACGATCCAGACAACTATCCTGTTGATTCCTTTGAAAACATGGTAAAACGAGCCGAAAAGGGAATGCCTTACGCATACCTGCATGATGACACCCAACGTGTTGCAACTGCATGGGGGGCGCAGCGAACACCTGAGTTTTTTCTTCTTAACGCTGATGGAATTATTACCTATCAGGGGCGCATGGATGACAATCCACGCGATCCTACACAAGTGACAACCAGTGAATTGAAAGATGCCATTGATGCTATGCTTGCTGGTTCGATCCCTGACGTTCAATCCACAGACTCCATTGGCTGCTCAGTCAAGTGGAAGTGATGGGTTGGCAGGTTGTATTCGTCAATGCGATTGGGATGAAAACGACGTGTGTCGGAGTTGTGGAACCGACTACTCGCCCCCAAAGAAACTCCGTCCCTTCCATCTCGCCTTTCCTGTTGATGATTTGAAAAAGGCGAAGCAGTTCTATGTTGATGTCCTTGGATGCACAACTGGTCGAGAGAAAGACGAATCATGTGTGTTCAAGTTTTTTGGACACCAAATCGTAGCCCATCTGGTTCCTCATATGCCGGATTTGTCAACCAATCCGGTTGATGGAAAGGATATTCCAGCGATGCATTTTGGGATTGTTATGGAATGGAATGATTGGCATCAGTTGAAAGATAAACTTGCTAAGAACGGCGTTCAATTTGTTATAGGGCCTTATACTCGATACGAAGGTCAACCAGGATCGCAAGCAACTATGTTCATTGTTGACCCATCTGGGAATCACCTTGAATTCAAATCGTTCAAAGATGAAAGTGGAATTTTTGACTCAGCTTGGTAACTCTTCTTCGACAGACGCTCGAAGTTGTTGATTGGGGTTCAGGAATTGTTATGTTTTTTGAAAAATCAAACTAGTTCATGAATGAGAGTGTCATGAGCCTGGTTGCGTCTGTGGTTTTGCCTGTGCTATGAGCAAAGAATTGAGATAGAGAGAGGTTTAGCACCGTATCATGGGGAGAGATGCTTGCAGGGCGCTCGGCCTAGTTTGCATCATGATGCTTGCTCCACTCGCTGGATGTTTTGGTGAAGGAGATGACGGTAGGCAAATCAAAGAAAGTGATGTTGTTATCACTCCTGAAACGCTCATTGGAGGAGTTTTTCAAGGGCTCACAATATCTGCTGATCGTGATCTCTCGGCTTTCGTGCCGTATTTAATCATGAACACTGACACTGGTTTCGTTCAAAATTCAACCGTTGTTGATCTCAAGGCTGGGGAAGATGTTCTTCTGACCGTTCTTGCTCCGCCCCGAACCGATACTGCTGTCGTTCTTCTCGGTGATTATCAGCGGAAAAATTGGCCCATTCGTAATCTGGATGAATCATGGAAAACATGGTGGGAACGTGGAGGCTATAGTGATCAAAATTCACAAGGAATCTCTGGTGTCGCAGGTCAAAATGGAAGTCTGAATACAGTTCAATCTTCAAACTCAAACGGAGGAGGAGTTACTCCGGTCATTCTTTCGATTGATCGTCCAGCAGCACCTGCTTACACAGAAGCAGAAGGTGGTCGGCATTCAACCGGTGTAGTCAACGGACGTACAACGTTCAATTTTCTCTCAAGTCTAAGCGACCAAACAGCAGACCCAACAGACTTGGCCGATGGTGCTCTAGGCTATCTTGATCGTTGGGCCGGCCAAGGGAATGCTGCGTACGAAGATGCTGCTTTGCATCTTATCCAGACCCTCGAAAGTTTTGGTCTTGAAGTCATCACGCAGCGGTTTGTCTATGATTCAGAAATGAATCCAGGAGATGTAAATCCTGAAGCTTACAACATCTGTGGTTATCGTTTTGGGGAAGTTGATCCGGATAAATGGATGGTTTTTGGTGCTCACTTTGACATCGCCCCCCCAATCAATGGAGGATTGATTTCACCACACTTACCTGCTGTTGGAAGGACGTACGGTACACGAGTAGGCGCCTACGACAACACAGCAGGAACGAGTATGGTATTGACCGTTGCAGAAGCAATGGCTGAATTTAGCACCCGTAATACAATGGTATTCTGTCTGTGGTCTGGTGAAGAAGGCGGAAAAAGAGGTAGTGATTATTGGACCGATGAATGGGTCAAAGAAGACAACCCCAACGTAGAGGTTACAAATTACGTTAATCTCGATATGGCTGGTGTAAATTGGCCAGGGGGAGGTGGTGCTCCTTGTGGAAACAACCACGGAGGCGGAGAACCCAATTGTGATCCTGACCCTACTGTTGATGATGATGGTTATCCAAAAGACGAGGAGGTCTGGCCTATGCGAGTCTACATTGGTCCAAGTTTGGACCATGATGTCATGAATCAGCCGGGCATGGTTGGCCTTGCTATGTGGATTGGTTCCGATGCGATTGGTGTCGAGGAACAAATGGCACCTCTTCTTGGAGAAGGGCACGATGTTGAGACATGGAAGGTTGATGATTGGTATGCCAAAGACCGCCCTGAAATCATCGTTTACGAAGATACAACTGCTCGGTCCGATCATGCTACATTCCAAGATAACCTTGGTACAGTCACAATGGGCTTTGGTGGACTTGTAGATGGATACTGGTGCTATCATCAAACATGTGATACGGTTGAAGAAATGATCGATTGGATGGATACGACTGGTAAGGACTACGGAGAAGAACAAAGTGGAACGAGCAATCTTGTCGATGCACTTGACACAATTACATGGTGGGCAACGTATTCGTTCTTCCATCTTGATGAGAATCCTGTAAGAAATGCTTACCTCGATGAGTGATTCGTTCATTTTTCCTTATTAAAGGCACACAAGTTATATGCAAACGTCGCGAGGCATTGGTATGGAAGATGGTCAGACACCCTTTGCAAATTGGGTCAAAACGAATGCCTCCACCGCAAATTTGCTCTCAATAATTATGCTCATTTTTGCAGCATGGGCTGCCGTAGAAATTGTAACAAACGTCGTTGGGAATGAAATTCCCCCTGTGACTGGTATGGAAGCAAGCGAAAAAGATAACGAAACGCAACGAATCAACAACGGATTGGTTGTTGGTCTCGGAGCAGTTGCTGGGACCCTAGGTCTTGTTTTGCAACTCCTTATTCCACGAGAAGAATCAGAAGAGGTTGACGGGTTAGTACCTGATGACGATGAAGAGATCGACGAAGTTGTAGATGTCATGATGGAAGATATCGAATCTGAAGATGAGGAATCAGAAGATGAAGATCTTGATGATGAATCCGAGGAAGAGAATTCTACTGATGAAGGGGATAGCCTTGAAGAAGGGGATGAAGTGCCTGAAGACGAAGGCGACGATTCTGAAGAAGAAGAAGCTCCCGAAGAAGAGGATAAAACTCCTGTTAAAAAGAAGAAATTTTGAGGTGAAGAAGAATGTGGGAACATCGAGCAGTATCGCATAAACAATTCAAGGAAAGTGGACGAATTACGCCAACGGAGACCTATGTTCAATTGATGGATAAGGTCGAAGACTCGGTCAAAGAAGCACAAAAAATGCCATTTGATCATGAAGAATTCCTCAAATACATTCCAAAAGAAGGGCCTTGGGAACCAATTCATGAAACGGATGATACCAAAGGTGACCCTCGAACACGATATATCGGTCCAGGACGCCCGAAATTGTTGAACACCAACCTAATCCTCGGCTCCACATGGATTGAATCTGAGCGATTTAAGTTTGAACGTCGAATCAGTACTCTTTCCGATTTCCTGAAGCAGAAAACTGTTGTAAATGCTAACATGTGGACGCCAAAGCAACTCGTCACAACACAAACATTCTTTTTCTGTTCAACAGGTGATGAAGAGCGATTGGGCGGTTCGATGCTTACTGGCGAAACAGTATCAAGTGGACACCCATTCCTAGGAGACGGTGGAGACGAAGACGGTGTTTCTGAGTGGGAACCAATTCTATGGGGGCTCGGTCACCGTGGTGTTGTACCGGATTCAGACCCGCAAGACAAGGTCTACTACCCTTCGTTAATGCACCGTGGTGTTGCTTTCAACAATAGATTGGGTTGGATTCGATATTCTCCTGCTGGTTTTGGGAAGGATGCGAGTGGATACTTGATGACCAAGCCAACGACATGGATTCATCCTGCAGTTGATGGAAACCGAGACACTGCTACTTCATTCAACCTCTTGGTTAACCTGCCTGACCGACGAATCTCCTTCGGTGAAGAAGGTATTACTGACGTTTATCTCACCACTGGAAAGACATCCCTATACACAATGATGGGAATGATGTCTTCCTCAACCGTTCGACAAATGTTCGGAGCAGGTTCTGAGATGGTGCCTCTTGAATTCCACTGTATCGAACCCGGTCTTGACGAGTGGATCAAGAACGCAAGCGATGAAGATAAGTACGCTCGACTGTTTGAGGTTACTGCATGTCTTGGATATCTCTTGACCGATCCTAAGGTAGGTTCTCTCGGTGGCGCTGCAAAGCGACGACGATTGTTGCTCTATCCTCACGACCAAGGAAACCTCTTGACATGTGTGAACGCAAGTCAAGTTGCTGACCACGCACTCAAGTCAAACTACGCTGCTACCGTCTTCACTAAGCTTGACCAAGCTGACTTCATGAACCGTGTTGCTCGCCGATACAAGGCATATGCTGACCTCGTTACAGCAAGTGACTTCGCAAAGGGTGCTCGATGGATCAGTCAAGCTATGATTGGCGGAGATAAGATTCTCGGACCAAACGTCCACTCAATCCTTGCAGTACGTGGATACGACATCCTCAACCTCGATGAGTACATGGAATCCTTCAACGATGTTTCCGCTGCTCCAGAACGATTGATTCGACGTGTCGTTCAGTCCGTTGCTACAAACGCACTCAAGACATTGTACCCAATGGATATGCTTGGTGAGAGTAGTGGTGCTCAACCTTTCTCTCACATCTTCGCACCTGCCGGAAACAGTGAACAAGCACTTGTCTATTACACAGACATTCGCTTCCTTGTACCAACTTCCATTGACAAGTTGCGCATGATTACTGGTGCTCGTGGTGCCGATCGTGGTCGAATGCGTGAAGCATACGGTCAGATGACCGGTGCTGATCCAATGACCGGTCTTTCGATCATTGACTTGTGCCTACCCTTCCTTGCTGATATGGGTGAAGAGTCATGGCAGACTGGAACAGGCCTCAATGAAGATGAGATTATTGTCGAAGTTACAATGGCTGTGAACCCTGCAATCGTCTGGAAGAACTTGTTGGAGCCAACAACCAACGAAGTCTTTGATCTACCAAAGGGTAAGAAGGGTACTTCTGCTAACGTTTGGGGAGACATGTTCATGAGTAACGAGCCTCTTCACGAGAAGATGACTAAGGATGGACAGGGTCATTACCTAAACTTGCTCCGATTGTGCTACCACTGGAGCCATGACAAGTCCAAGGAAATCCACGGTCTCTGATCAAACCAGATTAGAAAGCCAAATGACGAGAGTCATTGGCGAGTATGGAGTCGTCAAATAGATGATGATTGGCGATAAGAAGATTAGGAAAAGTCCCCACCAGACACCGCTGTTCCAATCTTTTACTTTCACCCCATCGAGTGGTCCGAGTGGAATCATGTTGAACAAGCCTAAAATCAGATTTGCACCAATCCAATAAAGAACGATATCGTACACCATTGATTGCCAAATAAGTGAACCATCCTGTAAATAAGCAAATGAACTGTAGTCTTGAGCATTTGTAAGCATGAAGAGCAATGCTCCTAATGGTATCCCAATGATGAATAAACCAAGATTGACCAGTGGTCCTGCGATCGCTATGTGACCGTTCTGACGACGCGTAACAAGCCCTGCAACCATAACAGCCCCTGGTGCCATGAAGAGAATGCCAAGGAAGAGAGAGATAAGTACACCAAATTGAAGGCCTTTAGGATCTGCTCGAAATTCTGCCCAACAGCCATTCTTCTTTGCAATGATTTTGTGCCCGATTTCATGAAGAACAAATGCAGGGCCAACTGCAATCAGCATAATTGGCATAGAGAGAAGAATTTGGAGCACCCATGTCGATGGCCCATTAACTGAAAGTCCACTAAGGCCTCCGGCAGCCATGAATCCAAGAGCGAGTGTAAAAGCTGCAGTGGCATACAAGAGATGTTTCTTTTCTTCTTCACTGAAGTGCCAGATGCCGCCTTTATGCAGTGTTGGTTGTGTTTGAGATAGGACTCGGAAGAAATTGTTGATCGGTGAGTTCGCTCGGGGTTGTTGACCCGCATGAACTCGGTGGACTTTCTGCTGTGTTCCATAAAAGGGACTTGGTTCAATAATGTCCGCACGTGGGTCTCGAACCATGAAACTCTCAATACATGGTCTTCTTTGAATCCTCGCTCGCGATGTACGAGACTTCATGTGTTTGAACAACTACGAGTGTATGAGCATCCATGTCAATGCCAAGGCGAGCAATGAAAGACATGGGTTTCCAGGCATGTTGTCTGTGGTGTGATGAACCCGATGAGGTTGGAAGTTCACGTTGTCGTAAGTGTATCGCCTCACACAGCCGTATCCGTGATGAAATGGCCAAAGCGCCTCCAGAGGACGCCTTCTATCAATTTGCGAAGGAATTGCTTGCTATGTCTGTAGCACCTCATCGACACGATAACGATTCAATCCACGGCCCATGGCTAGAAGAGCAGCAACGTCGTGCAGGCAAGTATATTCCAAAAGGAAAACAACAGACCGAAAAGGATGTTCTCGAAATTTTTGAACAACAAAAGAGGACCGAGAAACAAAATGTAATCCAAAATGTTGCAAATAAAAACCAATGGAAAGACAAACCCCCTGAGCCTGAGCTTGCTAGAGCGATTGGTTCTGAAACATGGAGTAAGGAGGATATTGACACAAACCTGTACCATGCTGGGCGAACGGTCCCAAGTAAAGAAATTGCTTCAGTAGACCGTTCTGATCGAGCAGGTGAGGATGTTGAAATGGTCACACGTACGAACATTAAGGCTGAAAATGCCGATGTAGATGATCATGCGACAGCCAGCGGAACAGACTTAGCCGGGAATCAATACAGCGGAAATGAGAGTATTACCTTTAGAATTGACAATACTGCGCCCACTGTAACACTGACAGATAATGATTCTGATAATATTGTAAAAAACTCAGATGTTGTAACTATAACTGCCCATTTTTCCGAGGATCTGATTTCAGCTCCAACTATCTCTTTAACTGGAATTGTATCAGATGCCCTTATGACATCTAGTTTATTTAG
>CAXQWT010000008.1:0-13607 GCA_964227855.1 Salipiger bermudensis | reverse complement strand
GAGAGGTTGAGGTTGCACAATTCAGAAACGCGCATACCAGTATCCAACAACACGGTGACGACGACAGAAGCGATGGCATTCTCGGATGTATTGGCCGCTTCAATCACTGAAGTCAGTTCGCGTCGTGTGAGGGTTCGTGGCAGTTTACGACCTGTTCGTGCCCGAACCAAATGATCGGGCCATCGATGGCCAAGCCACTTGATCATGTGACGAGCGGCTGCAAGACGAGCGTTGTAGGTTGATGGACTCAACTCACTCATCGAATGCGTCCATCGATCGATGCGTCCGTTGAGGGGTTCAAGGCGCTGAGCGAGTGTTGCAACATCCATCGATTCAAGATCGTTCTCGGAGAGAACATTCTCACCTGGAAGGGTTGTTTCAACAAGGGCTCGAAGGCCGTTGAGGTAGGTTTTGCGCGTGTTCTCAGATTTGTTTTCTGTACGCAATTGTTGGTCGTAACAGTCCAACCATGGAAGGTTCTGGATGTGAACAAGACGCGGAGGAAGCTGAATCTCTTCGTCGGTAAGACGAAGCTGGCTCGGTCGTTGAGCCTTCGGCTGTGTGTGTTTTCTCTCCATATGGCATCAGCGCCGTTGATTCCGCCGAAGCGGAAGTGCATCCCGTGTCCTTGCGGACAAAGTGCAGTTGGCACACATCCATATGAATGTGTTGAATGTTCATCAAAACACAGATTATGCGTTGGTCTCTTCGCTAGAAGGCGAGTCCGTTGTGATCTGTGGTGACATCAAAACCGCCTTACGTAGCGTTGCTCGTAACGATTCCAACTCACCATAGCAGATCAACACATCATCGTAGCGAAGCTGAACACTTGGTTCTGGATTCCACATCATTTTGTCTCCACGACTAAGTGCATAGACAGGAGGTTGCTCACTGTTGGCAAAGATCTCATCGATGGAGTGGCCAATGAGGTTGGTATGATGGAGCAATTGAATCGACAGAACACCTTCTCCAGGAACGGTTCGTAGCAATTTGTCCAGTTCAACTTCGGTGAAGACCGCATCGTTGATGACGAAATCTATGATTTCTCCGGCAACGTTCACGCCGCTCGCTTTTTCGATACCTTCCAATCCGGGGCTGGAGTTCACCTCGAGAACGAGTGGACCGTCGACCGATTCGAGCAAATCGACACCAGCAACACGAAGACCGAGAACGCGCGCTGCCCGACAAGCAACCTCTTCGAAGGCAGGGTCGAGTTCAACCGGTTCAACGGTTCCATTAAGGTGGAAATTGCTTCGGAATTCACGTCCTCGGGCACGTCGACGCATGCAAGCAACGACACGATCACCAACGACGAGGGCACGAATATCGGTGCCATGGGATTCTGCAATGTATTCTTGAATAAGAATGGCTTTCTTCGTATGCAACAAACCTTGAACGAGATTGCGTGTTTCGTGGTAGGTGTGGCGCAGGAACACGCCTTGGCCTTGGGTTCCTTCCGTGACTTTGACGACGACTGGAAGGCCGCCGACCGCTTCAATAGCGTGTTCGATGTCTGCTGTATCTCGTACGTAAACGGTACGAGGAACAGGGATCTTGTTTCGAGCAAGCAGTTGTGAAGCGTGCAATTTGTCCCGGCTCTGGAGAATACCTTGGCCTGTGTTGGCCGTCCAAATACCCATTTGCTCGAGGTGGCGAAGAACTGCAACGCCATGACGAGTGATGGAGTGACCGATACGTGGAATGACAGCATCAAAGGCTGCAGGGCGACCTTCGTGCATGACGTCAATACCGTTGTCATCAACGAAGAGAGAGAAGCTCATCGGATCGAGAACATTGACGTCAATGCCACGTTTTCGGGCTTCTTCGACCAAGCGTCGAGTCGAATACAGTCGCGCTCCGCGAGACAGGACGGCTAAGCGAAGCCCAGCCCCTTCTCGCAACTCGCTCATGGTCATATGAAAAACAGAGAGGATTTCAAATGCTCGGCCGTTTTGGGTCTTCTACATGTCCGATGAGGAACAACCCGCCGAGCCGGAGGAAGAATCGACAGAATCCGTACCACCTCTCGAGGATCACCACGAAGAGGCGATGAAGGAAATGACGCTTGAAGAGCGTCAAGAAGCACTAACGCGTTCACGTTGGAACGTCTTCTTGTATCTCGGTCTGGCTGCATTGATGTTCGGATTTGCATTGTTTCCATTTTCCTTCTCTGCCGATTTGAACATGAGTGGAAAGACCTACGAGCAAGACCTTGGTTTTGTTTGGGGTTTACCGCTTGATGGTGAAGATTTCACTGATGTACCGATTACGGTCGAAGTGACCGCAACTGAGCCCCCAAGTGTGAGTGATCTAAGTATCGCAGTTTACATGATCGGTTCAGATGATTGTGGATTGGAAGGTTGGAGTCTGAAAGAACAGATTCGAGAAGGTGAACTGGAGCCAAATCACAATGCCCAATATCAAAGGACAACAGAGAAGATAATCACGGGCGATGTGATTGAATTCGAATTTGATGTCGATGGTGGAAACCAATGTCTGTTCGTAGAGTACATCAAAGGAAACGAAATACAATCGAATGGTGAAATGAACATCGATGGAAGCATGTGGCCCAATCAAATCTATGCGGGAATTCTCGCAGTTCTCTTCCTTGGCCTCTCAGGATTTGCATTCATCGGCGCACAGCGCCACGGTGAGGGCGTTAAGGCATTGACCGAGCCAAGCAAGAAGACGACCGAGGAGGAAGTACTCGAGACGGCTGCAGGTCCAAGCGGTCCGCCGCCCTCTGCAGCTGGCCCAAGTGGCCCACCACCTTCAGCACCGAGTCCAAGCGGCCCCCCTCAGGCTGCAGAGCCTGCTGTAGAACCTGTGGCCGAGGCGGTGGGAGAACCAACCTTCGAGCCAGCCGAAAACGGGTACTTCTTCCGTAAGATGCCGGATGGTACCTACGATCAAACCGTCTACGTCCAAGCCGAGGACGGCTCGTACGTTCCGTATCAAGCATAAACTGGACAAAAGATGGTCAATGTTGACGCATTGACCACCATCCTTGATAGGGGATGAGCCATCGAATCAATCGAGGTGAACAGATGGCAGATGAAACATCATCGCTGACAGTGGCCAAACTCAAGGCCCTATGTGTCATCAACGACCTTCCTACTTCAGGCAAGAAAGCCGAGTTGGTTGAACGACTTCTCGATTCAGGATTGTCACGCAGTGAAGTCGGTTTGTCTGTGACTGAAGCAGTTGAGGAAGAAGTCGTTCTTTCACTTGAAGATGAGACGACCATTTCGATTGAAGAAGATGAGCCTGAACCCGTCGAAACGGTCAAAGAAGCCGTCATCGAAGAGGATGAGAGCGATGTCCTTGAAGCGGTTCTTGTCGCTGATGTTGTCGATGAGGAGCCTGAGGAAGTGTTCACCCCTGTAGCAACCAAGCGACAGGATGTTGCTACCCTTGGTGATATGATCAAAGATCCAAAAGTCATCGCTGTCGTCATCGTATCACTGTTCCTCGGAGCTGCCGGTTGGTGGTATCTCAACTCCACATTGGAACCGTTTACAGCCGAACCTCTCCGCTATGGTGATGCGATGGAGTACACCATCTCGGGAGGGGTTGATGACCGTCCTGCAATCATGGCGAGTGAAGGATTCCTCGACATCGCATTCAATTTCCTTGAGCCGGATGAAGATTATTGTCGCATCTTCATGGATTACGAAGGACGTGGAACCTTGTCGGTTAGTCAAGGAACGAGTCAAGACTTGGTCGGTATGTCTTCACAGAATCTGCTAGGAGCAGTTCGCTCTCAAGGTCCGTACGGAAGCAATGACTGGTTGGCCGTTGAAATCGCCAACACGTACGAATTCGACGACTTTGATATTGGTCGAAACACCTACTCGGTCATCAATCAAGGCAGCTGTCCAGAAGCCGAAGACGGTGCTTATGTTCCCGGTGAAGCGGTACTGACTACGAAGCGACACATCGAATTGAAGGAACAAGTGACGCTTTCAACTGCATTTGAATTCTCAGCGACCATCGATAACAAGCCCTACGAAGGATCGGCCAAGACCTTCGATGTGGGTGGATTGTTGGGAAGCCTCGACGTGATTCTTCCTGGCGTCTCTCTGATGCTTCAACCGATTGAACTGCAGGACTTGTTCGCAACAGATGTCATCGAAGAAGGTGCCTCTGGTGAGCGATTGGGTTGGCGTTGGAGAGTCGTAGGTCAAGACAGTCTTGGTGATGACCAAGCGTGGAAGATTGCTGCCACACACGTCGATATTGAGCGACTTTGCCTCGGTTCGGCCACCATGGAGATTTGGGCAGAGGAAGACAATCCTTGGGCCAGTCAACAAACGGTTGATGTGATTATTTCCAACGATGGTTCCTTGCAATCTTCGTGTTCTCCATTCTCGGAAGCCTTTGGAGACTATCTACTTCCAGAGGGGGAATTGGAATTGCATCACTCGTTCAAGACGACCAAACTCACTCGGGGCTCAAAGGTCCTCGATCTTGGTAAGGACTACAACATTCGTCCACGAGCCAACCTCCTCGCTCTCGATGAGGACGTACAGGAAGATTGGGCAGGCCAAGACAAACTCCACCCACCTGATGCGTCGGGCATGCGTGAACACGCGCTTGAGAAGGCCATGCAATGTTTCGATTACATCGGTGGCTCGGCCAGTGGTGCCAAAGCAGCGCTTGACGATGGAGGCTACATCTGGCGTGGTCTTGACCATCGCACAGGAACAACCACACAATGGAACGTATCGTGGGTTGCCTTGGACGATACATCTGGATGGGTCTTGTTCGAGTTGACTGGAGAGCCTACGAGTGAGAACTGCACCTATTTGGACAAGGGATCGTTTGAGGAACTGGCTTCTTACAACCGTGAATCCATTCCAGCTGTTGCAAACATCTCTGCGCTAGAAGAGCGACTTTCCGATACGACAAGGTATCCGCAATTGAGTGGAGCAGAAGGTGTATTTGATGCGACGGGTGCCTACCATGATTCTACGCGTGTTGGTTTCCTCGTCGCCGTCCCCGGTGATGGTGCGAACGATTTGCTTGGTCAATTGACCAGTACGACTGTTGGAGCAACGACCCTCGATCTTTCTCGAACATGGGAAGAAGGCATCTGGGAGCATACATTCGCAGTCGCAGTCGATGCGACCGATGGTCGTGTGGTTGGATGGACCAAACTCTCACAGGTTGCGTGATGGCATGGACGAGGATGAGATGGCTCGAGGCCTTGACCATCTCATGGAACAGAATGAGACAGATCTGCCCTTCCTTGCTTCGTATGGAGCGGACATGGATGGAATGGGCATTGATGTTGACGCCTTGTTCCTCGGTGCTGAAACATTCCTTTCGTCACGACGGGTTGAATTCGACAAAGATGAAAAGCGCATAAAGTTTAACTCAATATGCATAACTAAACATGAAGAAGGGTTGCTCATTGAAATCGAACACGGGCATTTACCCCTCGTCCACAGTGATTTGGATCGTGTTGGTTTCTTCCAAGGAACGTTGCATGCAGACAAATCAAAACTGTCTGTTATCCTTCAGATGTGGGGCGGTGAACATCGTCGCTTCCTTGAGCGACTCATCGAACATTGTGCTTAGTTTCGTCGTGCAACGGCAATCGCCAATCCAATGGCTGCGAGAGCAGGGATCAATGTGAAGCCTGGTGCGTCCTCGCTTTCTTCACCACATCCATCGCCATCAGCATCTGGTCCGTAGTAGCTACCATCATCGTAGTAACAACTCGACCAAATCGTGTACCATGAGCCGTATGGGAAGTAGTCCTTGGTATCGTCTTCGTACATGGCCTTCACACGCCAGTTGACGTAGGAATGATCATCAGGAGGTGTCAATGAGACCGTGTGCATTGCACCATCAATAACGGCTTCTCGAACCACAGGAGGGTCACAAACACCGTCGTTAAGACAGATTTGTGACGTGATCTCAAAGGTCGTATTGTTGCTCATGTGTGCCTCATCCATGACGACGACAAGTGTCCACGTTTCACCTGAAACGGATGGCGTTGTGGCTGTGTAGGATTCAAACGGTGTCTCTTGGACGTCAGGACCGCTATCTTGTCCTGCTGTTTTCGCAGCATAGGATGTGGTTGAAACGGCGAGAAGAGCGATGAATGTCAGTGCTATCACGGTTCGCATGGTAGAAATTACGTTCGACTCATCTATTTGAGTTATGCTTCCATGTCCCACAATTCATCGCCAACCCAATGGATGGTCTTGATGCCCTTTCCTTTGCTTGCATCCACCATTTCATTGCCTGGCATGGTGGCCCATCCAATCGCTAACGGTCGCCCATGTTCCTTATCGCGAATCCATACAAGATCACCCACTTCAATATCTTCATCCGCACCGTGAACGCCTGCCACCATACAATCCGCCCCGTTCATCAGGAACGGAATCGCGCCATGATCGACAGCAACCCATCGCTTCGCATCCGCATGCTCAAGGAAGCCACGTAGCGTCAAAAACGCCCAACGGCGACCTTCCTCATCGTTGACTTCAATCGTTTTAGCAACCTTGTCAACAAACACCAACTGCCATGGCCCATAGTTGGCCATTTCCAAAAATGCACCATCGACTGATAAGTCGATGCTCAAACCTTCTTCGAGTTCCTTTAGCAAAGGGGCGATGTGCTTTCGTCGCACAGGTCGTCGTTTCTTGACTTGGAATTCTTTCGCCATACCACGTCCAATCGGTGACCATGTTTCACCCTTCGGTTCAAGAACTGGCATCCTATGGCCAATCCATGGCCGTATGGTGTACGATTCGAACCTTTGCAGCTCACGCGAAAGAACTTGGAAACGAGCAACCGGTCGAACCCATCTTCTTCGTCAAACCGGATGGCTGCAAAACCGAATCGGACGTGCTTCACGTCTCCCAGCATCCTGGTGAAGTCCATTTGGAAACGGAATGTGTCGTTCGATTAACACAACACGGCGACATTGATGCGGTCGCCATTGGACTCGATCTGACCGACCGTGCAGCGCAATCGCTTCTTCGAGCCGATGGCTTACCTTGGGCGAAAGGCAAGACGTTTCGACAAGCTGCGGTTCTTGGCACCTTCTATCCGTGGCGACACGGTCTTGAAGCACTCACCAACGAAGCAACGGCCCTTCGCATAGAATGCGATGTCAACGGTGAGCGGTGGCAAGAAGCAACACTCTCGGAAATGAGCATCACGCCTGCCGCCCAGGTCAACTCCTTGATGGCGTGGGCGCCCGTTTCAAACGGTGATTTGCTCTATACAGGAACACCTCAAGGTGTTGCCCAATTGAATCCTGGTGATGTGATTGAAGCGCGCCTGATCGCTCACGATGGTGAACTTCTTTCCACCTATTCGGGTCGTTGCTCTTAGGGGTTGCCTTGATATACGCCATTCAAGTCGGTGGCGATGCAAGGAGAGAGACGCATGGCACAATGGCATGGAATTTCCAAGAAAAAACCAACCGGTGGACGACGTGTACAAGCACGAGGAAAGCGCTCGACTGAAATCTCAACCGAGAAGCAATTTGCTCTCGTCGGTGAGGCTCGACGCAAGATTTACCGCAAGGCTGGTGGCAACACCATGGTTCGTGTTATGGCAGCCAACAAGGTCTCCGTCAACAACCCAAAGACCGGTAAGACCGTCAACGCTGACATCATCAACGTGATTCAGAATGAATCCGATCCAAACTACGTCCGACGAAACATCCTCGTCAAAGGTGCAGTTATCGAAACCAGTGAAGGAAACGTCAAGATTACGTCCCGACCTGGCAAAGACGGCGTCATCAACGGCGTTCTCCTTGAATAAACATCACCATCGTTGGGTTGATACCCTTCAACCTCGAGGCAATGCTGAGGCGAGACGATGGAACACAATCCAGACCGTATCTGTGTATGGCCTGGTTACTTTGATGCCAAAACGTCTCGGCGTGCGGGGCGCCGAGTCCCTCGCGATTCATCTGTTCTCAAACCTGATCTCGAAGGCTTGTACCTTGCAGCCCGTAAAGTAGGCCTCAAGAAAATCAAACGCGAGGAAGGCACGTCGCACCCTCAACGCCCGTATGGAAAGGAAGGACGACTGTGGGTCAGCAGTTCAGGAGCAAAGCAATCCATTGGTGCCAATTCGAAGGAAGAAGTTCTGCAATTGATTGGCGGCCAGTGGCGTCAAATGCAAAAAGATCGCAAGGCTGCTGAAAAAGAACAGCAAGCTGCTGGCCCCAAAGCCGGTGACCGAAGAGCGCGTTCACAACGCAAGTCTGGACAGCGACCGCAAACCGGCCAACGAGGCAATTTCAAGAAGCGCGGTTTCAAGAAATAGTCCCAATAGCATTAAGACGGACCAAGTAGATATTATCCTATATGGAGCCAGCATCCATCGCAATTCCTGCAGCAGTTAATGGAATGAAGGTATTAATTTCTGCCTATGAAGGCTACGAACAAACACGAGTACGCCGGACCGATCGTGCCGTACGAGAAGATGTTCGACGACGCATCCACCAAGTGCATCGCCAAGTTGAGCGATGGATGATTCGAGCCTATGCAAACGGTGAGAAATACGAAATGAATAGAATTCAATACGTTTTGCATAATTTGAAGGCATTTGCAGAAGATGCACAGTTCGCTATCGCTGGAGAAACGCGGCCAAAACACGATGGTATACGTCGAATGACCCGTAAAATCCACAAGAAACTCATCGAACATGATCGAGAAACCATCGCCATGCTCGAACACGCTTCTCAGCATCTCAACGCTACCATGGCTGCGCACATGGAAACGAGAAGCATCGATCTTGACATCATCGATGGCGTGCTTGACAAAGCACGCCGTCACTTTGCTGAACGCAATCGTCTTCTTGACGACCTGAGAAACTGAGGTGAAACAATGACACGAAACACATACCGATGGAGAACCAACCCAGGCCAAATTGCTCGATTTGTCCATGACAAAGACCTGCCAAGAAACACACCGATTCTACTTCGTCCCAACGAAGTGTGCGTTGTCCTTGAAAACGGCCGTATTGCTGGAATCGTCACCCAACAAGTGATGCGAGCCAATCCAAACACATCCATGCTTCGACGCATGTTTGGAGGAAAGCGACAACGTTCCTACCTCTTTGCCTTCCTTGGCCCCTACACGGTCAATCTTCCGTTTGCATCGAAATCAAGCGATCATCAAACGCTTCGAGGTCAAGCTACCGTTCGTCTCTATGCGACACGCGAACAGATCGCTCGCATCATTCAACTTCCAGCCAATGGGATGATGGAGATTCGTGTTCAAGACCTCCAGAACATACTCCTTGCAGAAGCCCAAGCCTACATGGCTCGAACCATTCAGAAGTTTTCCAACGATGAACTCGTTCAAGAAGCAGCCAACGAAGATGCCAATATCGGCCTTTCACTCGCCCTTCGACGTACGGTGGAATCGTTTGGTATGAGCATCGATCATACTTTCATCACCTGGAAGCAATCGGATAAGGTTCGCCTTGAAGCTGAACGTGAACACGTCAACAACATGGCAGAACATGCTTCCATTCAAGCCGAACGAGAGCAGATTCACTTCGATGCACAACTGGCTACTCAACAGCGTCGAGCCGATTATACGGCTCGTTCACAAATGGCTGGAAAAGCAGCCACTGAACGAGCCAAGGCCGAGCCACGTATCGCTCAAATCAAAGCGGAAGGCTCCATTGCAGAAGTAGAGTGGGCCAACAAGCATCGCAACCAAGCGCATGAAGCCGACCTCGCTCGTAACAAAGCCATGTCCAAAGCCGAAGTTCTTGACATCCTACGAAGCAAGGAATTGGATCTACGCGAACGCAAGCAGCAACACGATTTAGGCATGGCGATGGCCATGTTTGAATCGGTTCAAGAGAAGAAGCGAATGCGCCGTCAACAAAAAATAGATTCATCATGATAAAATCCGCCCCATCCAAAACCCACGTCAACCCTATTCTTATAGGCTAAATCAATAACTTGGATGAGTTTATCGTTGATGCATGGCCAGCGGACGCTATCAAAACACGAAGAAATCCTTGTTGTTGGTAACACTGATGATACTCATGACGCAAGTCGGGTATCTTGAGAACCTCAATCCTTGGATCAATGGCGAAGAATCGTTGGACGACGCTGAAACGGTGCTCCAAACGGGCGGCCAAGGTTCGGCCAACTATTCGCTTGCTCAATCCACAGAAGGCGAAGCGCTTGCACTGAACGCAGCCATGGACCCCATCACCTTCGGGTACGTTGAAGGAGAAGACGCCTCAACCATAGAAGGCAACGGCTCGTATTGGAACTTCACGGAAGGGTATGCTTCCTCAACTCTTGGCAACAGAATTTCTACGTTGGGTGATGGTTATGATGTGATGTTTGATGACGATGTCATCATGTTCAACGACGCCAGCGATTTGTACATGCACAATCTGAGTAACGGAACGACTTGGAATGAATTTTCGCACTATGGTTTTCTCGACTTCCTGTATGTTTTAGATAACGTTCTCTTGTTCGACAGCTATGTTTCTTATTATGTGAGTGAGTTGTGGGCATACAACGTCTCGAACGGAACGAAGTGGAACATTGGCGGTGCAGATTTTGAATTACCATCCTTCACTTTGAATTCGAACACTTTCAATCCATCTCCGCTGAGGGTCGGCGACGATCTCTATCTCTACGGTGAGGACACCAATGGGCCAGGAGAGGGGCTGTATCGATTCAATGGAACCTCTCTTGAACTCGAGTTTTTGTCGAATTCTACAAGCCCCTCGACTTCATTTTCAAATTTGAAAAACCTCATTCATCACAACGGCACGGTGTATTTCACGGCACAAGAATCTGGGACTTACCGCTGGGATCTTTTCAAACACACCATCGCTACGAACCAGACCAGCATGCTTCACGATGTTACTGGCGGATCGACATCCTCTTCGAATTACGGGTTTCAAGCTCAAGTCACGATGGTTCCAGATGACATCATCGTGTTTGGTTACAGTGGCCTGTGGGCGTACAACATCACATCCAACACGTCATACCAAGTCAATTCTTCGCTCGGGGGCAACCTCAACGAAGCCGTCGTCGTCGACGATGTGGTGTACTTTTCAGCAGGCGTAGACAGGGAGTTGTACGCCTACAATCTTTCTACAAACGCGACGTGGATGGTAAAAAATATCAATACGAATAATGGGAAGGACGGTCTCATCAGCAACGAAGGCCCAGATATCCTGGTACGTGACGGGAAGTTATATTTCATTGGATTAACAGGGTGGCAAGACACCACCAGCAACTATCAAATTTGGGTCCATGACACCCAAGAGAACGCCACCTATTCGATTGACAATGGATACAGCAACGGGCGCGGAGCATCCTGGTTCCATGGATTTACTCGAGACCAACTTTTCTATTATTACGACAAGAGCAGTGGATATGACGACGTATACATGTACGACATCTCGACCAATGAGACGAGCTATGTCCTTCGAGAAGGTAGTTCTCAGTACGGTGGCGGGTATTGGACGTTTGCGGGGGATGTGTTCGTGTATTCTGGGCACTCAGGTTCTTGGGATTCGAAAATGTATGCTTATTCTCCAGAAGAACTCAGCGTCGTATCTTTTGACGCTGTTGTTGGGGCTTCCTGCAGCATTTCCCCCTCTCTTCCGGCAGGGCTATCGCTCAACCAAGGCAACTGTACGGTGAGCGGAACGCCGACGACCATCACGTCTCAAACCAGTTACACCCTGACAGCGACCATCAGCGGGCAAACCTACGGTGCAACCTTCTGGCTGATCACGGATTACCTACCACTAACACCCAGCGTTGCTGACCTCGATGCCACCGTTGGAGCACCGATTGAACCGATCACCTTCGGTATTCGAACGGGCGCAAAAGCCGGCGACGGAGGGTACGATGCACCCTACAACAGCAACTATTCAACCATGCTTGCGGGCGACTACCACTCCTGCGCCCTGCTCGGCGACGGCTCGATGGCGTGTTGGGGCGACAACCAATACGGGCAGTTGGGTGACGGCACGACGACGTCCAGCTCAACACCCGTTCCCGTGAACCTCCCTGCAGGCAGTTCTGTTGCTTCCATTCCAGCCTATGCGGCCGACCACAGTTGTGCCATCCTTGACAACGGATCGGTGTATTGCTGGGGACTTGGTTCTGCCTTCTCGACAGGATCCTCGGTGAGCACCCCCCAACACCTCCCGCTCCCTGCAGGACGTACTCCCGTATCCATAGAAGCCGACCACCATTCCACGTGCGTGATCCTCGACAACGGGTCGATGATGTGCGTTGGAGGCAACACATACAACAGGTTGGGGTACAACGGTTCTGCGACGGGCACCTTCGCCTATGTGGAGTACCTTCCGCAGGGCGCCATCGTTGTGGACATGTCGCTGAGCGAGAATTCTGCATGTGCGTTACTTGATGACGGTGATGTGTGGTGTTGGGGATACAACAGCTACGAAGCACTCGGCGTCTCAGGTGGAGGAACCACCTACAACTACGCCGTCCAACCGAACATTCCCTCCGGAAACATCTCGGCCATCGAAGGCCATGTCCGTGGGCATTGTTCTCTCTATGACAACGGTTCAGTTGCTTGTTGGGGAAGTAACAGCAACGGAGAGCGGGGCATTGGGAACTTCTCGACCGACAACCTCGCCATTCTAGGCATTCAGTTTACCCAACCCATGCCAGGGAACCTTCCGGTCACGTCCATCGCCACCGGCGACCATACCGTGTGCGCCCAACTTTCCAACGGTTCAGTCGCTTGTTGGGGTGACTATTATGCAAACGGTTACACCTCCGATACTCACACTCCGACACTCATCCCTTGGCCTCATGGCTCTGTGCAAGCGAAGGCCGTTTCTGTGGGGTGGTACCACGGATGCGCCCTGCTCGAAAACGGTTCGATGTGGTGTTGGGGGCAAAACTCCTACGGCCAACTCGGTGATGGTACAACAACACATTCCGTGTCGGGAACCTTCGTTGATCTCGACCAAGGCGTTCGCGGGCCCCCAGTAAACATGTCAGGTGCAACCTGTTCGGTGGACCCTGCTCTGCCGGCTGGGTTGTCCATGACTCAAGGGAACTGCACCATCAGCGGTACGCCGACAGGGCTCTCAAGCACGACGACCTACACGGTGTATGCGAACACCTCAGCGGGAACGTCCCGCAGCGAGATCAGCATCACCGTGGTTGCCAATCCTTTGTTCCCAAGCGTCGAAGGAGCTGATCTGTCGGTTGACGTGCCGATGACCAACATCACCTTCCAGTACAATGCCAGTGCAGCGAGCGGTTCGGGCAGTGGCTCAAACTCCGGAACCTACAACGGCAACGGAACTGCATGGATGGTCAAGGATATCCGCAGCGGAAGTAGCAGCAGTTCTCCCCAACACCTCACAGCCGTTGGTAGCACCCTCTATTTCTCAGCCAACGACGGAACCAACGAAGTCGAATTGTGGAAGAGCGATGGAACCGCCTCAGGCACGGTACTGGTCAAGGATATCCGCAGCGGAAGTAGCAGCAGTTCTCCCCAACACCTCACAGCCGTTGGTAGCACCATCTTTTTCGCAGCCACCGACGGAACCAACGGAATGGAATTGTGGAAGAGCGATGGAACCGCCTCAGGCAC
>CAXQWT010000007.1:0-8049 GCA_964227855.1 Salipiger bermudensis | reverse complement strand
GGTTCCTAGAAGAGGAAGACGATGGTCAACATCTGCGATGTCGTGTTGACAACCATGTTTGGAGAGGAGTGCGGAAAGGAGTTTCTGCTCGACGGAAATAGTTGGCATTTCTTCACCTCAGCGTGCGAACCAATGGGGTAATGGGCGTTCGTATCCCACCATGCGCAATCCGCTAATTGCAGCAGTATCGTAATCCAGGGCACGTAGATGCGCCCGTTGAACCTGATCTATGGACTCAAGTCCGAGTTGACGGAGCATTCTCTTCATATCAATAGAAAGCCCGTGGAGCCAGAACTCCATGTCATCTTTTTCAAGGACAGGTGGCTGAGTAATGACGAATTGTGCACCTGCGCAACGGGCGACAATGATGTCATGTGCATCGCAAGTGAATCCAAATTCAAGCGCTGCAGTGGTCTCGGAAGATTCGAGATTGGTTTTCACTGAGCGACCAATGATGGGGAGCGTTGCTGCTTCTGGAACTCCGGTTCCATCCTCAATTCGTGAAACTGCAACTTGGATGTTGTGATAGACTGAACGTTTGTGGTGTGATTGAATTCTCGAAATTCCTTGGCACGATAGAATCGGTGATTCGGAATTGAGCAATGTACGAAGAATGACAAGCAGACCATCCAATTCCTCATCATCAAGAGAAGGTAAGCTATCAAAGTCTAGACAAGCACCTGCCACGGTACCTGAATACTTCGGAAATGTTGTCAGACTTCTCAAATTGAGGTGAAGAACATCGATTGGCCTAGGATGCTCTTCAACAAGAAACGGTTGTGTTTGAATGTGAGACAAACGTCCAGTTGAATTTGATTCCACGCTGAGAACACTTCCGTCGGGAACGTACGGCAAGATTGGAAGGGGTAAGAGAATAGGTAGTGCTTCCTCATCAGCACCGTGAATGAGAGCAGCAGTATCAACGTCATGATTTTCAATCAGAGGAGCTTCTTCCATGGGTGTGATGGCTATACTGGAAAGATCTCCAGATGACACAGTCGAACCATCGATGTAAAATTCAATAGCATCATTCGATTCAAGACAAAATGCATCATTTCCCAATTTGATGTTGTGTGTGTCGATCATCGCATTGATTTCCTTAAGTTCTTTTGAAGTTAATGGCCGCAACTGAGTTCCTTGTGGTGGAGTAGGACAGCGACCTTCGATAACGATCATTCCTCCTTTCATTCCACAACCTGCTTCATTACCCACATCACCTTGAACAACGATGATGCCTCCTGTCATTCCATTGCCTATGCGTTGACCAACATCACCTCGAACTGTAATCAATCCATCGCTCATGAACATACCAAGATCGTCTCCTCCACCATCGCCTCCTCTGATGACGCCGCCTTGCATCATGAAGCCAGCACATCGGCCAATGTAGCCCGATGCTGAAAGTTTGCTACCTTGATTGTATGCGCCAAAAAAAGCTCCGCTTTCTCCTTCGAGATCAAATGAACCTCCCAGTCCAAAGGAACTTGTCCACGATCCAAGTTTACCCAAGGCGCGAATTCGAGCACCATCTGGCATTGCAGGGCATAGGCCGATTTCACCGTTCTTTGGGACTTCTTCTCCCGAACCTGTCCAACCAATTCGGAGCAATGCATTTTGTTCGACTGCTGCTTGTAGGCGAGGAAGAAACTTTGCGTTGATGCTCATAGAGCGTTCGAAAACATCTCCAGGTCCCGCCATGATTCAACGGTGTCCGATGTCGGTCAAATACCCTCTTGTTCCTGATATCACAAATCCTGAATTCTCACGTCATTGTTGCCTCACGAACTGTTTATGGATATTCAGCCTTGCCACATGGATGAGCAGTATGGTCGTGAAGGTCGCAATCAACGGATACGGAACAATTGGAAAGCGAGTTGCGGATGCAATCGATGCACAGGATGACATGGAAATCATCGGCGTAACAAAAACTCGTCCTTCCTTCGGTTGCGATCTCGCAGTTCGGAAGGGATATCCTCTCTACTGTACTTACGATTCAGAAGACAAAATTGCAGCTTTCGGACCTGCCGGTTACGATTGCAAGGGTGGCTTGTCGGATTTACTCTCTGTGGCTGATATCGTTATCGATTGCTCACCCGGAAAAGTAGGAGCCCAAAACAAGGAAATCTACCAGAACGCTGGTGTCAAGTGGATTTTCCAAGGTGGCGAAAAGCATGCTATGACAGGAATGTCCTATACTTCGAGCGGTAACCATGCTGAAAACATGAACGTTGAAGGTACACGTGTGGTTTCTTGCAACACAACTGGGCTCTCAAGAACACTCGTTCCATTGCTGCATGCCTGTGGTTCGCTTTCTGTGGAGTGCACAATGATTCGCAGAGCGGCAGATCCGGGAGATTCAAGCAAAGGCCCAATCAACGCCATCAAACCTGTTCTCAAGGTTCCAAGTCATCATGGTCCTGATGTTATGACCATCCGTCCTGAAATCGAAATCAATTCGATGGCTGTTGCGGTTCCTACGACAATCATGCACGTTCATGCGATTGTAGCCACATTACCGGAGGGTCATGGCATGAGTACCGATTCTGTTCTCGAGTTGTGGGCTCATCAACCACGAGTCTTGATCATGAACGGCGCTGAAACTGGCATCACTACAACCGCAGAGGTCATGGAGTTCTCGAGAGACATAGGCCGAAAGTGGGGTGACCTGCACGAGATTTTCGTCTGGGAAGATGGTGTCAAGCTTGATGGAAACACGCTCTATTACTTCCAAGCGATTCACCAGGAATCGGATGTTATCCCTGAAAACGTCGATGCAGTTCGTGCCTTAATGGGTATTGAAACCGATTGGAAAGTATCGGTCAAAAAGACCGATGAAGCCATTGCCGCCTACAATGGATTGTAGTCAAAAAAGGCGCATCCTCAAAAACCCAATTGGAGTCGGGTGACTATGCATCAACGTCGCAGGTGTTTTCTCCTGCTGTCAATCTTCCTTTTCTCGTTGGCATTGCCCATGGTCTCATCGACACCGCAAACATTCGAAGAATCGAAAGTTATCGAGACTAGCGACTCCCACTGGAAGGCGATTGAACCTGATTCGACTCGGTCTATTTCCGTAAAAGAAATTCAACCAACCATTCATCTTGCAGGCCTTTCTTTTGACCCACACGCTGCAGACCTTAGCCACTATAATTCTGCTTGGGATACTTCGAAATCTACCTCCTTGTATCTTGTTCAACTCTTCATCAACGATGCAACGGTCATGGTAGAACTTGAATCCGAATATGGAATTGAAGTTCTTCATCGCCAAAGTCAAGGCGTGTATCTTGTTCGTGTACATGATGTTGGCCAAATTGGTTTGATTTCATCAAATGAAGATGTACGTTGGATTGGCGCTTATGAACCCTACATGAGGGCGACGAACGATGTTTTGGGATCCCACCTCATCCACGTCACTTTAACATCCGACATCGATTCCTCACATGTCGCAGAAATGGCAGCTCATCTTGTACAACATGGAGCATCTTCTTCATGGTGTTCCATTGACATGTGTGAGGCGGTGTTTGAACATGGGCTTAACCCACACCAATTGCGCTTGGTTGCCTCCCACGAGGATGTTTTCTTCGTCGAACGGACGTATGACCTCGCGCTTCACAACAACATCGCTGCAACTGAGGTCGGTGCTGTTGCTGTCCGAGCACCAAACTCACTCGGTCTTGATGGCTCAGGTGAAACAATTGCAGTGATGGATACGGGTCTCGATAACGACCACCCCGATTTGATCGGACGAGTCGCTGCTATCAACACTCAATATGGTCTTGATCCATCTCCAGTCGACAGCAATAGCGGCCATGGTACGCACGTTGTCATGACCGTTCTAGGTGATGGGAGCGGTGACGCATCAACTACTGGCCTTGCTCCCAAAGCGAATCTCGTCATGTATGCTCTTGAACACGATCCAACGGGTTATTTTGGTCGCCAAGGATCAATCTATGATTTGCTTTCCGATGCGGAACTGAAAACAGCACGTGTCGCCGTGAATGCATGGGGGTCCAACGGTAATTTTGGATACTACACGGCTGATTCAAGGTCTGCGGATCAATATGTTTCGAACAATCAATACCTACTTCCAGTCTTCTCTGTAGGAGACAACGGGGCATCCGGTGCATCGAAAGTTACCGCGCCTGGAACTGCGAAGAACGTTCTATCCGTAGGCTCGAGTAACAACGGTAGCGTTAGTGCCTCTTCATCTCAAGGTCCAACCCTTGATGGAAGAATCAAACCAGATTTGGTTGCTCCAGGTGAAGGAATTTGTTCAGCACGAGCAGAAGAAGCCAAGAGCGTTGTTGGTTCGGTATGTGCTACAGGAACTCACAGCAATACACGTTCGATGTACATGGAGCTCAGCGGCACTTCACAAGCAACCGCTGTTGCGAGTGGTTCAGCAGCCCTTGCACGTGAGTACCTTCGAGAAGTAGCAGGCATCAACAAACCGTCTGCGAGCCTTATCAAAGCAACCCTTGTCAATGGTGCTGAAGATCTCGGAACTCCAGATATCCCCAACAGCAATGAAGGATGGGGCCAAATTGACCTTGAGAACAGTCTTGAGCCAAGTCATGCTGGTGCCGCTTTGGATATTTTCCATGACGATGCTCGAGAATTGCAGGCAGGTTTCTCTTTGCTCTACTCGTTCACCATGGATGCTTCGAAGGGAATTGATCTCACGCTTGCGTGGAGTGACGTCGAGGGTAGCGCAAATGCACCACAAGCAGAGTCACGACTGATGAACGATCTTGATCTCGTTCTTCTTGCGCCTGATGGTACAACCTACCTCGGTAATAACTTTGCAAACGGTGTTTCCGTCTCTGGCGGTACTGCTGATAATCTTAACAACATCGAGCGAGTTCGTATCCCAGCAGGAACGAGCACACAATCGGGCGAATGGATGGTCATGGTTGAACATCGGGGTGGTAGTAACCAACGATTTAGCGTTGTTATGGCGGCAGATGCTACTTTGATTCCGAAAGCCGATTTGACAACCTTCGGAAACAGCATCTTGCCTTCTTCATTCACACCTCTTGTCGGTGATCTTGTATCCATTTCCTTAGCGTGGCACAATCAAGGTACTCTTGCCTCAGGCGCATACAGAATCCAATTGGAAGACGTGACAGATGGATCAATCCTTTACGATTCAAATCGATCATCACTTGGAGGTGGAGAACTTGACTCTGTTTCCTTCTTCACTCAATTCAGTACAACTGGAATTCATACACTACGACTTTCACTTGATACAAACAATCAGGTTGTTGAATTGAACGACGGCGTTACCGGTACAAACAACAACATACTCGAGATGGACATCGAAGTGACAGCACAAGGACTGAGAGTAATCTTCCTTGGGGATGATGGTTCAATCCCTCAATCACCAACTGAACGGGACGCAGCCGCAAATGTCGAAATGGATGTCCGAAATGAAACAGGCCTCTCACTTCCGTTTGTGATTGTGCATGAAGGGACAGGGGAGCGGCCGGTCAGTTTGACAGTATCAGGTGTCCAAGAGCCGGATTTGATTTATCCAGCAATTCTCAACAGTCCCGAAGACCAATGGTCTCGCATCGTTAATTTATCTGGACCGTTCACTCTCAGCGGTCAAGGTACTGAGAACGATACAGTTTATCTCCAGTTAGAACTGGAGGATTTGTCGGCTACATTGGATGCCTCAACTGAGAGATTCGCACGTGCAGGAACCTTCGTCGTTGATGTAACTGCTCGCTATCAGAATCAACCAACGGTTTCTCATACCCAGCGGCTCACTTTCACTATCGAACAAGTCGATTCTGTTGATGTGGTTCCCTCTGGAACAGTCGGTGTACAAGCACAACCGGGTGATGATACTGGATTCTCAATCGGTGTTCGAAACACCGGTAATTCAGCAGCTCAATACACCATGTCGTGCACTTCTGCGTCTCAGTGGCAAATCATGCTTGGCAACTCAAATTCTTCAACGCTTGAATTTGAACCTCTCAACATTCTGCAAGATCTCTCCATGGACGTTAATGTATTCGTTCCAAGTGTTGCAGATGGTCAACCTTCTGCAGGGTACATCGACCAAGTGACCTGTGTGGTTACGTCTCCAACCGACCCTACGCTCAATCATGTTGAAGTTGTTAATGTCGCAGTTGCTGAATTGCGGTCGTTCAAATCAGACCTTTACGGGCCATCAGGTGCGATCGGCCCAGGTGCTCTAGCAGCACCAGTATTCGCAGATACAGGAGATGTCGTTTACTACAACCACACAATCTCAAACAACGGAAACACGGACATGGATTTCATCGTGTCACTTGAACGTGGCAATCCTGCTTGGGCTGCTCAAATGACGTATCTCGAAGCATCCAGTTCAACCAATTTGAATCTTAATCTCGCTGCAGGACAATCAGCGGACGTCCAATTGATGCTCCTCGTTCCTGAAACTGCACGTGAAGGGAATTCGAACACCTACACCATACGAGTTGAACACAGCTCCCAATACTTCACCTTGAACACCACCTCGCTTGTTGTATCGGACAATCTCGCTGTCGAATTGGAGCAGGTAGACGATGGAACCGTCTCCGCCGTTATTGGTGAGAATTTTACCTTCGTCAATCTCATTGTAAGCAATACTGGAAATGCTGATCTTGATTTGGTTTGGAGTTACGGTCTGGCCCCTGATGGTTGGACTGTTAACTACGCAAATCCTCCTGCAAGTGTTGAGGTGCTTAAACAAGCGAATGTTGCGTTAGCTATACTCCCTCCAAACCAAACGCAGGAGGCTACTGGTTTTGATTTGCAACTTTATTTTTAATATTACCCGCTTGTGGGTTAGCTTGGTTTGGATTTAAACTATTAGCTTCTAATAATAAATTTTATGCACTATTATTAGGACTATTTACTTTAGTAATATTTTTAACTCCAATAATTTTTATTGCACTACAAGCTGAACAGTTTCAATTTCTTGCTGAAAGATTAGCTAATACAGGAGGTATTGCTGATAACAGTGAAACTGGGAGATTCACATTATGGCTTGGATATTTTTCTCTGATTTTTGAAAATTTTATTTTTGGTAATGGATATTCTGGGTTTGATTTACTTTCGTATGATTTTTTTGGTTTTATTGAAAGTCCTCATAATGTTCTTCTTGAAGTTTTTTTATATACTGGATTAATAGGTTTCTTAATTTACATCTTGTTTTTATCGAGAATATTTGTTGTCTCATATAAGCTTTATAAGCAAAAAAGTAGAATTCTACCAACAATTTTAATCCCAATCGCATTAGCTTTTATTTTAATTCTTCAGGGACTTAATGAAAAAATTTGTTGGATTATTCTCGCATATATCATTGGAACTTACATGTATTCTTTCAAAAAATTCAAACATTTAAATGAAGATTTTAATAGTCATTGATACTTTAGCAAGTGGTGGAGCTCAAAAACTTAAGGTCCAATTAGCAAAGGGCCTCTTAAATAGAAACCATGAAGTTGAGATGTTTATTTATGATTCCAATTACCCCTTTTATGAAAGACAGCTAAGAAATGCTGGTATAAAAATTAATTTATTTGAAAGAAAATCTAGTGGATTCTCATGGGATGTTTTAAAAAATCTAAGAAGTCTTATTAATAAATCTAAATTTGATGTTGTTATAAGTTCATTGCATGCGCCAAGTATATATTCAGCTTTAGCATGTATTGGTTTTAATAAGCCAAAATTAATAGTTTGTGAAGAAAGCTCCTCTAACGCAAAAATACCTTTATTAAAAAAATACCTTTTTTATTTTTCAACACTTATTGCTGATTATCTTATTGTAAATAGTTTTAATGAAAAAAAATTAATCAAAAAACTTCCAGGAAGATTTAATAAAACAAAGGTTATTTGGAATGGTTTTGATACTAAGTCTATTAAATTTAATCCTTCTCCTAATAAATCAAAAGGGGTAAATAAAATACTAGTCGTAGGACGTGTAGCGTATCCAAAAAATGGATTAAATTTTTTAAAAGCATTATCATTGTTCAAATATAGAAATGGATGGCTTCCAAAGGTGACGTGGGTTGGTAGAAGAGA
>CAXQWT010000006.1:0-34505 GCA_964227855.1 Salipiger bermudensis | reverse complement strand
CACGAACCGAGGCAACGGACTTGCGCAAGAAGGTGCCAACCTGAACGCCTGGAATGGCTGCAGGGTATTGGAAGGAAAGGAACATACCGGCTCGTGCACGTTCAAAGACTTCCATGTCTTTGATGTTTTTTCCTTTGTAATGGATTGTTCCACTGGTGATCTCGTAGGCGGGGTGACCCATGATGACATTCGCTAAAGTGGACTTACCAGCGCCGTTTCTGCCCATGATGGCGTGGATTTCTCCTCGATTGATTTCAAGGCTAATTCCTTGGATGAGTGGTGTGTCTCCAACAGAAACGTGGAGGTTTTCTACACGCAACAGGACTTCAGTCATCTCCTCACCTGTTCATTGGTACCGTCACCCCCTTATCAATGGATGCAATCACTCATGATACTACGGCTTTGCAAGATTTCAAACGGGATTGCATTGTCGGTAGTCACATGGACGACGATTTGGTTCGAGCCTACGCTCTCGAAGCACAGAAGGCTATGGAAGAAGAAGCCAATCGTCGAATCGCTGAACAGACCGATGCCGAAGAAGAAGAACGTCTTCGCAATACAAGGGTTGAGGATGTTGTCCAAACCGAGCACCTTGTCCCAGTCCTTCTCTCTCGTTTGGGTTCTGTTCGCGCAGCACTCGATGGGCACGGGGGAGGAATCGCGGTTTCAAAATGGGAACGAGTAACAAACGGATTCAGCTTCGTTCTCGATCTCACAGGAGCGTGTTTGTCGTGTGGCGCAGCACCTGGTACACTCGAAGGCGTTCGCAATGATTTGGAAAGCGATGCTGAGATTGAACGGATTCAGTTTTCAACTACGCTTCTCGATACTTTCGATGAACTCGGTAGAGAGTTTATCCTTGCACATGGAAACGTCGAATTCGTTGACGTCTCATCGGGCAATTGAAAAGATGAGGCTCAGGGGTCGGTACTATGACTGCATGGATGGATGGTTCTCGGGGCGACCCTGTGGCAAGCAAAGAAAGTGATCAAGGCAAGTTCGAGATCGTTGCCCGTGATGGTTGCGCCCGAATTGGTAAGATTCACACCTCGCATGGTGTTCTTGAGACACCTGCACTTCTTCCTGTTATCAACCCAAACATTCGGACGATTGAGCCCAGAGAGATGTGGGACCGGTATGGCATCCAAGGGCTCATCACGAATTCGTACATCATTTGGAAACACGACGATCTTAAGCAACACGCCATTCAAAAAGGCGTTCATGATTTAATCAATTTTCCAGGCGTCGTTATGACCGATTCTGGTACCTTCCAATCCTACGTTTACGGCGATGTTGAGGTTGGTGTGGAAGAAATTGTTGAATTTCAACGATTGATTGGTGTCGATATTGCCACGATGCTCGATGTTTTCAGTCGCCCAGACATGACCGAAAATGAAGTGCAACAAGCGGTTCAAACAACCATTGAACGTTGTGAGGCGTCCATCAAGGCTGCTCAAGGTACGATGCTGAACGGCCCCATTCAAGGAGGGGTTTACCGGCACTTGAGAAGACAATCCGCTCAAGGAATGGGTGCTTACGATTTTGCAGTGCATCCCATCGGTGGCATCGTTCCAATCATGGAAAAACATCGCTACAAAGATCTCGCAAAGATTATGCTCGCAACGATTGGAGAACTCCCTCCAGAACGTCCTCGACACATGTTCGGTTGTGGCCATCCGATGCTTTTTTCCATGCTCATCGCCTTGGGAGCAGATTTGTTTGATTCAGCAGCTTATGCATTGTTTGCTCGAGATGACCGTTTGCTATCACCTCAAGGCACGTACCGTCTGAATGATTTGCACGCTTGGCCTGAATTGGTCCCATGTGTTGTTCATTGGACACCAGAAGCCGTTCGTAAATTGGACCAAGATCAGCGAACATCGTTGCTTGCACGTTACAATCTTGAAGTTACTCTTGCCGAGCTTTCGAGATGCAAACAAGCCGTCCACGATGGGACCATTTGGCAACTTGCTGAACAACGCAGTCATCAACATCCTGCGCTTCGGGAAGCCTTCTTGTGGCTCACAACGCGACCCTTCCCATCCGGCTTGTCCTCTGACCTACTCGACGACTTGGTTCAGGATGACAGAGCAGCTGCGAGAGAGCATCACCCAAGTGGAGGAATTTGGGAAAAGGATTGGTCAAAAGTGGTCAACAAACAAGCAACTCAACGAAAGAAAGGCGAACGCTGGGGCGGAGAAGATACCCTTTCACGCCCGCATGTACTCGTTGCTCGTAAGCAATTGCAGAGGCGTTGGAGACCTGCCTCGTTAGGCTCTAGTGATGTCTTGATTTTGAACGGAAAACCAGGGCCGTGGCGTCAACGTTGCGATTTACTTGTCCTCCGCCTACGTAGTCTACTGCCTAATCTTGAGATTCTCGTACAAACTCCGCTTGGTTTACTTCCGTATTCGTTGGAAGATCTCAATCCGTTCGCTCAGGTTGATGGCCCAACTTGGCTCTGGAAACGCCGGCTCAATACCGTGTTGCTTCGCCAAGAACTTCAACGCCTACACATCGATGCTGATCGAATTCTCATTCTTGACATTGGGGCCGAATCGTTGGTTCAACAGGCCTCAAATCTCTTCATGAAACACGGTCTCCTTGAAGAAGAAATCCGTGTTGATGATTCACAATTACCTCAACTCCGTGACGAATTGCGTCGCCGTCAAATCTTGGATAAGTTGGTTGTTTGTTCAAATGTGAGTTACGAACATGCCGAAAAACTCATCGATTCCTGTACGTACATCATCGGCGGAACAGGTCGTGTGAAAAACGTCATCGACAACAATGGACAACACATCTTGAGTCCACGATTGACCGATGGTGGTCTTTCGATTACCGATCTTGGTTCAAAGGCGATTCACCAATTACGCTCGATGCCGGTTGAAGGTGATGGTGAATTTCAACCAAATGCAGGGATAGGTCACGGACCGGCGTTGCTTGTTGTCGAAAAAGATGCAGTTGAATTTGTTCTTCGTGGTAGAAATGTCTTCCACGGATTTATTGTTGCATGTGACCCTTGGTTGAAGGCTGGGCAAACCTGCTTCATTGTCGATGAGGAGGGAACGTTGATTGGACATGGCCTTTCTCAATGCGATGCTGATGAGGCACTTCGTTTCAAGAAGGGCATCGCAGTGCGAACCAGAAGCGACTTTTCAAAGACATTCAAATAACGTGACGTGAAAGCATTCAAAGACTTCCTTTTCCTGTATTTGATGAGAACAATGGCCACTGACCTCATTATTGAGACAAATGAGTTGACCAAATCGTATGGTCCTCACGTCGCTCTCGATAAATTGAGCATCCAAGTTCAACGAGGAGCAACCGGTCTTCTTGGTCCAAACGGTGCAGGAAAATCGACGTTTTTCAAAACAATTCTCGGCCTTATCCAAGCAACTTCGGGAGAAGGGAAAGTTCTCGGGCATGACATACGAACAGAGGGGTTGTCGATACGTTCAAAGATCGGCTACATGCCTGAATACGATGCTCTTGACGACAATATGGATGCTATTCATCAGGTTCGTTACAGCGGAGAATTACTTGGCATGAATCCTGTGGTGGCGATGTCAAGAGCGCACACTGCAATGGAATATGTTGGACTTGGAGAGTTGCGCTATCGCCCCATCTCTTCCTTCTCAACGGGTATGAAGCAAGCCACCAAGCTTGCTTGTTCCATCATCCACGATCCTCAACTGATCATTGCTGATGAACCATCGAACGGTCTCGATGCGGATGCACGGAATGCTATGTTGACCACGCTATCAAACATGGTCAATGCAGGAAATCGTTCGGTCCTTATGGCCAGTCACCTGATGGATGATGTTGAGCGAGTCTGCCAGAACATTGTGTTGTTGCATAAGGGAAAACTAGCGGCCCAAGGTCGGATTGATGACTTGAAAGCCATTGATCGTGAGATTGAAATTCACGTTTGGGGAATGGCGGCTGAACTTGAACAAGCACTTGGAAGGGAAGGACTTGATGTCCGACGGGAGGGTAGGATGATGCGTATTCGCCATGATGGAGAAAAAACAACTCATCGAATTCTCAAGTGTGCAGCAGAAACCGGGGCACAGGTTCGCCGTATGCACGAATATGAAGCCTCACTTGAAGATCTCTTTATCGTCATTATGGAGCGATTTGGTTACGGTGTGAAGTCGAGTGAAGATTTGCTCGCGTCACCTGCGGAGGCTCGTAAAGTGGATGCTCCTGAATCGATGGGAGGTTCGGGTGCATGACCGATGAATCGACCATAGATGCTTCTACACCCGTCACTGGGAAGAGTAGAATGGATGCTGCATGGGGTTCTGAAGCAACTGACCAAGCAAGTGTGGCACAGCCAGTTGCTCAAACAGGGCAAGTCTTCGAACAGGTCTATGTCCCTTGGGAAGGCAACTTAAATCCACGATGGATGCGCAATTGGGCTATTTTTCGCCACCACGTTCTTGGAATTGTTCGAAAAGGACATCGCCCCTGGGGAGTTCCAACAAAACTCGTGCTCATCTTTGTCTTGATTGCATCGATGACCGATGTGGCCTTGACTCTCTTGTTCGCCGTTATTGGCGAGCCTGGTTTGTACGAACTGTGGGGGGTTGGGCGTAACAACCTCTATGGGCACATCCTTGGATTCTTCCCGAGAAACATGTTGTATTACCCACTTGTTGCCGCATTGCTTGTAGGTGGCGTTATTTCTGAAGATCGATCAAATGGAACAAGTGCTTTGTACTTTTCAAGACCCATTAACCGCTTCGATTACGTTGGAATGAAGTATCTTGCAGTTGCAACAATTCAAGCATTCATCATTATTGGTACTCTCTTCCTCTACTACTTTGTTGACATCTTGGCAATGGGTCGTGGATGGGCTTGGATTTTGGATACTTTTCCATTGTTCCTAACCACCGTCTTTTGTGGATTGCTCTTGGTCGTCACCTACACGAGCATCGGTTTGGCACTCTCTTCTGTTTCCCGAGGAAAATTCTTCCCAGGAATTGCTCTGCTTGCCCTTCTCTTGGGGACCAAAACACTTGCAGCAATCGTTGAGGGATTGTTTGATCGCTCCATACTTTACCTCATCTCGCCGTACGACTCCGTTGCACACGTTGGTCAAGCCCTGATAGGGACCAATGTTGTCTATGACCATCCGTGGATTTGGTCACTTGCATCCGTGGTCGCCATCAATGCGATTTCGCTCTATGTGCTCAGTGTTCGTGTTTCATCCATGGAGGTGACTCGTGAATGATTCCTGATCTGGCACAAGAAGGCAAAGCCCACGAGAAACAATGGGTGCCTCAACCACAAGCCCCTGTTGTTATGTTCAACAATGTCGGGAAAACCTACGGCAGATACCAAGCAATTGCAGGTATTTCACTTGCGCTTAGTGGCGGCGTTACAGGAATCCTCGGGCTCAATGGAGCTGGAAAATCTACGTTGTTCAAACTGCTGATGGGGAAACTCCAACCAACGCAGGGGGAAGTTCGTTTGTTTGGCACAAATCCATGGAAGAATCCTGCTCCTTATGCTCGGGTGGGCTACGTTCCCGAAAACGAGAACATGCACGATTGGATGACTGCTCATGAGTTTGTTTCTACGTTTGCCCGACTTCATGGGTTGACCAGGGATGAGGCCAAAAAAGAGGCAGAGCGCGTGCTTGAATTCGTGGGTTTAACCGATGTTATGCACAAGAAAATCGGACGGTATTCCAAGGGGATGCGTCAACGGGCAAAGATTGCTCATGCATTGGTCAACGATCCCGACCTCATCATTCTCGATGAACCACTCCAAGGTTGCGACCCGCTCGCACGAACAACCATCATGAACGTTATTCGTGAACTTGGGCGAATGGGACGAACCGTCCTCTTGAGCAGCCACATTCTCTCCGAAATTGAGCGAATCACCGAGCAGATTGTTATTTTGCATCAAGGAAGGTTGTTGGCGATCGGTAATCTACATGCAATTCGGGAACAATTGGACAACATTCCTCATACCATCGAAATCGATTGTAGCGATGCAAAATCATTAGCAAAGGATGTGTTGAGCCTCGATGTGGTCCATGGCTTGCAGTTCCCAAGCCCAACGAAATTGAAAATTTTCACACACCATTTGGGAGAATTTCACAAGCGTCTGCCAAAAATTATTGTTGACAATGAACACGACGTAATGGTTATCAACAATCCAGATGATGACCTGCAATCGATTCTTGGGTACCTGACTGGAGGTTATCGATGATGGAGAAAAAACGTGGTGAAACCATTTGGACTTCTCTTGACCGTAAGGCAACAGCAATCGCTGAATTTACGATGCGTCAGTATCGAACACGTTTGTCAACATGGGTTGTTTTGGGCGTGGGATTCCTTGCAATCTCCGTTGTTCTTCTCTTTTACATCGATGCTATGAACAGCGATATTGAAGCCATCGATAACGACGGAGATTCGTTTGATTGGGATGGCGATGGATACGTGAACGGTCAGGAAATCAAATACGGTACGGACGTAAATGATGCCTTTTCTCACCCGGGCCTGCTGTCGCCTCCTGTCGAACCTGAACCGGCATCGATGTACATCAACGAGGATGATTACGATTGGGATTATTCGGATGCTTCCACTGTCAAAACAGGATACGACAATGACGGAGATTGCACGGATTCATCCCTTCTTCCAAGCCAAAAAGATGACAATGGAGACGGAATTCCTTGCAACATTGTTTTGGTTTATGATGCGACCAGTGGTTCGTATTTCGTGTATGCCGATCCATACGTCGATGAAGATCCAGATGAAGAACGGTATGGGAAGGAAGCCCAACATCGAGCGTTTATCCTCGGAATCGGAAAACTTGGATTTGTCTTCTTGTTAAGCATCTTTATCCCACTGTTTCTCGCAACAGGTCTCATTCGAGATGAGATGACATCAGGAACAATGCAATACATGACAGCAAAACCGATAGCTCGTGGTGAAATTTTCCTTTACCGCATGCTCGGATACCTTGCAATTGTTTGGCCGTACCTTCTCGTCGTCTGTACAATCCTTGCTTTGGTCTCAGGATTCATGGGGCCTGGGGACCAATTCTTCCGATTTGCAGACCTAGGGGTCTGGTTTTCGATTCTCATTGCAGCGTTACTCGCCACGCTTGTTTACGGTATGCTCTTTGCATTCTTAGGGGTGCTATGGAAATACGGAATCATCCTTGCCTTACCCATCGCGGCATGGGAACTTGGAATGGCACTTCTTTCGATGTCTGTGCCAGAATCGAGTTTCCTGAGAATGTCGATCGTTGGTTGGTCTATGAGTATTATCGATTCAGGTGCGTATCTTGTCTGGCCTGATATGGCAATGTTTACTGAAGCTGGATCTTGGGCAGGGGGCTACAACGACGGGTCCTTCTTCTTCATCGGTGGAAATGAGCTTCCTGGATACAATGCACTGGAATGGGCTCAATCCGATCTCGGCCTAGGGATGGGGCCATATGCTACAATGGTTGTTTCGATTATTGTGCTTCTTGCACAGGCCACGTTCTTCTGGTTCATTGGCCAATTGATTTTCAAATCAAAAGAGATTGTTTGAGGGATAATATGGACTCCTTTGCTGGTGACTTTTCTACGCTGTGGACGTTGAATCAGCGTCCACCGATTCAACACCTTACTTGGGATTGGTGGTGGTGGCTTGTGATGATCGATGATGACGAGCACCCAATGGCCGGGAAACAATTGATGGTTCTATGGTCTACCAAAGAGAATGATGTCGTTCACATCAACGATGTTGAATGGAGACCAAAAGGTACCCCAGGTTTCGACGACGAGGGTGCTATTCAAATCGATGGAATGGTTTGCGCTTGGTGGTTTGATGGGTCCGTTATGCACGATGAAATTATTGCAAAAGTTTGCGATATGGTCGTGGTCCCTTCCAATCACCGTTCTTGGCCTGGCAAGGAAGGCCAAGGTGGTGGGGCAGTTGTACCGTTGCTAGAGGGGGATTGCTCCATGGGCATGCTTGCCGACCGATCTCAGTTTTGGCTTAATTTGGACCTGCAGCATGATGCCATCCAATCGATTCGTCTGAAAATGACCCCCTGGAATCCTGCGATGTCAACCGCAAGAGAGGCGACAGCGACCTACCTTGGTTCACTCGGATACGATATCCTTCGACTTCATGGAACAAGAGCAAAAGGAACCATCGATGGAGCAGAAGTGAACGGAACTGCTTACTTCCAAAAGGTCTGTGTTCAGGCACCGAGTGTTCCTTGGTATTGGGGGGTTCTTCACTTTGCAGACGGGTCCTATCTTGACTGGTTCCTGCCACATCTTTCAACGACCATTCTCAGTCGCGACCAACGCGAGTGGAAGCGGCGCGATGTTTCACACATCGCTGTAAGCCAAGGTGGTCTTTTTCACGATGCTTTGCATGGAAGAAGCGAACGCTTCAAGCGTGTTCGTGTTGTAAAAGAACGCCAGGAAAACAATTTACCACGTTTCCATGTAGAACTCGAAAACGGCCGAACATCGATCCGTGTTACAGTTCGAGCGATTGCTCGGGCCTATTGGGATTTTCATCAACCCACTCGTGGTGGAATATGGTCGCATCTGACCTACAACGAATATCCACTTGAAGTAGAATCGCTCACAATAACGGATGAACATGGAGTGAGAGATGTGGGCATGTACGATTGGATACGTGGTAATGCAGAACACAGTTGGGGTCTCTTGCATTAGTAAAATGATGCAATCAGACAACCTTCAACGGCAAAGGGCTTATGTGCTTGTGCGTCGAGAAGTATCTGGTGCAACTGGATGAGTGATGAAGAAGTTCAAACCGACGAACCCGAAATTACCGAAGATGTAGAGGCTCAAGCCGCAGAGAAAGTATCGAATGAAGAAGCAATGAAAAATCGATTCAAACTCATCGAAGGTGAGGAAGTTCTGCTTACCAAATCTCCAAGTCCGGTGGGATTCATGAGCATGTACGTGCTTGGTTTGATTGTTTTCGGCGTTCACATGCTTTTCTGGAAACCCGATTCCCTGCTCAACGATGATTCGGGGGGCATTGCAAAATTCATTGTATGGCTGATGGAGTTGGGAGGATCGAAGCTACCTTTCGGTTTCGTATTGGTTATGGGGGTCATTACATGGTTCAATCGAATGCTAAACACATCGACCTCTGGAAAGTGGGTAACCATCTGGTTGCTCCTCGCAACGCTCCTCCCAGTTTTGATTCAAATCGATGGATTCATCGCCTTAATCCGTGATCTGTTTTCGGATGCCGATGTAGAACCGTTCCTCGGTTTGAAGTACAATTTCCTTGTTTCAGGGTTGGCCCTCACGTTGACATTTTGGGCTCTCGTCTTCTATTATCAACGAAGTTTCGATTATGCAATTACAAGCAATGCTGTGATTTTCAAGCACGCATTCTTGCTCAGTCGTGCACACCGCCGAATCCTCTTTGATCGAATTTCGGAGGTTCAAGTCGAACGCACCCCCTTTGGAACCATGACTGGATTTGCTACATTGACCATTCTTACTGATTCAGGCGTTGGTATTGTCGAGGAGTCTGTTGGTGGAAGTGTTGGCGTTTCTCCGAACTTACCTGATAAGGAAAACGATACATCCATCGAAAAGGCAGGTAAGAGTTTGCTCAAGTCGTTTTTCGCTCTCATGTTTTATCAGCGAACCATTCGAACCGTTCGACCAGATCCAAAGCATTGTTTCTACAAGATTCGAGGTTGGGAAGATACCAAGACGTTGCTCAACGAGATGCACAAAAAGCACAGCCAGTCAACCAAATTGGATAATCTTGCAGACATTCTGACTCAACAAAACGAAGGACAAGAATGAACCGTTGTGTTCAAGAACCCCAAAATTTTGGGAGGACCGGAGAGAGAAACATGAGCGACGATGTAATGGCTGAAGCGATGGAATTGTTCCGAGCAGGCGACCTTAAGGGAGCAGTAGAAAATCTGGATGGAAAACTTCGCTCAAACCGCGACAATGCTATCCTACAACATACCTTTGCTGAATTCGCAAACATGCTCAATACGGAAGAACAAGATGACGTTGTTCCAGGAACAAAGATCATGATGGCATACAAGAAGGCCATGGAACTTGATGAAGAAAACGATGAATTCATTGCTGATTTTGCATCATTTGCACTTGAGTGCCGCCGTGTCCCGCAGGCCGTTAAGGAGTTCCAGCGATACAGTCGACGCCTCGAAATGGCAGATATCCCTACGGATGATGTTCTTTACATGGCTGCTCGAAACATTGTTGATACAATCGAAGTCATCGATCCAGAAAAGGCAAATCCCATGGTCCAGCCATGGGTTAAGCAAGCACTTGTTTGGGCCGTCGGGGGGCTCGGTTACTCTCCTGAAGAAGCAGCGAAGATCCTTACTTCTGATGATTGAGGCTAACGTATGTCGGATGCAGAAACCCGTCTGCATTTCCGCATTGGCTACCTAGGCGATGCCTTTCATGGTAGCCAAATTCAACCCGATGTGCGAACCGTTCAAGGTGAACTTATCCACGCATTTCAGAAGCTTGGATGGATTTCGAAGAGTGAAGACGAACACAATCTCGTTCTCTCGAGTCGAACTGACGCAGGTGTTCATGTTCGATTGAATGGAGGGACAGTTCGTATTGCAAAGTCTCTATGGGACAGCATAACGCCGCGAAAATTTGTTCGTGCAGTGGATGACTTACTCCCAGATGAAATTTCATTCCTCGATGTTCGTGAAGTGGACATGGATTGGAATCCTCGAGTGGCTTTGCACCGAATTTATCGATATCGATTGGAAGGAATTGAATTTTGGAAAGACCCCGGTGAGGTCTTTATGGAGTGGTTAAAATTGTTTGAAGGGACCTATGATGCTAGGAATTTTGCTCGTTTGGAACCTGGCAAGAATCCGATTCGGACAATTCTTTCATGCACGCCTTGGATTGTTGATGGCCGAACAATTGGATTCGAAATCATTGGTGAAGCATTCCTCTGGAACCAGGTTCGAAGGACAGCAATGGCCCTCCATCTTTTGTCGTTAGGTGAAATTACTTCTAAGGATGTACAACAAGCCATTGATCGTCCAGACATTGAAGTTGATTTTGGAGTTGCCCCACCAGATTGGTTGATTCTGTGGGGGGTCGAATGGGAAGATTCACCAATACCCGAATCCGAGGCCTTGAATTGCAAATTTTCTCCTGCTCCAATACCGAGTCGTGAAGCCGAACGAACCATGAGAAAACGTTGGCGTCAAGCAGCACGGATGGAGATGAAGGGTTTGCTTTACCTGGAATGGATGCAGTTAGGGCAATTACCGATTGCATTCCATAATCCAAAGTGAATTGTTCAGAGCATCTCCGTGGCGTTTAAGTCGGCGTAATTCAAGGCCGAAACATGCAAGGGATGGTTGGAGGTACATCCTATCGGAAGCAATTCCTTGCGATTGTCCTTTTTTCGATGATTTTCTTATCAGGTTGTCTTGGAAACAGCCAACAGGATTCAGAGTTGGCTGCGTTAAATGGAGATGTCGTCCTCGAGGTTTGGCATACCTTTGCAGCAGAAAGTAAAGAGGAAGAAGTATTTCTCAACTCGATAGCTTCCTTTGAATCTGCGCATCCAAATGTAACTGTTGATGTGACCATGGTTCCGTTCGGAAACGCCGATCAATTGTTCATGACAGCGGCTCAGGGAGGTCAAGCACCAGACTTGATGCGACTTTCAAGCGATCAACTAGGGGCAATTGGGGAGGTTCGTGTTGATGGCTTTCCACTCTTGGAAGACTTGCGGCCTCACTTGACTCCACAAGATCGAGCCATCTTTGAGGAACGTGCATTGCAGGCGATGCGTTATGGTGATGCATTGTACGGAATACCTGCGAGCCAAGATTGCCTTTCACTCATATTCAACAAAGCACTGTTTGACGCTCAAGGGCTTGACTATCCGGATGAAACCTGGACGGAACAAGATCTGTTGGATGCTGCTGAGTTACTCACCTACCAAGATGTGCAAGGACTTGCGATTCCAATCAAGACCGCATACTGGTGGTTCCCTATTCAGGAAGGATTTGGTGGTTCACTTTTTGATGAAAATGGTGAGCCAACACTCAATTCCAATGGCTCAAGTGAAGCGATGCAGTGGATGTTGGACTTGGAATTGGAGCATGGTGTTGTTGCAACTGGTACACAGATTGAAGGGATGAAGAATCAGTTTATTTCCTCAAAAGCCGCGATGATTTTCGATGGGCCATGGAATTGGGCTACGTATGAAGCAAGTCGTTTGAACATCGGCCAAACGTTATTGCCACTTGTTGAAAGTTCAGGAGAACGAATGTCACCACTCGTGACCTACAAGGGTTGGACTGTTAGCAAGCAAAGCCCCAACAAGGTTGCTGCAACAGAACTTGCACTTTGGCTTTCATCTGAAGATGTCCAGAAAGAGTTTGCAGTTGAAACCTACACGATGCCGACACATGTAGCTCTTGAGTTTGATGCTGAAATTATTGGAGACGATGTTCTGTCAGGTTTTCTTGAACAAACTAAGGAAGGAACACCAGCTCCAACAACAAGAGCAATGTCGCTTGTTTACGACCCCTTGTCAACCGCCTTTGAACAAGCGTACTCAGGAATTGCAACCGCAGAAGACGCATTGTCAGGCGCCAATCAGCAACTTGAGGAGCAAATGGATTCCATTTCTCGTGCGGAGCCGTATCCACTATCTGAAGGATATCGAACCATTACTATCGAGTTTGAATTGACCAATGCGACTTCTTATGACATCGTCGTTGATGGCGAACTTCATACTGAAGTTCTTGTTGAATCTTCAAGCATTGGATCACTTCTCGGATACGATTCATGTACAGACGGGACAATTGAATTGCTTCAGGAAGGGCAACGTCGAATCGCTTCTGAAAATGCACAATTGATTCAATGTGGGCTCACTGGTATGGTTCCCGAACAGGATCATCTCATCGAGGTCTTTGCTGATGATGTGTTGATTTATTCGTCGACCGAACGTACGAGCGTAGCAGATGAACGACCTGAAGCAGGAAATACGTCTCCTGTCATGTTTGCACTTGGAGCCATCGTACTCTCTCTCATTGCCCTGCTCAGTTTTGCAAAATGGAACGATACAAAACTTGGACGGACAAAATCCAAACTTGCTCATTTCTACATCGCACCTGCACTTTTGTCCTTGGCGATTTTAACCTTCTATCCTGTTTTGTACGGTTTCTGGCTTGCTTTTACTGATGCTAATCAGACCCAGCTTGGTGATCAATCGTTCATTGGTCTCGACAATTTCTTCGAAGTGTTTTCCGCTGATGGCTTCCTTCGAGTCACGTTGTTCACACTGGTTTGGACTGTTGTCAATGTCTCTGCTCACATCGGTATTGGATTGTTCCTCGCCAACATGTTGCATCGAAGTCGTATTCGTGGCAAGGTTGCTTATCGAACGCTCTTGTTGCTGCCTTGGGCGGTTCCTTCGTACATCTCCGTTCTCGTTTGGAGAGGCATGTTCCAGCCCGATGGATTTGTGAACGATTTGCTGGGTACCAACATCGACTTCCTTTCCGATCCTACCGGTGCGCAGATCATCGTTATCCTCGTCAACATCTGGTTGGGAGTGCCGTTCATGATGATGTCCATCAGTGGAGCATTGCAATCCATTCCAAAGAACATGTACGAGGCAGCTGAACTTGATGGTGTAGTAGGATGGGCAGCGTTCCGACATCTAACGTTGCCAAACTTGAGAAGTGCACTCATTCCGCTCACACTTCTAGGATTTATCTGGACGTTCAACATGTTCAACGTGATTTATTTGATGACCGATGGGGGGCCTAATCTGTACTTTGGCCAACCTGGTCAGACCGACATTCTGATCACATATGTCTATGATGTTGCGTTTAGAGAAGGCGCTTATGGTGTAGCAGCAGCATGGTCGGTGATTATCTTCCTGATGCTGTTTGCATTCTCTTGGCGATACATGAAACAAACCAATGCTACGGAGGCAGTAGCATGACTGATTCTAGTGAGATGCGTTGGTGGTACGTGCCGGTTGAGATTGTGATGCTGAGGCGATGGCTTGTTGCAGCCTTCCTCGTCAATGTGCTTCTTTTGACCGTTGATTATCTAAGAGCTGAGTCGGATTTGCTGCTTCTCGGAATCCTATCTTGTCTTCTCTTTGCAGCCCTACGAGCATCGCTCCCGAATGTCAATGATCATGTTCGCAGAAACATCAGTCTCGTCTTGAGTGCAATTCTTCTTGGCATTGCAGTATATCGATTCCTCCGAATTGAATTGACAGTATTCAACATCTGGATTCATTGCTGGAGTTTTATCCCATCAGGTCTGACATTGTACTGGTTGTCTGGACGTCCTGTTACGGTTTGGACGTCGAGGAAACTTTCCGATTCAGCTATTGAATACGGCCTGATGAGAAATGCTGCCTTGAACAAAACATTCCATGCCACCTCGACACACATTACGCTGCTTCATTTCGTTGCCGTCACCGTAATTCCATTGATTTGGATCATCGATATTGCCTTCTCTGAAGGTAATGCTCTCGGCGGGCAGATAGGCGATTCATTCACCACGGAACATTTCTCAAAAATTCTCAATGGGGATTCGTTCTGGACCTGGTTGACGAATTCCCTCATTGTCAGTATCGGAACTGCTCTTCTTGGTTTGTTCATTGCCATTCCTGCTGGTTATGCATTTAGTCGCTACAAGTTCACCGGTCGTGATGTTTCGATGTTTTCCTTCCTGTTGGTGCAAATGTTCCCGGGGATTATCATTCTCGTTCCATACTTCTTGGTGATGAAGACGCTAGGACTCCTGAACTCTCATTTGGGCCTCATCCTCGCGTACTGTGTGACAGCACTGCCACTATGTGTCTGGATGCTGAAAGGATTCTTTGATACCATACCGCGGGAACTTGAGGAGGCCGCTGCTCTCGATGGATGCAATCAATTCCAAGTGTTCACAAAAGTTGTGTTACCATTGTCGACACCGGCCATCGCTGTGACAGCCCTATTCAGTTTCTTAGCTGCTTGGAATGAGTTCCTACTCGCCTTGACGTTCAACACATCGAACGATATGTACACGTTACCGGTTGGATTGGCTTCACTTATTTCTTCAACAGGGCAAGCATGGGGCGATTTCGCTGCGGCCAGTTTGTTGGTGAGCCTGCCAGTGGCTTTGTTGTTCCTTTTCTTCCAGAAATTCTTGATCGATGGATTATCGGCAGGTGGCGTCAAAGGGTGAGCATATGGTTAGTGTAGAATTTGAGAACGTGAACAAACAGTATGATGATGGATTTCAAGCTGTCAAGGATTTGACCTTGGACATCAAAGACAAAGAATTCCTGGTTCTTCTTGGCCCGTCTGGATGTGGTAAGTCGACCACCCTGCGGATGCTTGCTGGACTTGAGGACGTCACCGATGGAGACGTTCGTATTGATGGGATGAAAGTGAATCATCTTCCTGCTGGGGCACGGGGTCTTGGAATGGTCTTCCAATCGTATGCTCTCTATCCTCACATGTCCATTCGTGACAATCTTTCCTTCGGTTTGAGGATGATGAAGGGAACTGAAAAATTGGATGCTGATGAGATTTCGAACCGTGTCAAAGAAATTGCTCAATTGTTGGAACTTGATGGCCATCTTGACAAGAAGCCAAAGGAATTGAGTGGTGGTCAACGACAACGTGTTGCACTTGGTCGCGCTTTGGTACGAAGGCCAAAGGTCCTCTTGATGGACGAACCTCTTTCCAATCTTGATGCAGAACTACGACACCAAATGAGGAACGAGATTCGTCGTTTACACGATGAACTCGGAACCACGACCATCTACGTCACACACGATCAAATCGAAGCGATGACACTTGCAGACAGGATTGCGATTCTTGACAAAGGTGAACTGCAGCAACATTGTGCTCCATTGGATGCTTACCACAATCCTGCGAATGAATTTGTTCGCTCATTCCTGTGCAAACACATTGATGATTTGGTCGATACGGCGAATTCGTTGTTCAAACAACCTTCGCAAACGGAGGGGCAGGAATGAAGACAGTTGCACGAATTTTGATTCTCTTGATGATTCTCGTTGTTTTTTCCCCACTGTCTTCAAACGATGTGCGGGCATCATCTCACATGACATCACCAATGACTTCGTTCTCATTCAAGGGTTTTGCAACCGAGGTATCCCTTGTTGGTGAATGGAACTGGAGCGACCCCGTTCCCATGGTTGATGAAAACGGCATTTGGACCGCTGATGTTGAGCTTCAGGAAGGATTGTATTGTTACAAATTCATTGTTGATGGACAGTATATTTTTGACCCAATGAATCCAGAACGTTCGTACTGTGGTGAAATCGAAAATTCACTCGTCCGTGTTCGTGATCACACACGCCCCCATTTTAGTGCAGAACTCGTTGCTCAATCTCTTGTTGTGACGTATCATCCAGGATCATCAGGTGCTGCTATCAGTGCTACACCTTCCGCAATCTCAGGAGCAGTTTGGGATGCCCAACAACTCACCTGGACCTACGATGTGAGTGGATTGGAAGATGGTAAGCACACGCTGAAGATCGATGGTTTTGATGTTGATGGAAATCCTGCTTATGACTTACTCGTTCCATTTTGGACTGGCCAAAGTGCTGATTTTGAATGGCAAGACGCCTTGATCTACATGGTCATGACAGACCGTTTCGTTAACGGGAACGCCTCAAACGATGAGCCATTAACCGGTGCAGCCCAAGGGGCAGATTGGAAAGGTGGGGATTTTGCCGGCGTTACGCAAATGATCGAATCCGGTTATTTTGATGAATTGGGCGTTGGAGCACTTTGGCTCTCTCCGTTCAATACGGCTGCTGAAGGAACAGGAAAGGCTGCCGATGGCGTCCATGACGTTTCTGCTTTTCATGGATATTGGCCAACGGAACCGAGGGGAATTGAACCTAAACTTGGAACTGAAGCAGAACTCCAGGCTTTGGTCGAAGCAGCTCACGATCGTGACATTCGAGTCATGATGGATTTCGTAGTTAACCACGTTCACGAGCAGCATACCTATTATGAAGAAAATCCGGAATGGTTCAATGCTGGTTGTATCTGCGGTACTTCGAATTGTGATTGGACCGAGCATCGCTTGGATTGCCAATTTACATCTTACATGCCAGATGTTAACTGGAAGATTCGAGATGCTTCGGAGCAATTCATCGATGATGCATTGTGGTGGTTGGAAACCTACGATCTAGACGGCCTCCGCATTGATGCAGTCAAGCATGTCGAAGATTTGGCAACAAGAAACTTGGTATCTCAAGTGAATAAGCGCTTCGAAACAGTTGGGACCGATTATTATCTCAAAGGGGAGACTGCGATGGGATGGGCAGGTCATTCACTCGTTGATAATCAGGAACAATATGGGACGATCAACGCTTACATGGGTCCGGATGGGTTGGATGGGCAAGCAGATTTTGTGCTTTATCATGCGGTCGTTGACAATGTCTTTGTTTCAGGTAACGAGAATTATCAGCACTTGGATTACTGGACAAACCGAAGTCAGGATCAATACGTTGAAGGTTCTACAATGGTACCGTATGTCGGTAGCCATGATGTTCCTCGACTGACTAGCCGTGCCGATACGGGCACCAATGATGCATTCAATCAATGGGTTGAGGACGGAGTGCCTGGGCAACCCGGCGACATTTCTGCTTACAATGCGGCAATGCAAGCCTACGGCTGGCTCCTAACGACTCCTGGTGCACCATTGCTCTACTACGGAGATGAGTATGGCGAGTACGGCGGTGCAGACCCCGACAATCGCCATATGTATCGTAATGAAAGTTCGTGGAGTTCAATGGAATCTCAATTGTTTGAAAACATCTCCGAACTTGGTAACTTACGTTCAGAATCCATTGCATTGCAACGTGGCGAATACAGCACACGACTGGCAATGTCGAATCTTCTCGTTTACAACATGACACATGATGACCAGATCATGTCTGTTGTCTTGAACCGAGGCGGCCCTACACAGGTTAGTGGCTTCGAAGCTAACGACACGGTGCGATTTGGTGACGCTACGCTCGTATCAGGACAACTTTCGGTTGGTGCACATTCGGTGACTGTGATTGAGTTGAATGTTCAAAATACGAACCCACCAAACAACAACACTGGGGAGAACACGACCATCCTTGGGTGTACAGATTCTTCTGCTGATAACTACAATCCTGAAGCGACTGAAGACGACAACAGTTGCACTTATCCACCGGTACCGGTGTTGGGTTGCACTGACGAGACAGCAACCAATTACAACGATGAAGCAACTCAGGACGATGGTTCGTGCACCTTCGATGAACCGAGTGAGGAGAACAACACCATCGCCCCCACGGGTAGCGAGCGGGTTATGCTGTACTCCGGTGGCTACTTCATGATTGATGGGGAGCCGGTTTGGCTCTCCGGCACAAGTGTGTACCTTGCTCCAGAAGCCACCAACCTAACACTTGGCAGTAATTACACAATGGCGTACACGCTTGGTAACGGCTCAATGATTTTTGCACTGGATAACCTCTCCTGGACGGCCATGAACACCAGCATGATGGACGACATCCACCTGAACGGACTTGCCAACGGGACGTACGTGTTCCAGGCTGTGTTGTACAGCGCAGATGACGGTCAGAAGTTGGCCGAAAACATGACCAGCATTCAAGTGGGTTACGAGGCGAATACCCAAAACAATACCGTGAACAACGAAACTGGCATGCAAACCTGTGAGGGTTGTTGCGGTGCTACCTTCGAGCATCCTGCGAATCAGTCTTGTCCAGTTATGGATTGCGCTCAATGTGAAAGTACGGAAACATCGGATTCAAAGTCGTCTGCTGTAACACTTACACGAACATTGTTGATAGGAGGAATCGTTGTAGCAGCCCTCTTCCTTGGTTTCTCTGGAAGAAGCAAAGGATTGCAAGAAGATGACTCGTTTGAAATCGATTTGGACGATCACGAGAATTGATTGTAGAATTCAAGATAATCTTGAATCATTCTTTGACCAGTAAAACCTGCTGATGCAGCGATGCTTGCTTTCATCATATCCGACCAGCCATTCCCTTCCTCCTCCCACAATGGAAGAACATCATGCTCAAGCACGTTGTAGATGTTTTCTGCATCTCTGTCATCATTACGGTCATCTTCCGCATTCCCAATTGCCCATCCATTTACGCCATGGATGCAAGCTTCTGGCCACCATCCATCGAGAATGGAGCAGTTTGGAACACCGTTCATGGCGGCTTTCATGCCAGATGTTCCGGACGCCTCCATGGGGCGAATTGGATTGTTGAGCCAAATGTCAACACCACTGGTCATCATCAATCCGGTATGCATGTCGTAATTTTCGATGAAAGCAACTGGAATTTCATCAACAATTTGCTCGGCTGAATTGAAAATGTCTCGAATCAACTGTTTCCCGCCTTTGTCTCTTGGATGGGCCTTTCCGGAAAAGACGAATTGAATTCTTCCTGCTCCAATCTTGCGCAATCGTTCCAGATCTTTGAACACGAGATTCGCCCGCTTGTAGGTTGCAAACCTTCGAGCAAATCCAATTGTCAATCGCTCGGGTGAGAGTTCAACTCCAGTTGTTGAATGGACATAATCGCGTAGTTGTTGACGGGATATCGCCCGCGCATCATTAAGCTCCTGAGTCGGCAACGTCTTGGCATTGACAATCGATTCTGGATGTGTTCTCCAACCGTTCAGGTGTTGATCGAAGAATGAAGCCATGACAGGTGATGTCCACGTGATGTGATGAACACCGTTTGTAATCGGTTGAATCACTTGTTCATCAAACATGGTCATAGCAACATCAGCGTTCAATTTTGATACAGCGTTCACCGATGTTGAAAGGGCAACGGCAAGATGAGACATTGAACACCGGATGCCTTGCTCTGAATCTCCTGCATTTCGAACCAATGTTCGTGCATCTTCTGGTAAAATATCGCCAACGACCTGTTCGACCAAGGACCAATCGAAACGATCGTGACCGGCTGGCACTGGAGTGTGTGTCGTGAAAAGGCTACGTTTGGCTAACTCTTCCCTGCTCCATCCTCGATTCAACAGTTCGAGCATTGCGAAGGTGCAATGTCCTTCGTTCAAATGCAGGCCTTGCATATCAACATTAAGATGATCAAACAACTGAACGCCACCAACGCCGAGAACGTACTCTTGACGGATGCGCATGTCATCTCCTCCGCCGTAGAGTCTTGATGATAGGTCCTGGTGTTCTGAAGTATTCGCTTCATGACGCGTATCGATGAAATACACAGGGACGATGTGTCCTGATTGGCCAACGATATCTGCCTTCCAAACGTGAGCCGACAGTGTTTGACCATCGAGTTTCAGAGCAATGGTCATGTCTGTTTTTGTCAAGTGTTTACTAGGATCAAATTCGGGAAACGTTTCGGTCTGGATGCCGTTGTTATCGATGTGTTGACGAGCGTAGCCTTGGTGGTAAAGAAGTGTCACGCCAACAAGAGGGATGCCAGCGTCAGCTGCGGATTTAACGTGATCGCCTGCGAGAACTCCTAATCCACCAGAGTATGTGTGAAGTTCGGACCAGAGCCCAATCTCGGCTGTAAAATACCCCACCACAGGCATGCGGTATGCTCGCAAAATTAGGTTATGAGTTCTTTGTTGCTTGCCTCACCTTTCGAGTTCTTGCCAAGTAAATTTCCATGACCAATTCTTACCTTTTTGACCTGGAACATTCATCCGCCCTACTTCACCTAAACCAAGATAATCTTGAAGAGGAATGATGGAAATTGGTGATTGCGTTGATTGTGCTAGGCGAATCAACGTCTGAGAGACCGTCTCGCCTTCAACTGCAAGTAAACGAACCTGTTTCTGCTCATCATCAGATGCAGAGGCGAACCATCCTTCAGCAGTGTTGTTGTCGTGTGTGCCAGTGTATACAATCTGATCCTCTTTGACGTTGTGTGGATGATGAGGGTTCGTTTTGATGTCGTTCGAAAACCCGAATTGAAGAACACTCATGCCACGTAGTTTGTGACGTTGACGGAATTCAATGACATCCTTTGGAATAATACCCAAATCTTCTGCAATGATTTGGTCTGGAGATGAGACAAGGGACATGATATGGTCAAACAATTTGTCCCCAGGGCCTTTCTGCCAATGGCCATTTGTTGCAACATCTTCTGGGTACGGGATGGCCCAATTGGAATGGAAACCACGAAAATGATCGATGCGCACGACATCGTACATGCGAAACATTCGCTTCATGCGTTCTTCCCACCATCTCCAGTCCTCTTTCTTATGCACCTCCCAGTTGTAGAGGACAGTTTCCCAAACTTGTCCAGTTTCGCTAAAGTAGTCTGGTGGGACTCCGGCGATGTAGGTAGGGTAGCCTTCCTTGTCGAGTTGGAATAACTCACGATGTGCCCAGACATCGGCTGAGTCGTGGGCGATGAAAATTGGAACATCACCAATCATTTTGATATCGTTGTTGTTCGCATAGGTTCTCAACGCGTCCCATTCCGCAGTGAACGTCTGTTGCTGTATGATGTGTGGTTCCAGCAGGTCGTCAAACTCAGCCAACGCCTCCGGATTCCGGTTCTTGAGTGGTTCGGGCCACTCATACCAAGGCTTGCCGCCTTGTTTCTCTTTGATGGCGCAAAACAAAGCCCAATCCTTCAACCAATATCCATCCTCTTCCATTGGTTGTTTGTGTTTCGATTCGGTGAGTTCAGTCCATCCTGCAAACGCCGATGGGGAAGCATATGGCGAACGATATTTGTCAGGAGGTGTCAGGGGCAACATTTGCCAATAGGAGAATCCATTCTGCTTAAGCCAATCAACAAATGGAAAGCCTTCGGATAACTTCTGTTGGGGCAAGGATGTCAAATGGCAGAGAATTCCACTTTCGTGTCCAGACTCCATCATTTCCTTGCAAAGTCTTTCAAATTATCATATCTACGGTAGAGCCATGCGGAGAAGTGCTGTGATTTTGTCGCTCCTTTTTATAACATCGACAATGGGCGGTCTCGCCACCTCTCAGACGCCCTCAACCATCGCAGTAGATGGCAATTTATCCGATTGGAATGCAGACGAATTGATGTCAAGCAGCAACATTGATTTGCACATGACATGGGACGCATCCAATCTTTACATTGGATGGGATGGAACAGATTGGAAGTCCTCATCCGAAGGAGCAGATCTCTTCATCTACTTCAATACCTCAATCGAGGGTTCAGTCCTGAGCAAGGATTGGGGCTTCTCACATACGCTCCCATTTGCAGCGGACTATGGATTTGTTCTCGAGGATGATTCCTACTTCAGACTCATCTCTTACGATGGAAGTTCGTGGGTCGAAAGCAGTCACGTTGTTGACCTCTATGCTGGATGGGAAGGCAATATGGTGACTGAGTTTGCTCTGCCATGGACGGAACTTGGCTCTCCAACGTCGCTAGAGGTGATGGCGTATGCCCAATGGCAGGATGAAGGAAATGTCTGGACATCGTTCCCTGGTCAAAATCCAGCAAGCAACAACGGTGCAGAAACATTCACACATGCATGGCATATTGAGAATGTAAACAATGCAACATCTCCAAATCAGCTTCCAATTATTCAGCCAGCAGCAGCGGGCAAAGTCGACGATGCGCTCAATTTAGCCATCGTATTCCATCAACATCAACCGTACTACAAAAACAAACTAACAGGCATGTACGAGATGCCTTGGGTCCGTGTTCATGCTATGACAGAGTACGTTGACTCACCAGGGATTCTTGCCGACACTGGGACGAAAGTAACCTACAATCTGGTGCCTTCATTCATTGAGCAACTTGTCGACTACCACGAGCAAGAGACGCTCGACGTTCACACAGATATTGCTAAGAGGTCATGGGCAACAGGAGGCTATCCAAACGCAACAGATCTTGAACTTCACACCATGCAATTCCAATCGTTCTGGAACAGTGGTTGGATTTACAATGTCTCTGAAGATGATCCGAAACTTGGTTGGCTCCACCCTTCGAGTGCACGCTACAAGGAGCTCTATGACAACACGCTTCACAACCTCAAACCTGCAACCATCATGGACGATGACTTACTTCCTCCACAGGACTTCCTCGACTTGCAGGTCCTATGGTATCTTTATCAGTTCTCGCCGGATTATGTTCTCGGGACCTACAACTCGAGTCATCGCGATCAAGGTCTCATCGATTTGTTCATGCAGAGTGGCAACTACGAATTGAGTGATTTAACCTATGTTCTCGATGCCCAACATGCACATATGGGTAACGTTTTGCCAATGTATAGCGAACTTGCTGCAAATGGACAAGTTGAACTTACAACGACGCCCTACTACCATCCAATCATGCCTTTGCTGATGATGGAAGGATGGACCATGGAAGATGGAATTCGCGTCAATAAAGAGGCTTGGCCTGAAGACGTGCAAAATCACCTCATCACTGGAATGGACCTTTTCGAAGACGAACTTGGGTTCCGACCTACTGGAATGTGGCCTAGTGAAGAAGCCGTTTCTCCTGCAATGGTCCAACCGGTCACCGATGTTGGAATCGAATGGATGGTTACGGATGAGGAGATTCTGAAACAGTCCACAAACCAAAACGGAGAACTCATCGATGTTGAGGATGTCACAAACCTTGCAACACCATGGAAGGTAGCGGGAGCAGATGGTGGAGAAGTTGCAGTGATCTTTAGGGATCGAGTCATCTCTGATCGCATTGCTTTCCAGTACGGGACAATGACTCCAGAAGCTGCAGTTTCTGATTTCATCGCTTACCTTGACAACATTCGACAGCAACTACTTGATGCTGGAGAAGACCCCTCCGAGCATCTCCTAACCGTAGCATTGGACGGTGAGAACTGGATGTTCATGTCCGAATTCCAACACCAAGACAACGCTCGGCCCTTCATGGCAGAGTGGTACAGCCGATTAGCAACTCATCCGACCATCGTTACAACTACGCCATCAGAATTCCTTGAAACGGAGCCCACGTTGCCTGAAATCCAAACGATTGGGACCGGGTCTTGGATTGATGGAACACTGCGTACATGGGCCGGTGAAGAGGAAGAATCACTCGCTTGGCAACGCCTTGTTGAAGCCCGACAACAACTGGTCGCTTTCGAAGAAGAGAATCCAAACGACCCAGGACTCGAAGCTGCTTGGGAATCGTTGTATATCGCAGAGGGCAGTGATTGGTTCTGGTGGTACGGCCTCGACCAAGACAGTGGATACGATGAGAATTGGGATGTTCTGTTCAAGGTTCATCTTTCCAACATCTACCGAGCAGTCAACCTTGACCTGCCTCCATATTTGCAAGACCTCTGGACGAACCCTGCAGTACCTACGCCAGCGGCCTCGTCCATTATCGAGCCCATGGTCGATGGCGTTGCATTACCTGGTGAATGGGATGGTGCCGCTCGCTATGATGCACCTGTTGAAGGTGCCCCGTTCAACATTGAGGAATTCTATGTTGGATACGATGCTTCGAATGTATTTGTTCGAGTAGATGCGACAACGATTACTGAACTTGAGAACATGTCCCTTGATGGAAAATCTCCTGATTTGGCTCTCTACTTCATGCAACCGAATGCCGTGAACTTCAATGAGGCGGAAACGAATTTCCGTACCTATTATGGAAACCAAATCCTGAGTTTCCCTTCGAAGTACATGGTGGCATTTGATTTCGATACGTTACGGGATGACGGCCGTGCAAAGTGGAATCTTTTCACGGCAAAAGGAAAAACCGGTGATCAAGAGCAATGGGTTCTGAGTGGTAGTTCAGCACTCGGCGGTTGTGCTGTTCAAGATGTCTATGAATTTATCATTCCTTGGGCGGAAATTGGACTCGCTCCTCGTTATTCGACACGGATCAAAGTTGTAGCAGCACTCGCTGATTCTCTTTCTTATGGAGATGGGGAAGACAAAGAAATGGCGCCACCTGCTCCTGCAGAAGTTGTTTTGCCTGATCTTGAAGAGTGGGTAACATTGCTCGAACTTGATGATGCAATCGGGGATGAAACGGGTGACGGTGATTACATCTACCCACTGGCAAGTGATTTTGCTACACCAAATAACGGTGGATTGTGGGATGCTCAAAAATTGACCATCCGACAAAGTGCTTGGAATGCTCAATTTATTCTTGAGATGGATGAGATGACAGATATTTGGGGCTTAAGCAATGGATTCAGTCATCAAATTGTTCAAATCTACGTGGACCAAGGAGATACCACCTACGGCTCCACCGAGATGCTTGATGGAGCCAATGCCCGTATTGATGATGCATGGGCATGGGAAGTTGCAATCAGTGGAACCGGTGAACCAGGAGCGGTCTTTGCTGTACAATCAGAGACCGGTAGTACATCCTCTCGGGGAATTGATGTATCTGGTGACGTTGATACGAAAACCATCACATTCACCGTAAGTAAGGATGTCATCGGCGATGACATCCCAAACTATCGATACATCATTGTTATCGGAAGTCAGGATGGCTTTGGTACCGGAAAGTGGAGAGATGTTGACGAAACGCCATCAACATGGACGTTAGGTGGTGGTTCCAATCCAGCTGCAGATGATGGAATTGATTACGATCCGAACATCATTGACATGATCCTTGATGGCACTGGGCAAGAACAAATGTTATCCTCATACGATGTTGATGGACATGTCTATGCAACATTGACTGGGTTCGAAATGCCAGAGATTCCGCAACAAATTTACGGAGCATCTGTTGAAACTGTCACATCATCAAGTGCAGTAATCACTTGGTCGACAACCGTCTCCGATGCGACATCGATTCAATATGCTCTTTCTGACCAACAGCCTGTTGACCAGACCACTAACGTATACGAAACCGTTTCTGGAACCGACCATGCTGTAACCTTGACCGATCTTGAAGTTGGAACATCGTATTGGGTGTTCATTCGTGCAAACGAAACAGAAGAAGTCGTGTTGTATTTCAACACCAGCAATGTCGTTGATGATACTCCTCCTGAACTCCTGAATCTTGATGCAGAAATCCTCGAAGAAGGTCGTGTCCGAATCACCTGGTACACCTCTGAAAGTGCGACGGAACATGTTTCGATTGGAGGTATGACCATTCACGAAGTTGCATTTGCGACAAAGAAGAATCATGAATTCATCACGGAGGCGTACGCCAATGGCGCGTACGTCATTTTGGTCAAGAGTGCTGATGCATCAGGTAACGTGAATGAAAGCAGTATCTCCGTTACAATTGATCTGGACACCGGGAACACCAACAATCCAAATGGACCAAATGATTCAGTAGATACAATTGATGAGGAGGAAAAGTCTTCAGCATTATCGAACAATGTTGTTCAAATTGGAATTCTCATCGCTGTATTGGTACTTATCATCGCTTTCATCCGTGTACGTAACGGACAAGACGGTGATGACGAATGGGTCTAATCGTCGTTTGATACGGACCTTGGAATCCATTCAGCAAGATAAGCTGCAATTGCAATCATACCAAGTTGGGCAAGTGCACGAAGAACATGAGCCCATACTGGGAATGTGTTTCCGTTCAATGGAATGTCGTTGATCCACATATTGAGATTAGCCCAGTAGAGAACGATAAGAAGTCCAACAGTTGCTTTTCCTGCGATGATTCGTGTACGGGGCAGAATCAGACATAGACCACAGAGAACCTCGGGAATTCCGCTAATGATGACCCAGAATTCTGCACTGAATGGAAGTATATCAGGTACGATTGGAGTGAACCATTCCACATCGGTGAAATGCATGATTCCAACATTCAGGAAAAACAAACCTAAGCCTATACCAAGCACATCTTTGTGATACTGCCAAAGGTGTTTCATCGCTTCACCACAATGGTCAAGAGATCGCCATCCTTGAGTTGGTGGTCAAGGCCAACACGTTGCCAATCGAATTTTGCAGATGGACCCTTGATGCGAGCAAATCGAAATTTGCGTACAAAATCACGATGCAACTTATTGCAGATTGTTTCAACTGTGGAATCATCCTTGACGATAAGCGGTTCATCGAGATCTGCTTCCTGACCTTGTGGTTTGAGAAACACCCGCATGAATCCAAGATTGTCGTAAATGAAATCCTTCAATTCTGTAAGGCCGATGTCTTTGAAGGCTGAAATCTCCATGATGGGCCAATCACTGGGGAGTCCCGATTTGGCTCGTTCAATATCTTCTGGAGTTGCGATGTCAATCTTGTTGATCGCAATAACGGCCTTCTCATACACGATGTTTCCTGCTAAACAATCAACGATTTGTTCTGCAGTGGTATCTTGACGCAACGTGACAATTGCAGAGGTGTAGCCAAACGATCGAATGATTTCTCCCATCTCTTCTGCACTGAGATGGGTTTGTTCAACTGTTGTGCGAACGTCGATTCCCCCCTTGTCCACACGCTTGATGAAGACAGGTGGTTTTTGTTGATTCAGACGAAGTCCTGAGTTGTGGAGTTCGCGATGCAGGACAGTGAAATGACCATCCTGAAACGGATCGACAATGTAGAGAACCATGTCTGAGGAACGAATAACATTGAGAATTTCTCTTCCTCTTCCCTTCCCTTCAGCAGCGCCCTTGATCAATCCGGGTAAGTCCAGAATCTGGATTTTCGCACCTCTATGTTCCATGACACCAGGGATACAGGTGAGTGTTGTAAACGCATATCCGCCTGCTTCGGAATGCGCATCGGTTACTTTGGAGATGAGTGTAGATTTACCAACTGAAGGAAAACCGACCAATGAAACGGTCGCATCACCCGATTTCTTAACTTCGAATCCTTTGCCACCTCCACTCGCTTTCGAATGTGCAGCTACCTTTTCTTCCTTGAGTTTTAGTTGAGCAATCTTTGCTTTCAACTTCCCAATGTGGGCGTTCGTAGCCTTGTTCTTCTGCGTCTTATCAATCTCAGCGCGAATCATTTCGATTTGCTCTTTAATCGTCGCCATACGAACCCCCCTGTTCGTTTGGAACAGGCCCTGTTCTTCAAGGCTGTTGCCTTTTCAGACAGAAATTTTCCATTCCTTTGTTTTCTGAACCTGCCGAATGCCTCAAAGAAGGGTTTGCCTTAGACGCATTCATGGGGCTAGAAATCGTTGTTCTTTTGGTTGATGTCCCTAGTTTGCGCCAATTGGCTTCCACGCCTTGGAGCGATCTTTACTCTGGACTCGAGAAGCGAACAATGCGGCCTAACCGGCCTGAGCAAGACTCGCGCTTGAAAGTCAACTTTGACATCGATGCCGAGGCAGAACTCCTCGACTGGATGGATACCCAAAATCGTGAAGCGAATGATTCGGATTCATTCTGGTCATGCTTGCAGGATTCAGGCGATGGCGAAAAAGGGCTCCTACTCGCAATGAAATGGGCAAGCCCAGGTGCTTGGGAAGCATGGGAAGGACGTGCCTACATGTATCTCGATGTTGCTCTTTCAAAGACGATTGAGGGGGAAGCAGAACTCTACGGCGGTGAGACATGGGATGCCGTATGTCAAACACTCTGGAACATTCCTGAGCAAGAGTATGCCGAGCGTGTTTGCATGGATTGGATGGAGCGTCGTAAGGAATTAGGGGAAACAATGGATGAGAAAGAGGACCCACGAATCGTTCCAACCTTCGAAGCACACGATCGAGCCGCCAAGGCACTCGTTCATACAATGAAACGTTGGAACAGTGAACATAACCTTGTTGCCATCATTGGCCGAGATCATCTTGAAGCAAGAAAATGGGGGACGTTCTCTTGGAACCTTTCCACCATCCTTGCGAACGAACTTCCTGATGATACAACAGCGTCGGGTTGAAAGACCACATCCGTTTCGGTGGAATCATGTCAGAGGAGAACGAAGACGTTCCTTCGGATGCGGTTGAAGAATCGCACGATGATGAAACTCCAGCGTTTGAAGAAATAGATGTGCAGATGGATTTGTCTGACCACGTTGAACCTGTCGACCCCCTAGAAGAAGCGATTCAAAGGGCTGATAAAGCCGAGAAAGAAATCGCCTACAAGGATGCGGAGATTCAGAATGTTCGCAAGCGATTGATGGCTGAAAAGTCTTCACTCATCCAATATGGCGGCATGGGTCTTGCACGACGAATGATTCCAATCCTCAATGATGTGGATCGTGCGTTGAGTCAGGTCGAGGATGATTACGAATCTCCAATAGCCCAAGGTCTTCGTCTATTACGGAACAAACTCTGGCGAGAACTTGAAGCGGATGGAATCAAAGCCATTGAGGCGAAAGGACAAGAATTCAATCCAGCCACAATGGAGGCGATTACAACCCTTCCAGCGTCGGAACAATTCCCTGCAGGACAGGTCATCGATGTACTCGAACCTGGATACATGTACAAGGAACGAGTACTCCGTGCAGCAAGGGTGGTTGTCGCTACGGAATGATCAACCTGCGTGTGGTGTAGAGTTGATCTGAGAAAACCGATACAATCCATCATTGGTAATCAACCACTCAATGATCGATTCAGGAACGCTTGGTGCGAGTACCATGCGGGTGGCATCATCATCGTACACCGTTGAAAGCATCATGCATGTTTGACGAATACGCCATCCTTCGAATTGTTCTCGTTCATGCAAATCAACCCAATGAACTTGAACAGCAGCGGTTTCGTAGAGTCGTTTCGTTGCATCGTCGGAGGTGACGAGTGTCCCTTTACCATGATGTTTGGAAGCATGTTCAACCCAATTCGGAGGGTCGTTGATGTCTTCAATACCTACAATCGTGATGTTATCTTGAAACTGATTGCTTGTTGCCCATGCTCGAAGCATATCTGTTCGCTCTTGAACTGAGAATGGATTGTCAACGGTCCATTCTTCTTGAGCTGAGCCAATTGCGATTGTGATCTGTTCGAAGTTCTCTAAGGCAACCTTAACCAAATGGGCATGTCCTTTGTGAAACGGTTGAAACCGTCCTAACACGATTCCTTTGCCCATGGTTCACGCAAAGTAGGATGCAACATCAACGTTTGGAAGTGCATGTCCCATCTCGTTGAAACATGCAATCATTCGATTGCAACCTTCAATCATCTCCTCGATGCTTGTCGTCCCCATGCTACCAACTCTGAACATTTTTCCTTTCAAATGGTCTTGAGCACCAATCACTTGCGTCTGATACTCATTCTTGAGTTTGCTTCTCCATGAATCGTTGATTCCCTCAGGATACATGATGGCCGTAACCGTGTCGCTTTGTTGGCCTCCATCAGCAAGTAACATGAATCCAAGGTCTGAAAACAGGCGACGAACACCATCTGCAAGTGTTCTGCATCGATTCCAACGATTTTCAAGTCCTTCTTCTTCCAATTCACGAAGTGAGACCGCCCAACCCATTGCAAGATTGATCGCTGGCGTCCATGGAGTTTGGTCCTCGTTTCCTTTCTTGAGTGCTGAGATTAAGTCGAGGTAATACACTGGGTTCGAATCACCTTGCTGACGAATGGTTTGTACACGTTCAATGAAGTGCTCGTTAATCGCTATTGCAGCAATTCCACTTGGTCCCGCAGTGCACTTCTGTGCTCCCATGACGACCGCTTCAGCGTTCCATTGTGCAGGGTGAACAGGAAGTCCACCTACGGATGTTATCCCATCGAGAATAAATGCAACGCCATGTTCTTGACACATTTGTGCAAGTGCTTGAGCATCTTGTGTGATGCCTGAACTTGTCTCGTTGTGACAGATTAGGAGGGCTTCGAAGGTTCCTCGGCCCAGTTGTTCCTCAAGTTCCATGACATCAAAACTACGTCCCCATTCGTAAGCGATGTGCTTGACCTGACAATACTGTTTGCAAATGTCGGCGACACGTTCACCAAACTTTCCATTGGTTGGAACAAGGACTCGATCATTTGGCCTGAACCTGTTGGCAATCACCATCTCCATGGCCGCTGTCCCACTTCCAGATACAGCGATGACTTTGTATCCGTCATCCCCGGACCATGATTCTGTCCCTCGCTCTCGAGCAGATGGTGTTAGATTGAATGCGGTTCTTAGTCCTGCATTGAGGTCTGCCATGACATCTTTGAATTCCGTGCCACGTGCGGTCATCACCGGTGTAGCCATTGCTTGAAGACATGCATCACTCATTCGTACGGGCCCAGGGACCAGAAAGCAGTCTCCTTCGTGTGCCATGTATCAACGGTGGCGCGCACAGTTTTTGAATAGCGACTCTCGCCTACCTCTAATTCTTCGTTTGGGTCGATGCTATGTGCTAAAGACGTGGACGCTTAGCCCAGCCTATGATGCGAGTGGGTCTTGCAATGTTGCAAGGTGCCCGACATGAGCATGAGGAAGCCATTCTTTCTGTTGCAAAAGACCTGCAGCATGAGGTTGAAGTCGTCCAATTGCGAAAAGGCGATGATCTTGATTCAACGATTCAAGGTCTTATTCTGCCAGGAGGTGAATCAACAACAATGCGCATCGCTTCTCGATCTGAAGGCTTGCTTGACTCAATTTACCATTGGATGGAGGCCCACCCAAATCGTCCCGTTCTAGGGACATGTGCAGGTGCTATCTTGCTCGCAATGCCAAGTGATGATCGCCTGCCCTTTATTCAAGCCAAAATATCGAGGAACGCTTGGGGTCGTCAACGCCAATCCTTTGAGGCGCCTATCGATGTAGCAATCAGTAGGGTCGATGTGCAAGGGACTTCGATTGCACGTAAACCGGATTCCTTTGGCCACACGCCTCTCGTTGTAGGAGCCGTTCAATCACAAACTGAGAATGATGCATTTCCTGGTGTGTTCATTCGTGCACCACTATTTGACCCTGTTGGAATCGACTGTGAGATTGTTGGACGTCTTGGTGACGAAATCGTGGGCGTACGTGATGGTTCAAAATGCGCCGTAACGTTTCACCCCGAACTCACCAACGACCGCCGTTTCCATGCATGGCTATTGAACGAAATTGCTTCACTTTCACCGACGGATTGAACAAGGAGTGTTCGGGGGTTCTGCTCATGGTCGTCCATCTTCCGATGCATACGGAGATTCTTCCACCAGAGGATGGTGAGGCGGAAGGATGTGTTCAATGCCAAGAAGGACGCAAACTCGTGCTCTTCGTTACGGGTAAGTGTCACTGGGGATGTGACTATTGTCCACTCTCTGAGAACCGACGTGAATCACCGGATATGTTTGCAAACGAGCGAAGGTGTTCAACATGGGAAGAGGTCATCGAAGAAGGACATGCCATGAAGGCAACGGGGACAGGGATTACAGGCGGTGATCCGATGCTCGATCCAGAGCGATCCGTCGAAGCCATTAAACAACTCAAACAAGCCTTCGGTCAAGAACATCACATCCACCTTTACACGTCGATTCCCTTCAAACTTGAGTGGGTCGAGAAACTTGCAACTGCTGGGCTGGATGAGCTCCGATTCCATCTTCTCGATGGAACCTCGAAGCAGTATGAGGACGTCATCAATGCAGCAAGTGATGCTGGAATAAACGTTGGAATAGAATTGCCATGTGAGCCCGACAAGGAAGATTCCTTGTTCGAATTACTTGAGCAGTTGGAGAAACTCCCTGTACAATTTCTGAATCTGAACGAGTTGGAGATAACCACTGGCAATCAAGAAAACATGGATGTTCGAGGTTTCAATCTTTCAAGTGGCCTTTCAGCAGCTGCGGAAGGATCGTTTGAATTAGGTGTTCGGCTTAAAGAAGCAGCCAAAGAGAAGTCGTTTCACCTTAAATTCTGTACAGCATCCTACAAAGATGCTGGACAATTACGCGCCCGATTCCGACGAAGGGCAGAGGCAACACTTCGGCCATACGAAATTCTCTCTGAAGACGATACAATCCTTTTTGGGGCTATTCCTACCGAACCTGAGGATGCTCGCGATGACATGATGGAATTGCAAGAAACATTGCAAATTAACCCCTCATGGCTTCGTTACAACGCAACTACGCGTCGCATCGAAATGCCATTGAGTGTTGCTGAAGAACTTGCAGAATTGCTCTCGGTATCGGTTCAGATGGTCGAAGTTCATCCAACCCATGATCGATTGGAAGTGTCCGTCGTTCATCTCAACAATTAGTTTCATTCAAGCCGAAAGGACTTTTATTCTCCATATCCGTAGACCAACTATGAAGAAGATTGCGATTTTACTTGCTCTATCTATGATGCTTGCCGGATGTACAGAACTTGAGGAACTTGTCGATACACTCGATGAGACGTATACGACTCAGGATCTCGATGGAACGTACCATGGCATGTTGTTCTCCATGCGTGTAGCGATGAATGCGGATGATACCTACAACCTGTACATGATCATGATCATGTATTGTCAAGAAACTGCAAACGATGCTCAAACTGACGTAGTTGACATGAACGATGAGGCTGATGAGTCCTCTTCAACCACCTACGTTGTCATCGATGAAGTCTGTGTCGCTGAAGAAACCCACATCGACATGGATGATGAGATGAACTACATAGGAACACTGGATTCCTCGTCCAACGTACCGACTCTGAGCATCATACTGTCCGAATCGACAGGATTCTTTGTCTGCGATAACGGAGATGAACTCGAAGCGGAATGGGTTGGCGATGGATACGATGACTGCGCCAATGGAGAGGATGAGGCTGAAGGTGCAGAGGATGCAATTCAGACGGTCAGTGAAATTGTTGCAAATGCCTACCTCGCTGCAGATGGTTACGGAGTGATTGCTCTCGTGGGTGAGACAATGGAAGATGGAACATCAATCTGCCTAGCTCTTTCACCAACAGGCATGTATGATTTGACTCTTGGGGCTGCTGAACTTCTCGAGGCTGCTGAAAACGATGGTGCCGAAATCGATCTCGAGGATGAAAGCACTATTCCTACGGAAGTTGTCACCTTGTTCGCAGTCCATGAACTCGCTTACGCTTTGAGCCCTATCCCTGCAATGGCAGAAGATTGCGAAGGCCAATCCTTCCTCTTTAGCGCATTGTTGTCCTATATTTGGGCGAACAGTCTTGCTGAGACGGATGAGGGCGATGATGGAGGTTTTTCCCTGTATGGTTTCGCAGTAACCGATGCAACTGGAACGTTGACATCTGCGAATGGAGAAGAATTGGTTTACGTTTCTATGGATCAGGGCGATGACATGAGTTGGGCCACTGTTCTTGTACAATTGTCCAATGGTGGCGCCTACACGGACTGTACCAACCCTGACCAAGCAGTTGACACTAATTGTGCAGTCTCGGACAACGATGATGGAAAGTGGGCATTCGGAGAGGAAATAACAATCAGTGAAGGACTGGACGACATCTGTTCTTCAACTTGCACAGTTCAAGTTAAGATTCTCGATCTTGCAAGCAACAAACTCATTTACGAATCTACTCAGACGAACATTCAATGATTCGAACATTAGTTTCATTTGCAACCAGTGAATGGAACGGTTATGGGGATGCTTAAGCAAGCCGATTGGGGTGTGTTCAAGCGCTCGGAAACGTGGAAAGCGTTTGGTGTCGCTGTCGTCCTCTTCGGCGTTATTGCCTTTGCAGGTCTTTCCTTGTTTGATAGC
>CAXQWT010000005.1:0-5308 GCA_964227855.1 Salipiger bermudensis | reverse complement strand
GGAGCAACAGCGCCTCCAGGTAAGCGTATGGGGCACGCTGGTGCGATCATATCTGGTGGAAAAGGAACTGCAGAAGAGAAATTCGAAGCCTTTGAAGCAGCAGGAATTGCCTGCGCCAAAGACCCATCTGAATTAGGCGCAGTTCTTCTCGATGCTCTCATTAAGGCAGGATTGCGAAGCGAGTAACATGAGTATTGAGAGAAGAGACGAACTTCTCGCTCATTACACTCAGAATGTCATTGCGATGGATTGGATTCCGTTTCCAAATCAACATTTTTTTCGTTGGAAAACCTTTGAAGGAAAATGGGTCAACGCACGTCGAAGAGTCAAGAACCATCAGACTTTGACCAAAGCAATTGGTAACGATGTCGTGAGTGATCTTTACATTTCTACCTCAAGATGGTTGGACCCAATCGATTTGCCCCGACTTCGTGATAAAGAACGGCCACATCCAATTCTTCTTGACCACTTGATTGTATTTGACATCGATGTAGCGCCACTGAGTTTGAAGAATCTTGAGAACGCTAGACAAACAGCAATTGATTTGTACAATTTTCTTTCTTCTGATACGTCAATTGAGTACCTGAGTTGTTCATTTTCAGGGAGCAAGGGATTTCATCTCTTTTACTCGGATTTAGATCGAGAAAAGTTTGCGATTGAGAATCCGAAAGAAAGAGAAGACATGGTCAAAGAATCCCGTAAACAATTACTCACTAACGTCATTGAAGAAGGTTTCAACGTCGATCAAAAGGTTACCGCTGATACCAGACGTATAATTCGTCTACCAGGCTCAATACACGGAACAACCGGATACCAATGCACTGTGCTTTCCTTGGAACAATTAAAGAGGCCATTGAAGGCGTTGCTAGAAGATATTCCGCGTCTCGATTCTGCCCAAAAAATACCCAAGCGAGCTCGAAAGTTGAAAAAGAAGACAAAGAAGAAGGCAAAACCATTGAAGGCAATAGAAGAAGTCGCTTCCGGTCAGAAATACATGGTCGAAGCCAGCACACATGTTCCTGGCACGAAAGATCGTTCTGTCATCTTGTTCTGGCTTCCTCACTCATGGGGTCATGGTGAGAACGCTATGGAATCTGCATTGAATATGATCAACCAAGAGAACTTGGGGCTATGTTCGTTTTGGCAACAAGATGAACGAATCCTCATGCTTTGCCCGCGTGCATTACCTCGGGCTCAAGTCGTGAAATTATTCACATCGTATGGCATGAGTAAGCGTGCAGCTGTCTTGAAAGAACGAGAGCATGATTGGATACGAATTTCAAGCGTAATGGATGAAGATGCAGATTGGGCAAATGAACTTGAACCAATTGGTCTCTATGGCGCTGATATATTGCCAACTACATCGTATTCTCTTTCTCATCTCGAGATTGAAAGGCGAATGGGTATTTTTCGTCAAGTCGAAACATCTGCCACGTATTCTGGAACGTCAGAACCCACGTTGCGAATCGCTGTTCGGGAATGAGTCTTTATACTTCTGAACTAGACAATGACATGTCTCCAATGGAGTCTTCGGACAATGACATGCCCTGCTACGCACGAAGCGATAGACTCAATCGGCCATGGCGCTTGGAGACGGCGCCCTGGCCATCTTGAGGCGAAACGATGACTGAGAAAAAGAAATCCAAATTTGGATCGTTGTATTTTTTTGGACTCAGTCTCATCATTTTGCAATCTTCTGTAACCACAGTTCCTGAAATTGCTGGGTTTGTCGGAGGCTTCACAATTTTCTTTACCAGTCTAGCACATTTCATTGTCAAGGTTGTTTCAATTCAAGACGGGTTTACACCCGGGAAAAAGCCAAATTCTCGTGTACAAAGCAGCACTTATCGTGGACGTTCTCAAGGAAATCCACGTTATGATCATCTTATTCGAAAAATGCAATTGACCAACCTCAGCGGAATGAGTGTCGATCAGGCTGCGACAACTTATGCGTCATTCTTCAATTGCGGTGATTTGGCCTCAAAGCCATTTTTCTCGAATGCTTACGTGCAAGGGGTCCTGAAAATGGGTATTGCGATAGGACCTCAACCTATTGTGGAGCCCTACAAACCTCCGCCTTCGACTACCTCGAGTTCAACCGGGGCATTTTGGTCTTCGATGCCTCAAACATCATCTGACGCTGGAGAAGTTTGCTCTCACCCTTCTTGTTCGAACCCTGTTACAGTGTTTGATTTCCGATGTTTCAAGTGCCGCAATCGATTTTGCAACGGTTGCAAAGGGGAAGGCGTAACCTGCCGACAATGCTCATAGGAAGATTTGCTTCCGATGAATTGAATTCTTAGGCACAAGATTTTGTTGCCGAATGGCCTCAAGTCGTTGCTTTCCATCATTACTATGAGCATAGAATAACTCAGCCGGGCTAACGAATTCTTTCCAGTATCTGAGAAACACATCGGCATCTTCCTTCTTTCCTGCAAGTATTTTTGGCACACTATGGTGCATGACAAGTCGGGATTCCACAGGACGTAGGTATTTGGCCAAGACTTCTGGGAGAAGTTTCGTCAACCAAGTATCAGTCATGAAACGAGAGTATCGCGAGATGACATATCTTGGCTTGTCCAAAGGCCCAAGAACTTCCTCAAGAGCCTTGGTAAAGATCTTCGATTCCTCTTCAGTGCTGTTTTCAAGATGCATTCGTAACCAACCGCCTCCACGATTCCCACCAGAGGCACGGCAGGTTTGGGAGATGTGGCCTGTATGGATGAGGCTGTTTGAGATGGTGTAGGCAATTGCTTGCACGATTGATTCATCCGACCATTCTGAGGTTTCATTTCGTTTGAATCCAAATCCACCACCAAAACCAGCAGAACATTTCGTCTCCACGGCTTCTTTCGGTAGAGCGGAGAACGGTTGCCCAATCCCCCATAATTGACGTGCTAGAGGTCGATTTCGTGAACGTTTCAACATCTCATCATTGAAGAGTGCCATCCCTTCACTGATTCCTTCGGGTTCAGCTTCAGTGAAGGCTGCATGGACATGTCCTACGCCTTTTTCGATTGCACCATCATCGCATACGCCGTACAGTTGCTTGTGTTTTTTCTCAAAACGGGCGTAATCCTTGAAACCATTCGTGAATTCTTCGGCCAAACAAACGATATCCCAATTGTTGGCGACTTTCCCTGGCCAGTCCTTGTCGAGTCTGATGGAACGCCCACGAAGTTGGTTGATGCTCATGCTGGTTGTAACGGTGGTCAAATCCACAAGAACGTTGATTTTCGAAGCATCCCAGCCTTCACCAAGAAGTCCGCGTGTACCAATCAGACACTTTGTGATACCTTGTTGGAAGAACTCAGTGATCATCATTGAATAGTACCTTGGAATCCAGTGTTTGCCTTTCCCTGAAATGACATGATAACCATCTTTGACTTCGTCATTAAGTTCAACCTCGAGATTGCGATTCTGCAGCCACAATCTGGCCTCTTGAAGGAAGCGCTCTGCTAGATCGTCATCAACCAATACTGTGCTTCCAGTCATCAGGACTGGGTCGAGTATGTCGCCAGAATCACATCGCACCATGGCTCGGAATGCTGCAATGGCGCCTCCAGCTTCTTCGTCCATAACTCCTTCAACGAGTGTTGTGGCGGAAGTTTTCTCAAAATCGGTTATGATAACTGCTCGTATATCGGGTCCAAGCGACTGCATTTCTGTCGCTATGATGTCCGAAAGAGCATCGATTTTTGAAGAGGCATAAGCCATGATCCTTCCAACAGGTGAAGCACATGGGCGAACGCCAGTTTCTGTGATTTGAATGCCAAGCATTCGCAACCGATTCGTGACCTCTTGTCCTTTGGTATGATCTTCCTTTGATTTGGAACGACGAAGGCCATGGCGAACGTATCGATCGAGGACAGGGCGTAAGTAAGCGATTCGACTCATTTCCAATTGTGTTTCATGCAATGAAGGTACACCCGGTGGTAAGTTTATTCCACTATTGTGAAGATAGACTCTTGCAGCATGACAAAAGGTTTCATTTCGAGTGTTGTACTTTGTCCATGTGACTGATTTACCGCCAGGGATAATTCTCTTATCCAGTTCGTTGAAAATCCAATCTTGTAAACGAGGAGTCGCGCCTTCATATGTTGAAGCTTGCTCAACAGAGTGCATAATCTGATCAAATTCCTCATCCACCTTTGAAATGTACTCAATTTCATGAGTTGCGGGTCGGACAAAGTAGCAGAGGTCTTGATAGGGTGCAAGGTTTGAATCCCTCACCAAAGCAGGAACAGGCACTTCATAATCGATTTCTCCAAAGAACGTTTGGTAACGTTCAGCCGATTCCTCATCGATGGTTGAAAAATCAGGGGGTGTGGCTGTCAATCCAAGAACGATTGGATCGTCGAAAAATTCTCTCAATTCGACAAGAACACGACCCCAATGATGAAGCAGATGGTGACATTCATCGAGAATAATCAAGCCAATGCCTTTCTCCTTGAGGTGTAACAGAGTTTCCCTCGATGATTCGTGTAAGGTCCACAAAGCATTCCCATGTTTGGCATACTCATCCCGAACTTTTTTTCTATAGACCGACAATCTGGAAGAATAATAATCGGGATTATTTGTCTTTAAATCTGAAAGCCATAGCATCGCAGATTCAGGGGTGTCTGCCTCTTCACTCTGGATCAAAGTTTGTACCCACAGCTCAATTGCACTCGCATCGAGGTCTTCCCCACCTTTCCTTGGCATTGTAATCGATTGATAGGTGAGGGAAGTCAGCAAACCTGGTTTTTTTCCATCCGTGCTTATTTGCTCTTCTTTTCCATCGAGATCGAACAGTGAGGTTCGGGCAGCCCATTGTGCCTGGATCGCTGAATTTGGAGAGAGAACAAGAGTAGGTAGACGCACCAAATCCGACCATACATAGAGCCCAAGGACCGTTTTTCCTGATCCCGGAGGAGCAACGATGTGGAGTTTTTTCTCATTAAGTTCTAATTGGGGCTTGATAACTGATACTGCTGCAACTTGAGAAGGTCGTAAGGTTCCAGAGAATCCAATCTTCCCAAAGTCATTGGGTACATCCAACACTTGAACGCCTCGTCAGTTTGGTGGGCCGCGTTTTGGCCCTGGAGGTCCGCCCTTTTTGGGGCCAGGTGGTCCGCCTTTCTTAGGTCCAGAGGGGCCGCCTTTTGGAGGGCCTCCTTTCTTTGGCCCTGGTGGTCCTCCCTTAGAGGGTCCCGGTGGTCCTCCCTTAGAAGGCCCCGGCGGTCCACCTTTCTTTGGCCCCGGCGGTCCTCCCTTAGAAGGTCCCGGCGGTCCACCTTTCTTTGGTCCCGGCGGTCCTCCCTTAGAA
>CAXQWT010000004.1:0-11265 GCA_964227855.1 Salipiger bermudensis | reverse complement strand
GTGTATTTGACTGTTCGAGATGAGGATAAAGATGGTCTTGTTCCAATTGCGGATGAGTTGTGTGAACTTGGATTCACACTCTATGCTACACCTGGAACAGCGGATGTTCTTCGAGCAGCCAATGTTGATGTTACAACCGTCTATAGAATCAATGAAAGGAAGCATCCAGATGCATTAGATTTGATGCGTCGAGGAGACATCTCCTTCATTGTCAATGTTCCTACCGTATCGGGAGGAGCCGTTCGTGATGGGAACATGATGCGACGACTTGCTGTGGAATTGAACATTCCGTTTGTAACAACGATTCGTGGAGCACGGATGGAGACTGCAGCAATTCGTGCCCTCATCGAGAAAGACATCGTACCGAGGAAACTTGAAGTTCATTATGATTCGAAGTTCCTATGAAGCGTTGGTTTCCATCGACCGCTTCATCCATAAACCATCACCCTCGAACATCGGGTATGGACATCGTTGCGTTGTCACAATCGGATCTCGATTTGATTTGGTCCATCAATGAACAAGGCCTACCAGGAACAGGGCAAGTTTCGAAAGAAGAAATCCTACAATTACTGGATTTCTCATCCCTTTCTCTTGGAGCATACAGAGAAGGTGAGTTGCTTGGATTCGTCATTTGTTTACCTCCCAAAACTGCGTATGGAAGCCTCAATTATGCATGGTTTAACCAACATTACACTTCGTTCATTTATGTCGATCGAATCGCTGTATCTAAACAACATCGAAGTTTAGGGGTTGGATCTGCCCTGTACAATCATGTCGTAGTATACTCGCAACAACACGCAGTTCCAGTAGCTGCAGAGGTGAACAAGGAACCACCAAATCCAGGTTCAATGCGATTTCATCACCAATTTGGCTTCGAAGAAGTCGGGGTTCTTCATCATGCAGAAAAATCTGTTACGATGTTCTTGAGGAAAGTATAGGATCTATTCGGATCCGATTTCCAACCCAAAAGCCTGCAATGTTCACGAATACATCAGAGATTTTATTGTCCCAAGTCTCTTTCGCAAACTCATATGGCAAGTACAATTCTAGGACCTCCCACCCAATGGAGAGAGCTAAGAAAAGATACCAGTTCTTGAGGAAGAACCGACCGAGGACTGACCACTGCATAAAGTGACCAAGTGACCAGAGATTGAGCAATGTCATGCAAATCAGAGTGCCTCAATGACGATGGCGATACCTTGGCCTCCACCGATGCATGCTGTAGCAATGCCGTATTTTCCACCGGATCGCTTCAACTCATGTGCAAGCGTCAAGGTCAAACGAGTACCTGTCGCAGCGAGTGGATGTCCTAAGCCAACTGCTCCGCCATTGACGTTGACTTTGTCCTCATCAAGACCAAGTTCCTTAACACAAGCAACAGCTTGACCTGCGAATGCCTCGTTGATTTCCCATCGGTCAATGTCCTCAATGGATAGACCTGTTCTTTCAAGGGCCTTTCGAGAAGCTGGAACAGGGCCATAGGCCATGATTGCAGGTTCAAGGCCTACGATGCCCCATCCAACTATGCGTGCAAGTGGCGCATCTCCATCCGCTTCTGCTTGAGAGGCAGATTTGATGACGACCGCCGCAGCGCCATCCACAATTCCAGAAGCATTTCCTGCAGTGACCAATGAATCAGGACCAAACGCGGTTGGTAGTTTAGAGAGTGATTCAGGAGAAGTGTCGCGAACAACGTGATCCTCGTCCTTTGAAGTGATGACCTTGTCACCACGTCGAGACTTGATGACAACATCAACGATTTCATCATCGAAAACGCCGTTCTCAATCGATGCGAGAGTGCGTTGATGTGAACGTGCTGCAAACGCATCAGTTTCCTCTCGAGTAACACCTTTTCTGGCACAGATTTCGTCACTTGTTTGCGCCATGAATTTACCACAGGTCATATCCTGGAGGTTGGTCATCATGTAGTCCTCAACAGGAGGTGAACGCCCAAGTTTCCAACCATCGCGTGCTCCACGCAATACATGAGGTGCTTGCGAGAGGTTTTCCATTCCACCTGCTACAACAGTGGATGCTTCATCAAGCATGATCATTTGAGCACCTGTGACGATGGACTGAATTCCAGAACCACAGATTCGAGAAAGTGTTAGCATTGGAACTTCCTGGGGAATACCCGCTTTGAGCCCAGCATGTCGAGCACCATAGATGGATTGTGAACATGTTTGGAGTGCATAGCCCATGACGACATGATCAACGCTTTCTGGAGCAGTGTTCGTTTTTTCCAATGCACCCTTAATTGCGATTGAGCCCAATTCTTGAGCACTAACCGTTTTGAGGAGACCACCGGGTTTACCATCGCCTCGCTTTCCTCCAACCCATTCACAAAACGGGGTTCTGGCCCCTCCAACCAATACGACATCTTCAGCCATGAATCCCCGAATCCAATTCGGGTCAAGAAGGATGCGCTTCAATGCTTAGAGGTTCATCAATGTGACAATGAGTCCGCCAATGGTCAAACATAGTGGAATCATCATGACTTCAAATGAAGATCTCATCCGACCAAGATTTGCTAATTCAGTTCCACGCTGAAGGGTTGCTTTGACACCAGGAGCATCTTCACCAACAACCTCCAGAAGCGTGTTCTGGAGCGTTCCATCGAGCCCTTCATTTTGTATTTCTTCTTGAGGGCGACTTCGTGTTGTCCCAACAAGATAAACTGGATTTCCAATTCGGAGAGCATAGACTGTCCATCGATGCTTGACGACGTTCCCTCCAGTGAACAGGCGTGCTGCGAACTCCATTCCAAGTTCCTTTTTGAGCGAATCTGCATGGTTGGATTCCCAACGCTTGAGATATTGTCCCATATCTGTGCGCTTGAAGGTCGTAGGCTGTACAAGGATTCCACCAGTTCCATCGTTGAGAATGAACGGTACCCCGCCATTGTCTTCTCGGATGGTTCTCCAATATTCTCGTGTTTGTGTTTTACCTTCACTATCTGTTGTTGTTTCTCGAATCTTCACTTCATACGACCAATGGAATTGTACGCAATTCGGAATGGTGCGATTTGGGTGTCCATCGACAACGACTCGCAGTACACCTGACTTTGACGGCCGTACTTGACCAACAAGTTCGGGATTGCCAACAGCTACAGATCGAACGAGGCTCGTCGGCGTATCGGCCATTTGTCGTTGCATTTTGTATTGAAAATAGCCAATAAGTGACCAAATTGCACCAAGCCCTAAAGCGATATATGGAATGAAAGAGAGATTCTCTTCAGGCGTTGAGTTCTCTGCCGCATACCATGCGCCGATGGATAGGCCAATGACGAAAAGTAGCATCATAATACCGTAGGTAGAGATTGTTGCAGGACGAGGAGTACCAACATTCACTGGATGTTCGGGTAATGGCGTACCGTCTCCATGCGGAAGGTATTGATCTTCATTCCATGTTGTTGGGCCAGGGGCAGCAAGAATCCAATCATTTGGGTCGGTTGTCGGTGTGTACGAGGTGCGCCCCATCCACCAAGAATCGACAGAGTACCCTTTTTCCAAGGCTTCTCTTTCCAAATCCTCGGGTTGTGGTGCAGCTTGGCGAACTTTGTGAAGATCAGCCTCAAGTGATCCAGGAGAACACAATCCCACGAATAGAAGCCCAACGAGTGAAATGACTGGATTGACAACAATCCCTACAATGATCATTAGCATCCCAATAACCCATCCAATCCAATATTGCCATCGGTATGGTAGCGTTAATTGGAGGAACCCTCGGTCAAGGTCGAAATCACTAATGTTCATAGAACATCATGCCATACACGGGTTTATCGTTGTAACCCTTTGTTAAGATAGAACATTCGTGACAATTTCGGTTTGGACCAACATCAAACTATGACATTGAATCCAATCACGAGTTGAGTTCTTTGAACAGGGTTACTAACTTGAAATCCGTACTCTCGATTGGGTATCGGATAAAACAAGCATTCTGTAGGTACTTAAGATTCCCTCGCATTCAGGGCATGTTCCAAAAATCAACAATTATTCACGAGTTCTTGCATTTTACAACTCGAGATTGACTCGAATCATGGGGATTCAACCCCACAATGAGGAATCGTCCATCATCGAATTGTTTACCATAACGGGGATAGCAACAAGAAGGCCGCAAATGGCGTTGCATACCACCTGCCCTCCAATTTGAGAACCATAATAGAAACTCTCACTCATGCCTGTACCTGCTAAATCTACTGGCATCAACGCAGTCTGCGCCAATCCTATAATCATTGAAGCAAGAAGAAGAATCCACGAAATTTGGACGCCTATTTTTTTCCTTTGGTTGATGTATGTACCTGAGAGAATAAAACCCACGCCTAATAGCAAAGTGACCATGGAAAATCCAATCATCATAATCCACGAACCTTCTGCATCAAGCCCTGATTCCAATAAAGCTCCACCGAAAACACCCAAAAGACCCCCCAATGCATTAAGTGCGCCATAAATGATGACGAAGATTCCAATGACTTTTGGTGCAGATGAGGGTTGCTGCATCAGGATCATTTGTTGATTACCGTACATTTGTTGTGGAGCCGCCGTTGGCTGAGTCGTACCTGAAATCATGACCGAAGGGACTGATTCTTGCTGCGTTGATTCAATCTCGCCCCAGAAGTCTTCTTTCTCTTCCATGTGCTTCGCAAGGCATGGAGATTTATGAATCATCGGTCTTCTTCAAGAAGGTCAACCACTTGGGTTGGACTGGAGGAGAGAGTATGACCAATGTACTTGTAGTGTACAAAAAAAACTTCGAATCCATCCACGATGAGAGTCTCGCACAACTCAAAGCAATTCTCGAAGACATGAAGTCAACGCATCAACTTCGAGTCGAGCTACGTGCTCGAGAACGAGTCCGAAGAGCCGACTTCATTGGGCGTGACCTCGTTATTGTTCTTGGGGGAGATGGAACATTAACCTCAATCTCTCACAACATCGATGAAAATACACCAGTTATGGGGGTGAATTCTCACCCTGTCAATGACGATGTCAACGGAAGTGTAGGATTCTACATGGATTCAACATTGGATACATTTGCAGAGGATTTCTCTGCGGCGTTAAATGGAAGTGCCATTGTCAATAACCTCCCTCGATTGCGCGCCATTATAGACTCGACATCAGGAAACCGCTACACGACGGACCCTGCAATGAATGAATTGCTCATTGCCAACACACATCAATACGCTCCAAGCAAGTATCACCTTCGACGAGGCGAGAAGAATACGAATCAACAAAGCAGTGGATTGATTTTCTCGACGTGGTTGGGCCAAGGAGCGTGGTTTTCCCATAGCCTCGATGTTACGACTCTGGATGAACTTCGAAGTGACATTGATGAGGATGATTTCGATTCAAACTATTTTGTCCTAGCCCGAGACCTGAATCATCAACAACGGAACGATGAACGATGGGCATGGGTTGATTGGACCAATGAACCCACTCAGATTTTGAGTGATATGCATCGCGGCTATGTAGTTCCAGATGGATGGGACGAGGTTCATTTCAATCGTGGCGCGTCAATCACGGTTGATCTGAATGCGCCAAAACTTCGACTCCTTACCTTCCGACAATCGATGAAAGAACGCCTCCTTCAATCCATAAGGAAGTGAACGATTGAACCAAGAACAAACGGTTCTTGGAGTTGACATTGGTGGTTCTTCCATCAAATTTTGTCTTATGAATTCCGAAGAAATTGTTCGATACACGACAATGGGTTATGAGAATGGGAAAGACCCACATGCGGTTGTTGGAATGGTGAACGAGATCGTACAACAATGGAATGTTCAAGGCCCAATTGGCATAGGATTTCCAGGCATTGTGAATGGAAATCGAATCATCGACGCGCCGAATCTTGGAGACGAATGGTCAGATTTCGATCTCCCTGCTCTGCTCATGCAAAGCGTCAATCGTCAAGTTTCAATCATTAACGATGCTGATGCTGCTGCATTATCCATGGTTCAACAAACGAAGGGATGGGAACAGGAGAATATCCTTTGCCTGACCTTAGGGACAGGTATCGGTTCGGCATGGCTTAAGCAAGGTCAATTGTATGCAGGAACTGAGTATGGTCGAATCGTTCATCCTAATCTAAACTGTTCACTTGAACAATGGGCATCTGTTCGGACCATGAATGAGCAAAATCTCTCCATTCAAACATGGGCGGAACGGCTATCCACAATTCTCGAATTCTTACTTGATAGATTCAAGCCGAATCGTTTTATCCTCAGCGGAGGAATCACCACGAGTTGTGATCGCTGGATTGCCCTTGTACAGGAACGGATATCTGTACCTGTTGAGATTGCAAAGTACGGTGATTTGAGCGGCGCTGTTGGTGCAGCAAAATTACAAGTAGTGTAAAAAGTAAACCACTACATTGACAAAAAAAGGTGGAGACTGGGGCTCTAGGAGCCCCAGCCTCGCTTTTCTTAGGAGGTGATCCATCTGCAGGTTCCCCTACAGATACCTTGTTACGACTTAACCCTCCTTGTCGAAGGCAGGCTCGAATACGCCATAAAGCGCAGCCTCACCCACCCCCAACTAAGATGGTTTGACGGGCGGTGTGTGCAAGGAGCAGGGGCATATTCACCGTGCTATATTGAAACACGATTACTACGGAATCCAGCTTCATGAGGGCGAGTTACAGCCCTCAATCCGAACTATGAACAGGTTTCGGGTTAGCGTGAATGCCTCTCGGCCTAGCATCCCATTGTCCTGTCCTTTGTAGCGCGCGTGTAGCCCAAGACATTCGGGGCATACTGACCTGTCGTTGCCCTCGCCTTCCTCTGGTTTCACACCAGCGGTCTCTCTATAGTGCGCCTATTCCGGAGAACAGGGTAGCAAATAGAGATGAGGGTCTCGTTCGTTATCTGACTTAACAGAACGCTTTACAGTACGAACTGACGACGGCCATGCACCACCTCTCTGAAAATCCGATAAGCTCATTACGCTGATCTTCATCTAACAGTCGGCCTTGGTGAGTTTTCCGGCGTTGAATCCAATTAAACCGCACGCTCCTCCCGTTGCAGTGCTCCCCCGCCAATTCCTTTAAGTTTCAGCCTTGCGACCGTACTCCCCAGGCAGTGAACTTAACATCTTCACTCCGGCACCGAGAACCCATTACGGATCCCCGACACCAAGTTCACAGCGTTTACACCTAGGACTACCCGGGTATCTAATCCGGTTCGTGCCCCTAGGCTTCGTCCCTGACCGTCGGATCCGTTCCAGTGTGGCGCCTTCGCAACTGGTGGTCCTCTAAGGATGACAGGATTTTACCCCTACCCCTAGAGTACCCCACACCTCTCCCGGTCCCTAGTCTGGCAGTCTCTGCAGAATTCAACCAGTTAAGCTGGTTGATTTACCCACAGATTTACCAAACAGGCTACGGACGTTTTAGGCCCAATAAAAGCGACGACCACTTGAGCTGCCGGTATTACCGCGGCGGCTGGCACCGGTCTTTCCCAGCCCTTATTCCTAAACCGATTAATAGTTAAGAAAAGCTACCACATAGTGATAGCACTTGGAGTTCCCTCATCACAGTTTCCTGCAGTGTGAAGTTTTCGCGCCTGCTGCACCCCGTAGGGTCTGGATTCGTGTCTCAGAATCCATCTCCGGGCTATGTCTCCCAACACCCGTACGCGTCGATGGCTCGGAGGTCCATTACACCCCCTACAACCTGAGACGCCGCAGACCCATCCTATCTTCACCCACAAACCGTTCCAGGCATTGTGGGTTATCCGGCATTGTTCTCAGTTTCCCGAGGTTATTCCAGACAATAGGGCAGGTTATCCACGTGTTACTGAGCAGTATGCCGAGCTCCGAAAGCTCTCGACTCGCATGGCTTAATCGAACTCCAAAAGCGGTCGCCTCTGGCAGGATCAACCAGATTTCTCGTGTTTTGATCCCTAGAGTTGTTATCGCAATTAATTTGCTGTCCTAAATTTCTTGGCGAGGTTATGAGCACTATCTCTTGCACAACAAAAAATATGTCATAATCTCAAATCACCTACCTGACCCTGAGCGAGCTCCATCCCGGAGGTTTCTCAGAATCGCTTGTGCTTCGGCTCTCGTCGTTGGGTGATGGGAACCTTCACCGTCCGAAGACTCGGGTCCCAACGCCGTTCCCACCGACGCAAGCAACTCACCCACTCACCCCCCCTATATCAAGATACCCGACCGTAATTGGACCGAAAGTCGCTCACTGCGAGCCAATCGACTCGTTTAGTTGTCCTCAGAATCGTTCGAAGTCCAGAACGCATCCAATTGTACAGATTCGGGGTGCTCATCGACAGATTTCTCTTTTGGACTTAATTCGTCATATTCAACAACTTGAGTCTCATGAACAACAACCTCAGAAGCACTGAATCCTATATCCAAAACTTCGATGACATGATTGAGTAATTTTTGTGCATCGACACGATCAGAAAGAGTGATTATACCAGCTCCCTGATACAATTCTTCAAGCGTTTTAGCATCACTTGTTGAGCCTAACTTTTCGACATAAAATTGGTAGATCTGCTGGGCATCTCTATCGCTATCCCATTGCGAAACATCAAACAATTCCAATGTAGGTAGGCCATCATACGTATTCGCATGAGTAATTCGGCTATCAGGAATATCGAGTAGGTCCTTCAAAGATTCAACATATTGATCAGCTTGTTCACCTGAAAACGAAGCAACAAGTCGCCTCTGACCTTTGATATTCATCATAAGACTCACATAGGAACGTTCCTGAATCAATGATGCGGATGAGTAATTCACATTCTTCCAACTCCATCCCCCCAAGCGAGTGGAGGTCATTGAACGGCGCATTGACATACTCTTCCCTTCAACATCGAACTTCAAAACAAATCGACGTTGATCGATTTTCAGCATGATGATGAAGGAAATAAAGAGTAAGACTATTCCAACAATGATTTCTTCTTCGATAACGTATTCAACAAATTCTATCGACATGTGACTGCCGAATTCAGTAGACGAGTTTGTTGTAACCTCGAACCTTAGTTCATCATTGTAGCCCCATTCCATTGGGGCATACATCTTCACTCCGAGGAAAGGATGAGGCACGTCTGAACTGTAGGAAACGCCCTCTGTGTCCGCAGAATAATCGTTGCACCATGAGGGTTCCAAGGAGTATGAATTTTCACTAAGGAAGAGGTCGTTCGTGCCAAAATTATCTGGAAGTTCATTTTCTGCAAAGTAAAATTGGCAGTATGTATATCCATCATCATAGAGTTCGCCAATGACGACTAAACCGGGTTTGTTATCCAAGGATTCCCAGCGGTATTCAGAGGTCCAATCGTCGTATTCAATCTTGAACCGATTCTCAGTTGTTTGAATCTGTGAGATGATTTTGTTTTCGTGGTTGTTCCAATTCTCAGCAGTACAAAACACGGAGTCATCACCGAGTTCCATGACACCACCCCAATCACCAGGACATGGGTCATCTGACATCTGCAATCGTTTGTTGATGACGATTGTACTGATCGAATATGAAAGGATGAAAAAGGCGATAATGCCGATTATAAATCCAGTAAGAAGAGCAGGGATGTAGATTCCTTCAGATTTTATTGCCCGTACAGTACCATCGTTTACGGTGCCATACTTGCTCGAATCTCCGGCACCGATGTATGGAGTGCCAGGTTCAGAAAACCGCATGCATCAGGGTAGGACGCAGCGTATTTTAATTCACAGCCTACTCAGCACCGAAGAATTGTCGGAGCATTGGGTGCATTTCCATGGCTTGTTCCTTCTGGATCTGCTCATAGGTACGTAGAATGATACCAACAGCCAGCAACAGACCCGTACCGGTCGCATTACCAACCGTACCAAGCAAATCTGCACCTGCTGCAAGTAAACCTACGAACGCACCAGAGAAGTAGGTAACCGGAGGAATGTAATTCTCCAGAATCTTCTCCAAAACCTTTGGATTCTTACGGAAACCTGGAATCTGCATACCCGTACGTTCAATTTGCTTTGCAACGTCTTTCGTACCCATGTTGGTGGTATCAATCCAGAACTTCGCGAAGACCATCGAACCAACTGTCATCAAGACAACGTAGAACACAACGTGGAGCATGATCTGACCAAGACTGTGCCCAAACATGTCCGATTGTTGATTCAGTAACGGAATCAGCCAATCATTTACACCCGCTGGCATGGAAGCATACCAGGCAAAACCACCCGAAGCGGTCGTTTGTCCCGGTTCATAGGTTCCGATATAATCTGACATGGAGAACCAACCCTGCCGACCTAATATCGGGGTCTGTGACATCGTTGGATGACTCCAGAACAAGAGTGAGAACATGTTGACGTTTGCAAGCAGTGCTGCCATCAAAATGACAGGAATGTTCGACGCATAGACCAATCGGATTGGATACTTACCTCGATGACCTCGGACCTTTCCGTGCGTCAATGGCAACTCCAGCTTACTCGATTCAGCATAGGCAACCACGAGGAACACGATAATACTGGAGACAAGAGCAATCACAGCGTTCGGATGCGTCGCATCACCCAGCAGGATCATTTCGAATCCATTGAGCGAAATCATTTCACCATTCGTCGCCGTTCTGAACATGTAGAAAATCATCGGAAGTGTACCTGCAGGCGGGTTTTGTACGGAGTAAGCCATGCCGGCTGTGGTTGGTAGTGGCGAAAGCGTACCCACGAATGTTGATTGAGCAACACCAGCAGCAATGAAGAGGGACATACCCGATCCAATACCCCACTTGCTGACCAATTCGTCAAGCAAGAATACGAGGTACGAACCTGCAAAGAGTTGAGCCACAATGACGAAGTTCGCCCAACCGATTCCGTACTCGTCAATGAGGAACTCGGAAGGATCGAGGAAACCATAGGTTTGTGGAATTGACTCGATTGGAATCATAATCAAAACAAGGAGTTTCTGCAAACCTTGGTACATGGCTTTATCCTCACTGTTTGTCAGGTCAAGGCGGATAATCTTTGCACCTGCGAACAATTGCATGATAATGGAACCGGTAACGATTGGACCAATACCTAAGTGCATGATGGTACCTGAAGCACCCGCCATGATAGAACGGAATCCACTGAACAAGTCCATTGCTTGGCCGCTCAATCCGTAAAGCATGACGTTGGTCATTGCGAAATAAATGATGAGAACGAAGGTTGTTGTCCACATCTTTTCTCCAAATCGAACGTGACGGTCAGGCTTGGTGATGGCTGAGATCGGAAGAGCGTCGTGTAGGGAAAGAGTGTAACGCTGCGTGTAGATCTCGGTGGTCGCCGTATCAGT
>CAXQWT010000003.1:0-13709 GCA_964227855.1 Salipiger bermudensis | reverse complement strand
CATGCCACTCGACTCAATGATATGAAAATCACCCCGTCATGGGGAAGCGTTCAAACGGACGGAGCAATTCAAACACCCTGCCTGAATGACGCAAGAATGACTCCGAGCGCAAGCAATGACGAACCCTATGAGTGCTGACAGGCATCCGTCACTCGAATTTTGCGCCGCAGGTCGGGCATTCCGTTGCATCCACTGGGATAACCGCACCACATGCGCCACAATCTGCTGTTTCAACTTCATCCTCTCGCTTGCGACGTGGTCGGCGTCGAGGCTTTGCGGCAGTGGTCTTGTCACCGTCTTCGACGGTAAGCGGTAATTCAGAATCATCTTCGAAAGCAAAGTCTGCACTTGCTTCTTTGATTTCGTTTCCTGCAAGCGAACTGTCCGTGATGCCCATTCCAACGACAACCTTCTCTCCAGGCATGACGCCTTCCTCACCAGTGAGTTCGTAGAGATCACCACGGATTTCTGCATCACTCGCTGAGAGGGTTGTCCAAGCATCTCCATCCATGTCAGCACCGTCATCTTTGAGCGACTTCATCTCATCCTTGGTTGGCAGGAATGCATCCAAATTATGGCCTTCAAAGGACTCTTCAACGGTCTTGAGTGTGGTGACCACTTGGCTTTGCATTGCTTCAATTTCCTCTTCGGTCATGTCTTCCATGGCAATTTCGTCAGCGTTACGTAAATCATATGCAGCCGTGACTTCTTGTTCGGCTGCCACAACGTTCTCATCCCATTCATCCTCAAGATTGGATTCATCGTAACCAAATTCTTTGACTGCATCAGCAAAATCTTCTGAACCGCTGACAATTTCGTCTTCATCCTCCTCAGGAAGCAAAACCAATTCCTTCTCTTCTGGTACTTCGCGAATACGTCGCTCACGTCGTTCAAAGTAGGATGATACATCTTGTTCTGCACCACAATAAGCGCAGTTCTCCATGAGGTCAGGAATCGATTCACCACACTCCAGACAATCGTGGAATTGTGAACGAGCCTTGCGCAAGTTGAAGGAACAATGTGGGCAACGGTTCTCATCGCCTTCAAGTTCACCATCACACGCAGGGCAATAATTGAAAATGTCACGATCAACTTCTTCTTCACGCTCTCGTGTAAGGAAGATCGCAGCGACCAATACACCAATCAAAGCCAGAGCTCCAACGAACATGAGTACGGCTGTTCCAGTCCCATCGCTGTTGCCTCCACTCGCATCATTTCCATCAACAAAGGCTGTTGAGAATGAACGTTCGTAGGTTGATATGATCATCGCATCGGATGGAACCAGCTGGACAATCGACATCCTTCCTGATGCAGTGAAAGTGCAAGTAACCTCAGCGCGGTCACCTGGGTTTGCAATGGATACATCGATTGAATTCCACGTATTTTGACTGTTTTTACAAGTGAAGGATACGTCACCACTCCCACGTGTTGACTTGACATCTAGCGTCATCGTGTACTTCTCTCCCGACTCGAGCGGGAAGGTTGCAACATCACCTGCACCATCGACTAGGACCATCGAGTCGCCATCCCATGTGAGTTGAAGATTGGCTTCAACCATAACAGATCCAGTTGCGACACTGTTGGTTGGAACTCGGTCATAGGAGCCTGACGCGGCTCTCCACTGCACGCTAATTTCTGCAGTATGTTGCTGCAAAGAAGTTCCGTGAGAAGTCGTGTAGGTGTAGGTTTGTCCAGTGTTGAGCAGAATCAATGGAGATTCGAAGGTTTGTCCTTCCCACGTGTAAAGGAATGTCCCGGAAACGGTTACATCGCCTGTATTGGTTGCAGTCATCGACCAATCTACGAACTCGCCTGCAGGCACTGAGGAAAGGTTTGCGAGGGCTAATGGATCGACAAAGACATCAGGGATTTCAGGAAGCGTAAATGTCGTTAAGAGCACATCGTTATCGGTGCTCTCTTGTGTAAATGAGCCTGATTGGAAGGGATCGATGTTGACTGCAAGAGTATATTGTCCGGTTGGGAGACCTGCAATGTCCGAACTTGTAATCGATGTTGTCCAAGCTTGCTGAGTGTACCCTGTTCCTGAAATCGTCACATCAAATGCTTGCAATGAGCGGATGACAGAGGCTCCTTCACGGAACTCCAAGACCATTGGAACGATTGTCGTTCCTTCGCCTGCTTCACGGGCTAAGACGCCAGAAACGGTCCATGGGCCGATCAGAGAGCCTTGTGTGGCGGTAATTGTGACATCACCTTCATGCAACAAATCCATTCGTGCATCAACGTTCAAAGCAACCGTTGCTTCCTTCCCTTGTTCAGAAGATTCCAAGATTTCGTCTTGTACATCTGGTGTGAGGATGATGTCATAGGAGCCGGTTGAAGGAGCCACGAAGGTGGTGTTGACCCATACTTCTGATCCTGAGGTAATTGCGTCAGTTGGCAATTCAACATCGTTCATTGAACCAGGATAATTGATTCCAAGGTGCGATGCTAATGCATCAACACTTCCAATGTTCCCGATTTTCGTGTTCAACTCAACCGTATCTCCAGCGTGAATTCCTGAGTCAGGATTCATTGAAGTTTCTAAGATATACAAATTTGGGAGTCCTTCGACTGTAAACGAGTGGTAAAACTCCTGCACTGGTCCGTTGTTGTAGGAATAACTGACCCAGAGTTTGTTTTCACCTTCTGCCAAGCCATCCCAAGTTGCAGAAACTGTTGCAAAGTCATTCGCGGCAATGTTTACAGTTGAAGTTAAGAGACGAGTGCTTGGTGAAATAGCGTTTGCATAAAACGAATAGTCAACGTTGGCAGCAAGTTGTGAATTGGTGTTTTGGAGCGTCAATGAAGCGGTGATTGAACCACCTTCGGTTGGACTTGCAGGGAGGATGCTCAACGTCTGCTCCGAAGCCTGTACACCGTTGCTATCGTACGAACTTGCTGGGACAACTGCAATGGATGTCAACATCAGGAATAAACAACAGACAGCGTATGCGCCTCTCGCCATGGTAATTCGACGACATGCAAAGCACTTGAACCCATCTGGTGAATACACCTACGAGACCCAACTAATTCTCATGGCAGGAGGGGAGATTTGAAGGGTGGTCGCATATCTAAGCAAAGCATGGGGGGGAGAGTTGTTGCCATCAGCCTCGTCACCTTCCTTCTCCTTTCCATGCTCTCGGTTTCACCGCCAGATGCATCACACCTTGATGAGAATCCTCAACCATCCAGTTCATCGGCGATGAGTATCGTCTTTTCAAACGGTCCCGGAGAAGATGAATCCGTGACCGGCTTGAAAACGATTACGTTTGCTTTGACTGGTTCTGGAACAATCGATTCCATCTTGGTCGAAATCGCCGAGGTCGGGAGTTCATACTCGACCTTGACAAACCTCACAGGTTCGCCTTGGCTGTTCAATTTTGATTCAACATCGTATGCCAATGGAAGTTACACCCTTCGTGCAACAGGATGGGATACGGATGTCAGCGATGTTACCATCACAACCAGTGATGAATTCACCATCGACAATCACATCCCTGAAATCACAGTCTTTACCGCCCTGTCCCCTGATATCGGAACGGGTTCAGCAAGCACCGATCGAGCGTGGTTCAACGTCAGTGAAACGGGAACAATTGAATTTCGATACGGTATTTCAGATGATGACTTCGATCGAGCAACACTGCAGAACGTCCCCGGCCCGGGTACTCCTGCAACCGATGGTCCAACTTCACTCTCCTATGGTTGGGATTGGAGCAGTGGTTCATTTTCCGAAGGTACTTGGAATCCTCGGCTCACTGTATTCGACAATTCTGGATTGAGCAGTTCAGAAACAATTTTCATCGGTATTGACCGGACTGGGCCGGTCATGAGTAGCGTGTCCGTTGGAAATGGAAACACATGGCAATCCACAACTTCAGTGAGTATCAGCGGCATTCTTGATGCTGCGAACGATGGATCTGGAAGCGGGGTTGACTTTGTTGAGCTCCAAGTCGATGGAGGCACATGGACTGCGCTGACCGCCAACGCTCACACCGTTGAACTGAGTGAAGGGAACCACACCATTTCCTTACGCGCCACGGACCGTGTTGGAAACGTTGGAAATACCATTACCGAAACAGTACGTGTCGATACGTCCATGCCTGAGCTTGTTGGGTGGACAGTTGATCCATTGACCACAAATTTGGTTGGAACTGCGAACATCTCTTATTCGACGTATGACCTTCTATCTGGAATCGATGTAAACGCCGTTTCTTTGCAGTATGGATTTGACTCCAACGGGGTTGGCCTCACCCCGGACCTTTCAGGTCAATGGCTGGAACTTCCCGGCTCAGGCTTGGATCGTGGACTCGCAATGGCCAATTGGGCTACGAAGTCTCGTCAATACCTGATGTTGCGTGCAACAATATCTGATGAGGCTGGGAATTCGGATACAACCGAACCTCGTGCTTTCCAAGTGATGCCCGGACTTGACTTGTCTTGGAATGCAACTGCTACAGACGTGGATCGCTTGGTTGTGCGCCCGGGCGAGACCTTCGGTAACGTGACCATCACTGGTGAATTGATATCAAATCAAGCCTATGCAGGAGCAGTTGTGTTAAGTTTGGAGGCAGCCCCTGCTGATCGAAGTGCTACGACGGAATGGACTGTGATGAACGTTCAAACTCTGCCAGCAGGTTCTCTTGGTGACGGTATTGAGACCATTGAATGGTCGTACACTGTTCCGAACAGTGGCCAATACGACCTGCGGTTACGTATCGACCCAACCAATGTCATTGACGAGAACAGTGAGATCAACAACGACCACTACATGGTGGTCACAGGTGCTGATGTTTCAAGCCCAGGTCTCGTTCCATCGTTCGCCCCGACCCTCACTGCTCTGATTTGTGTCGGGTTTGTTGTTGCATTGCTTCAACAACGAGATTGAAAAAGAGTGGCAGGAGGCATTGATACATGCGACAAGGGCTGCCACGTATTCCAAAGGACAGAATCGCTGTTCTCATTGGTTCAAAAGGTTCGACTGCGAAAGCACTTCGTGAGGCTTCGGGCGCAAAAGAATTTCACATCGATTCCGAATCGGGTGATGTCGAGGTTCTCTGGGGAGAACCCGGTTCATACGATCCGATCAAGGCGATGAAATTTCCAGACGTGATCAAAGCCATCGGACGAGGGATGGCGCCTAAAGCAGCAATTCGTCTGCTTGAGGATGACAATTTCTTCGAAATGGTCGATTTGAAGGATTTCGTAGGCAAGCGTTCCCAACAGCAGCGTCGCATCCGTGCCAGAATCATTGGAAGCCAAGGAAAGATTCGGAGGCTGATTGAAAATCTAACCGATGTTGAAATTACCATCTACAAATCAACGGTTGTTCTCGTAGGCGATGCTGATGGCCTTGCTTTAGCGCGTCAAGCCGTTGAGATGATTGCTGGAGGTTCTGAACATGGAAGTGTTCTGTCGTTCCTCGAACGTAGCCGTAAGCGAATGAAGATGGACAATCGTTCCTTAGAATACATCGAAACACGTCAAGAGGAAGGACGAGCAGACGGATTTGATGGACTTGTACCCGGGCTCTCTGATATCTCGGAACGTCGTGGAAGGCGTCTTCGTGCCAGTCAAATCAATCCGGAAGATGATGATGCAGTCGAGGCTATGATGGAAATGGCCGATGATGAATCGATTACTTGGGAAGAAGAGTGATTCATTCTTCTTCCGTTCGTTCAACAATGTGGGAAAGATCCATTTCAAGCACATCGTACATCGCATCAGCGAGTTCGACATCAATTCCATTCTTGTTGGCCCATTCGACAAGGCGAGTCACATCTCGAACCAAGAATTCCTTGGCTTTTGGATGGTGTTGTATCACACCTTGGCCAACATCGATGACCACCGGAGCATTACCGTGCCAAAGAATGTTGAAGGGAGAAAAATCTCCGTGCACCAACTCCGCTTTTTGCCATGAGACGGCTAGGAATTCCAGCATTTCATCGTAAACTGCTTGTGGATGGTCGATCTTGACATCACGTAATTTTGGCGATGGTTGAGATTCTGTTCCAAGGTAGTCCATGATAAGGACGTTTTTCTGAATGGCAATCGGTTGAGGAACGGGTAGGCCCCATCGATGAAGTCGCATCAGGTTGCGGTGTTCTTTGCGAACCCAAATATCGACAAGGTCTCGATGGCGTCGCCGAAGTCCTCCAAATCGAGGATCACCCTCGATGTATTGCATCAGATTCTTGAACACTGCATTTGAGGTGTGAAAAATTTTGACAGCTACACTCTTCCCTTCTTGGTTGGTTCCATGGAAGACGTGAGCCTCTTTTCCTCGTGCAACGGGGAAGTCAAGCGTGTCCAAGACTCCGGCATTCATCAGTTTGTAGAGTGACATAAGGGTGAGACGATCAAAGACTTGATCGAAAACACGGCGGTCAACCCAATCGTAGGTACCGCTTCCCATTGCCCCTTGGATTCGTTTTTCGATTTTCTGAAACATTCGTTTGTTCTTTTCCTCTTTCATCCAGTTGTATTGACTGTCCTTCTTAGTCAATTCAGAAACAAATTTCGAGGTATGTTCCTCATTGTAATCATGCTCTGCTTGTTCCTCGGCTGAACGTTGACGCCTGTTTCGCTTTCGGCGTGTTTGTTTACGTTGACGGGTGCGTTCCGCTAATTCATCCCAATCGTCACCAGAACGGCTCATGCGAACACTCCTCAAATCTCGGTTGGTGTTCGTTGAACTTCAATCCTTTGCCAATTCAGGCAAATAATGCATCGATATCGTCGTCGTCATCGTCGTCATCATTCAGTGGTTCAGGTTCTGGCATGTCCTCGACAACCGGTTGTTCCTCGACAACTTCCTCGTCAGCATCTGAACCAAACATGTCGTCAACATCATCATCATCTGAACCAAACATGTCATCAACATCATCGTCGTCGTCTGAACCAAACATGTCGTCAACGTCGTCATCGGCAACTTCTACTTCTTCTGGAGCATCGGATAAACCGAACAAGTCATCACCAATATCATCATCATCACTTCGTGAATTCATACCAAACATGTCGACAACTTCGGGTAGAACTTGCTTCCTTGAGAGATACATTGCTTGTGTCTTCGTATAGCGGTGCTTTACATCCGCCTTTGAATCTTGGAAATCCCATGGCCAAACGATGATCAAGTCACCTTCACGAACCCATTGCCGACGACGCATTTTTCCTGGAATACGAGCCATTCGTGTTTCACCATCTGCACAGAGAACAGTGACTCGGCGCCCACCAAGAATCTCCTCAGCAAGAGCGAACATTTCGCCTTTGTAGCCGAGTTCGCCTTTCGATTTTCCATCGTTTGGGAGTTTTACTCGGATTTTCCCGGATGAGCCTTCAGGATTTTCCAAGCGTGCGAGTTCTTCCTCGTCCACTTTTTCCTCATGACGTCGTCCCATAGGGTCTCACCATGTGCTTCGAGAGGTCAACCCCTCTTGAAGTCGCCCCTCCTCAACGGAGTGATTCAGCAGCATCTCGGCACAGGTCGATGAGTTCGCCACCGACCAATCCAAAGGCTACCGTTCCAATCGCACAAAGTGCGATGGCAATACGAATCGATGCTCCAGAAGCAAGAGGACCCTTACGACCTTCTTCAGGCTCATGGAAATACATAACGACTCCAATGCGCAGATAGTAGAACATCGAAATTGCGCTGTTGATAACCATCAACAGAGCAAGCCACCAAACCCAGTGAGCGTCCCCAATGGACGAAAGCGATCCTGTTACGGTAGCAACTTCGACGATACCCATGATAACCAACAACTTGGAGAGGAATCCAGCCATTGGTGGAACACCTGCAAGAGATATCATGAACAAAAACATGGCCACTGCGAGAAGCGGTTCTCGCTTCCCGAGTCCTGCGAGAGAAGAGAGACGGGATGCTCCACCCTCCATTTCAAGAACACCAAGTACAAGGAAAGCTCCGAGCTTGAAGAAGACAAGAACGAACATGTGGAAGAGAAGTGCTGCTACAACCACATCCATGGCATCACCTGCATTGTCAACCAATCCCCAGTTCCAAGCACCAATAGCGGTCAATGCTGCCAACATGTAACCTGCATGGGCGACCGATGAGTAAGCGAGCATACGCTTTGGATTGTCACTACCGAGGGCGGCAATGTTGCCCCAGGTCATCGTCACGGCTGCAAGGACACCGAGGAGGCCTATCCATACGGCCGAACCATCAGCATCTGCTTCAGGGACGGTGATGATCAACAAAACGCGCATCAGACCGAGCATACCCATGGCTTTGCTTGCCGTTGCAAGTACGCCAGCAACTGGACTGTTTGCTCCCGAATAAGCATCGGGTGCAGCAAAGTGGAATGGAACTGCACTGATTTTGAAAGCAAATCCAACGAGGACAAAACCAAGACCCATCATGCTGAGTGATGTGGCTCCTTGCTCTGCCCATGTTTGCGCTAGGTTATCAAATTGGAGACCACCACCATCTTCACCTGCCCAAAGGTAGAGTATGCTCATACCGTAGAGTCCTACTGCTGAAGCAACCGAACCTACGATGAAATACTTGGCACCACCCTCTGAACCTGCTCGTGTTTCCTTATGGAACGCAACAAGAATGTAGGTTGAGAACGAAGCAAGCTCCAATCCAACAAACAGGACAAACATGTCTTGAGCGAGTGCGACAACACTCATTCCGAGTGCTGAAGTAAGCATCAAGATGTAGAAATCTGCTTGTCGGCGGTTGTTGAACAAAACATCGATGTCATCGCTCTTCTGAGATCCTGTTGGTAATCGATCAAGCGAAGCAATCGCTGCGAGAAGTAACGCTGCGAAGAAGATGGCTTCAAAAATTCGAGAAAACATATTCACCTTGAAGATTTCAACTCCGTTCTCACTTGAGATGACCTTACCGTCCGATGAAGTGACGTCGAAGAGGTACCAAACAACTTGGAACAGTGCAAGAGCCATCGTCAAAACAGCCAAAAGACCAGGCAGACGTGGAGATGCAACTGCTTTGAAGCGAGTTCCGCCAAAGAACCATGGTAATCGAATCGACGTTCCAGGAACACGGAACGTGCCGTTTCCTAAGTTTGGAACGATCATTATCAGAAGAAGCCCAACAAAGATTGTGAATTCTGGACCGAGTGTTTCAATCATGTCAGAATCAAATCCGTTGTGTGATGACATATCAGGCACCTCCGAAACCAAGGAACGCCATAGCGCTTCGAGTCCACATATCCATCATGTCGAGGAAAATCCATGGCATGATACCAAAGAGGATGGTAAAGGCTGCAAGCAAGAGCATTGCAATCTTTTCTGAGTTGTCGATATCTGGCACAGGTTCACCGTGCAAGCTTTCTGGAGGTTGTGTTGCCTCTCCACCCTCGAAGATGGTTCGCTGCATCGACCAGAGATAGTAAGCCGCAGTAATAGCAAGAACAAGACCTGGGAAGATGATCCACCAACCGTATGCATACCAGTAGGCAACCATGAGCATCAATTCAGCAACGAATCCTGCGAGCAATGGAAGGCCAAGTGAGGCCATCCAACCAAACATCATGCTTGTGGCAAGCCATGGTGAATGCTTGGCCATGCCACGCATTGCTCCAATCTCCATGCTGTGGTAGTGGTGCTTGAATGCACCACAAACGGCGAAAAGCATTGGACTGATGATACCGTGAGCGAACATCATGAAGAGCGCAGCAGCCCAGCCAAGTGGTTGCATACTTGCAATTCCTAGAAGGATGACGCCCATGTGTGATACGGACGAATACGCAACCATCTTCTTGAGGTTGGTTTGTCCAAGACAGACAATTGCTCCCCAAACCAAGGAAACAAGACCGATCATCATGATGATGAATTGGAATTCTTCCAGAGCATGTGGGAACAAAGAGATTGGTAGGCGGAACATTCCGTAGGCACCCATCTTCAACATCACACCAGCCAACATCATTGAACCACCTGTTGGTGCCTGAACGTGCGCATCAGGAAGCCACGTGTGGAAGGGTGCTGCTGGAAGTTTGACGAGGAAACCAAGCATGAGCATGATGAAGAGTACTTTCTGAACTTCAAGTCCAAGCCAAACACCGTTTGCATTGGCGCCGCTTGCTTGAACAACCATCTCTTGCATGCTGAAGGTTTGCGTATCCATCAAGAAGTACATGGTCAACAATCCGAGCAGCATAACGACTGAAGCGGTAAATGTGTAGATGAAGAACTTCTGAGCTGCGTACTTTCGATCCTTTCCACCCCACTTGAGAATCAAGAAGAACATTGGAATAAGGGTCAATTCCCAGAAGACATAGAACATGAACATGTCAAGAGCGACGAAGACACCAATCAATGCGCCACCGAGCATGAGCATGAGCGGGAAGTAGGTGGCTCCTGCTTTCTCATTCCATGTTGCAATGATGGTGATCGGCATCAAGAGCGTTGTCAGCCAAACCATTGGGAAGGAAAGACCGTCAACACCGACAGTCCATGTGATTCCAAGTTGTTCAATCCAAACATAGGATTCTTGATACTCAAAGGTGTTGAACGCAATGTTTTCCCAGTTCACGCCACCAATTTCACCAAGGAACATAAGGGTCGCTACTACGAACATTGCAAGGGAGATAATGAGGGCTGCCATACGTACTGGAGCATCGAACTTTGCTCGTGCGGCTCCATTGAGACGTGACGTCAGAATCAGTAAGAAGATGCTTGCAAGGATAGGGAGAATGACCATCAGTGAAAGGTAATCGATGTTCAAATCATCACCCCCAGGAGCAAGTAGATGACAAGGACACCTAAGGCCGCCATCATGATGTAATCACGTGCAGATCCTGTCGTAAGTCGACGAACCTGGGTTGAGAGTTTCTGAGATGTTGATTCAATGGTCTTGATAGTTCCATCGACGACGTTTCGGTCGAAAGCAGCGCTGATGTTGGCAAAGCCTGCAACAAGTTTGAGCATCGCCGTATCGTACCACTTGTCAAAGTAGAGACGTTCTTTCAATGCATTCGAAAGTCCTGAGTTGGCCCATGCACTGTTGTCGAATCCACGCTTTGCGTTGACTCGAGACGAGAGGTTGATGATCGGTTGCATCCATGGTTTGGCCTTCTCTCCATCCTTGAGTGAACCGCCGTAAAGCGCCATTGCAAGGCCGGGTCCAACAATAGCACCGATGAAGATGGCCACATACGTCAAGACAAAGAAAAAGGCATCCGGGTTCGCAAAGACGTGTTCAAACTCGTAAATGAGTCCCTTGAGCATGCCCTTTTCACCAAAGAATGCGTAGCCACCGTTCGGTTCACCAGCCCAATGGGTAAACATCATTCCAGCAAGGATGACGCTTGAAAGAGAAACGAAAGTGAGCGTGACCAATGGGATAGGAATCCATGGTGTGTGCTCGTGAACGTTTGCCGCAACTTCGGTCTTTGGCTTGCCTGCGAAGGTCTTGAGCCACATTCTGGACATGTAAAATCCAGTCATTGCTGCACCGATGAGAACACATGCTGCTGGGAGGAAGAAGCGTGGATCGTCGAGTGCAACACGCCATGCATTGGCGATGATACCTTCCTTCGACCAGAAACCGCCAATCAGTGGCAATCCCATGATGGAGGCTGAACCGACCAACATAGCAGTGGCTGTAATAGGCATCTTGGACGCAAGACCGCCCATGTTCTCCATGGATTGTGCATCGAAATCATCGTGATGATCGTCGTGATGGTCATCGCCGTGGTCGTCATGGTGATGCAAATCATGGTGGGCATGATGCATTTCGTGAATGACTGAACCGCTGGCCATAAACAGCATTCCCTTCGCCATGGCGTGATTGAACAGATGGAAGAGGGCAGCACCAAAGGCGACGACAACAATACCGTGTTCTTTGTCATCGATATGCCAGTCGAGCGAATTTGCCAACCACAATGCTGCACCGAGACCTGTGAAGATGTAAGCAAGTTGACTCATGGTTGAATATGCGAGTACTTTCTTGAGGTCGTCTTGAACGAAAGCGATAGCAGCTGCCATGACGGCAGTGATACCACCGATTGCGGCGATGATGAAGGCAAGATCGACCAACTCGCCGTGCATCGATGGTGCGCCAAAGAATGGGAACATTCTTGCAACGAGGTACAAACCTGCGTTAACCATGGTTGCAGCGTGAATAAGGGCGGAAACTGGAGTCGGGCCTTCCATTGCATCAGGAAGCCACACGTGGAGTGGGAATTGAGCGGACTTACCGACTGCTCCAATGAACATCATTCCAAGAGCAAGTTGGAGTTGCCCAGGGTCAACTTGAGCAATCAAATCTTCGTTGAAGACGACGGCGTAATCGAGTGAATCGAAGAGATTCCAGAGCATAACCAAACCAATGACGAGGAACACGTCACCAACGCGTGTGGTCAGAAAGGCCTTCTTTGCAGCGTATGCGGCACTTGGCTTCTCGTAATAGAATCCGATGAGAAGATAGGAACAGAGACCCATTAGTTCCCAGAAGATGAACAACCAAAGGAAAGAATCAGCGAGAACCATTCCGAGCATACCTGAACAGAACAGAACGAATTCAGCATAAAACCGATGGTTGCGATTGTCGTTGACAGGATCGGTGTTCATGTATCCGATGCTGAAGATGTTGATCAACATACAGAGGAAAGAGGCGATAAAGAGAAGCATTACAGTAACGTGATCGATGTAAATTCCTACACCGAAGACCTTCTCGTTGATGGTCATCCCATCTTCACTAATCCATCCAAAGGATAGCCAATCTCCGATGCGGTGGGAACCCGTTCCTGAACCGATAAACTCGGAGATAAGCAATATCGAGAGGATGAAACTTGCAACCATGATCGGCAGTGCAATGAGACCGCCCTCTTTGGCCGACTTGACCCATGTTTGATTCCCGTTGAAGATGTGTCCCAAAAAGAGAATGATTGGGAATGCAAGCATTGGTAAGAGTACGATGAAAATCGCATACTCAATGAATGTTGAACTGATTGTTTCTGATGTACCGCCCATTCTATCACCTCAGTGTTTCAAGAGATTCACATCATCGAGTGAAATCGTTTCGTGTTGGCCATACATGGCAAGGAAGATGGCCAAACCAATGGCAACTTCTGAAGCTGCGATGGCAATGGCAAAGATTGCGTAAACCCATCCTGTTGCATCACCGTGCTGGATGGCTGCTGCAACGAATTGGAGATTAGCAGCATTGAGAATCAATTCAAGACACATCAGGACGATAATGGCATTCTTTCGAGTGAATGCGCCCCATACACCGATGATGAACAGAATAGCGGAGAGAACGCTTACCCATGCTGGATCAATCATGCGTCTTCACCTCGCTGTTCCCATTCCAGGTTTTCCCGACGTTCGTCACGAACGAGGTATGCTGCACCGATCATGGCCATCGCCATAAGTACGCCGAGAACGAGAAGTGGCAGAGCCCAGTCATCGAGCAAAGTGTTCGCGAGGTTTTCAGTGGTAACTTCCTTGGGCTCTTCATCCCAGAGTTCTGCCGTTCCAAGAACAGTAATCATAGCACCTGCAAGGAAAATCAGGCCAATACGAGTCAACGTGGACATCAATCTCATTCAAAATCCTCCTCCTGAATTTGGCGGCGAGTCAGCATAATACCGAACAAGACAACCAATCCAACACTGGCCAGGTAGACCAGAATCTGAATGGCTGCCAAGAATTCAGCACCCATGAGGATGAAGATACCTGAGACTGCCATGAAACAGAAAATCAGTGAAAGCATCGAGTGC
>CAXQWT010000002.1:0-5664 GCA_964227855.1 Salipiger bermudensis | reverse complement strand
CCTGTGTTTGGAATACGGATGAAGAACTTGAATCCTATGTTATCAAATTGGCACAACGCTGTGGTAAGCACATTTCCGTTGCCGATCCATTGCTTGACGCAACGCTGATGGACGGTTCACGTATCGTCATGAAGTTGGGTCGTGAAGTATCCACTCGCGGTTCAGCATTCTGTATTCGACGGTTCAAGGACGACCCGTTCTCACCAGCGGACATCGTTGCTTTCCGCACCATGTCCTCTCTGATGGTCGCTTACCTATGGATTGCCTTCCAAAACGAAGTTCCCATGCTTTTCGTAGGTGGTACGGCTTCCGGAAAGACAACAACACTCAACGCAATGTGTATTTTCATTCCATGGCAGATGAAGATCGTTTCAATCGAGTCCACTCGCGAAGTTAACATTCCTCAACCAAACTGGGTTCCTGGTCTTACGAGACAAGGTTTTGGTGGTGAATCGAGCGAAGGTGAAATCGGAGAGTTCGAGTTGCTCAAAGCTGCCTTGCGTGAACGGCCTGAATACATCATTGTGGGTGAAATTCGTGGTGCGGAAGCCTACGTTCTGTTCCAAGCGATGGCAACAGGTCACTGTGCATATTCAACGGTTCACGCTGACTCGGTACCATCACTCGTTCACCGATTGGAGAACAAACCGATTGATATCCCCCGGGTTCTTCTCCCTGCTCTTGAAGCCTGTGCGATTCAGATTCAAACCCGTATCAACGGACGACGTGTTCGACGTACGAAGCAGATTGTTGAGATTGTTGGAATCGATCCGAACTCGATGGAAGTTATCACCAATGAAGTGTTCCGGTGGGACGTTTCTTCGGATGATTTCATCTTCAGTGGGAAGTCGTATGTCCTTGAGAAGATTATGGTCAAGATCAACTTCTCGCAAGACGAGATGCGTCGTGAATTGAGGACCCGTAAGCGGATTCTCGAGTGGCTGGTTCTCAACGATATTCGAAAGGCAGATCAAGTGTCGCAAATCGTTACGGAATACTACGTCCGTCCAAATGAAGTTCTTGCCCGTGTTGATGGTCTACGTTGAGGTGAATCCATGGATCTAACCGCTTGGCAACGCATCTGTCATCGCCTCCTCGGCGGTGTGTTCAAGAAGCGTGCGCGAGCTGATAAGCAACTTTCCGACAACCTCGTCAAAGCATCAATGCCAATGATGCCTGAAGTCTACTTGGCAACAGTGTTCGTAACAACAATCGTCATCACTGCACTCGGAATTGGCTTCGTAGCGCTGTTCTTTATCCCTGAAATCGGTGTTATCGATCTGTGGGAAAGTCAACAAGACCCTGCTTCGGAAGCACCGTGTTTCGAGTGGGAATATTGGTATCCCGATCGAATTGACGAATCAAAGCCAGGGAATGGCTGTCCGGATTACAAAGCACGCGTTTTCCCGCCTGTTCTCAAAGTAGTCTTGGTGGCAATAGGGGGCGTTATCGTTCCGTTTGCTGCTTGGAAATTCAACAAGAACGGAGCGGAACGCGAAGCGAAACGCCGTGGTGATATGATTGAGAAATATCTTCCATACGCTGCATCCTACACAGCTGCGATGTCTGCAGCGAATGCTACACCTGCCAAGATCTTCCGCTCACTTGCAATGAACAAGGACATCTACGGGGACGTGGCAGACGATGCCGCAATGGTCTATCGTGACGTTACATTGCTCGGGTATGACCTGATTACGGCGATGAAATTGAGTGTCGGTCGGGCTGCGTCAGTTTGGCTAACCGAGTTTTTCCAAGGAATGGTCGGTACACTCACTGCGGGAGGTCAGTTGAAACTCTACTTCCTCAATCGTGCAGAGCACTACATGCGTGAGAATCGAACTCGACTTGGCCAATTCTTGGAATCCATTGCTCTTTTGGCAGAATCGTACATTGTTGTCGCAGTAGCAATGCCACTGTTCCTCATTGTTATGCTCGTCATTATGTTCTGGGTATCTGGTTCAGGTGCTGAGATGTCCGAAGGGATGCTGTACGGTATCGTTCTTGGGTTCGTACCGATGATTCACGTTGCTTATGCTGTTCTTGTGTACACAGCAAGTAAGGAGCAAGACATGTAGGGGGTGACAATACTTGGCTCGAAAAAAGAAGAACAAGATTGTCGTTAACCTCGACCTTCCAAAAGACGACTCGACAATGACCAAGTTGTACGGTATCTTGTTTGTCTCAATTCTTCTTGGAATGACAACGGCAGTTGTTTGGGCAACGAACTCTGGTTTCATTCCAACAAGCAACGGCGAGCCGATGTTTACCAACGTGGCCTGTGGGATCATCACAGGTGATAGTGAGGCATTCAATGGTAATTCAAAACCAACGTACGAACAGAATCAATCGTGTTCTCTTTTACAGGACAGTCCCGATATTGTCTCATGGAGTGATGAGCCTTGGGAAGACATTCTCTTCCGGGGAAAGAACTTCGACGTTCCCGGTGTTGATCCTCAAGCGACGGGTGGAGAAGTCGTTCTCCAACCCATGACCATGACGTGTGAGGCGGAGGCAAGCGAACCTGTGACTTACACGGTTGCCATTCGAGACCGATATGGAGAACTTCTCGATTACTATCAAGGCAATACTGGAGTGTCCTCAGATGAGTGTCTTATCGAATTGAACTCAATCAATGCAGGTAAGCGATACGAAATTGTTGTCAAATCTGAAACAGAGAACATTCCTCTCGACCAATTCACCTTTAACATGGACATCCAATATTTCGATGGTGTTCCAGCAAACATGAACAACAAGTCGTTGTGGATTGGCCCTGAATTCAGTCTTGGTCCGTTGAGCGTTCACCCAACCATCTTCCTGAACTTCTTCGGATTGATGTTCTTCTTCTTCCTGTGGCCTGCTTCCTTCTACTGGGAGGGTGTTGAAAACAGAAAGAACGAGATTGAAGAAAAGTTCCCTGATTTCCTTCGTGACCTTGCTGAATATTGGAAGGGTGGCCTGTCGATGACTGTGGCGGTTCAAACGTTGGCGACGTCAGAATATGGAGCCCTCAACGACGAAGTCAAAAAAATGAGTGACCAACTTTCTTGGGGTATCAAGTTCAGTGATGTTATTCTTCAATTTGCAGAGCGGGTTGGAACGCCGTTGGTCAAGCGAGCGATATCATTGATTTCTGAAGCTGACCGTGCAGGTGGAAAGATTTCTGATATCCTCGTTACTGCAGCGAATGATTCTCGTGAAATTAAGTTCCTTGAAGGGGAACGGAAACGGGCGATAGGTTCCTACATTGCCGTTATTTGGACTTCGTACTTCGTTTTCCTTGGTGTTATCGTCGTTCTTTCAACGGTCTTTATTCCTGCAATTGCCAACTCAAACTCGTCCGATGATGGTGGCGGTGGCCAAAACATTGGAAACATGAAGATCCGAAATGTCGATCCTCTTTTCTTCTTGACAATTTTCTACTATGGCGTAACAATGCAAGCCATCGGAAACGGATGTATGGCTGGTCTGATGGCGACGGGTCGGTTTTCTGCCGGTTTCAAGCATTCAGGGATGATGATTCTTGTTGCACTTGTAGTCTTCAACTTCATCGCATTCTCGCCCAATTTGATTGGTATTACCGAAACACCCGGTCTCAATCCATCGGTTGGAACGTTCATACCTGCACCTCTCAATTTGGGAGGATGATGTTGTGCGTAAGGATGAAGACGCTCAAGTTCATATTCTTGAGATGCTGACGCTCTTCTGGCTTTTCTTCATGTCAGCAACCTTCCTTATTCGGGTCAATGTCCCAGACGCACGATCTGTTGCCATTGATGCCTCATTGGAATCGGCAGGGGAAGATGCAATCACGGCATCGATGTCCTTACCTCCTGAATTAATTGGTGAAAGTCGGTTGCACGAGTTGTTAGCTGAGGATTCATTCGATGAAGCTTGTACACTGTTACAGAATATGATTCCAATAGGAAAGGAGGCGAATTGTTGGCTTGCTCAAAACGCCATGCCTGCTACTCCATACGGCGAAGTAGGGACTCCAAATGGAGCAACAGTTACTGTGCATCAGTTACTTGTGGTCGATACAGATGTCTGGACAATTAGTCTCGATGTGTGGTCGCGTGGAGGTGCGTCCTGATGCGTGCAACACAGAAAGACGACAAGGCGCAAATGCTTCTTGCAACGGGCGTTGTTCTCATGATGTCCTTGCTTTCGATGGCGATCTTTGCTATCAAACTCGCAGGGATGTCGGTTCCTCACGATGTCGCAAGCGATGCAGTGATTCAGACCTCACAAGATGTAGAAGCTGCCCTACCGGGACTCGTGGATGCACGAGCCGAGGTATGGTACGACAACGGCGTCTCAGCCCTTGAATCCGTCACACAGGCCATGGATTCCTCTCACGAAGATCTTCTTCATCATGGTGAAATCAGTGGTATTGAAGTGAAACTGATCAACATCACCATCACAGACCTAGGTTCGAACCAGATTCAAGTCGATGCCGAACTCGGCATCTCTGACAGTGATGCGATGTTGATGAAACCGATTCAGTTCGTTATCGAACTGTAATCATGCCTTGTGCTCGTTCCAAGCAAGATCAAGAAAGTGCTTGATTCGGTCAACATCACTTCCCCAGGTTGGATCAACAACCGGCCATGAAGCAATCTTTGCACGCTCTTGAAGTCCTTCCTGAATACGACGGATTCGATCGAAGTTCGCAAGATATCGCTCTGCTCTACGATACGTGTTCATATCCCGTGTTTTCAACATCTCCCGATGCTTCTCTTCGGATTCAACCTGCATCAACAAACCAACAGCAATACCTCCTGCTTCTCTCCATGTCCTCAGGAGACGATTACTTGGAACAATATGTGCCCCTTCAAGCAACAAATCAATGCCTTCTCGACATGCACGTTCAATGGTTGCCGTTATCCCTGGTTCGACGGACTCACAAGTACGTTGCCAATCAAGCACAGGTTCTCCGCTCTCTCCTTTGGAGAAGGAAGATCGAAACAATGCCGGATCGTCATCAGCGTTGATACAAACCCGCATGACTTCGCGAATTGCATCTGTCGAAACGACTCGTGAAAATCCAGACGATGCCGCAATTTCTCGAACTGCAGTTGACTTCCCAACACCGTTTACGCCTGCAAGAATGAGCAGACGAGGTGCAACTTGACTCATGGCTTTTGCAGACTCGATTGCGAGTCCAACCTGTTCGACCATACCCTATGTTGCATCACCCCCCTCATGAGGCTATTGGATTCGAATCTCCTGATTGACGGACTTATCTGCCAACATAATCGACCGAATCGCTCATGAGGCGCACCGATGTGGAAAGAACATGGACGAGAAGCAGATGTACATTGATGGCCAATGGTGCGCATCATCGGACAACAACACCCACGATGTTCTGAACCCAGCAACGGGCGAAACGATTGCAACAACACCGAAAGCAACCATTGACGATGTCAACCGCTGTGTTGCTGCATCAAAAGCAGCCTTTGCTGACAAGAGTTGGAGCGCCATGGATCCAGCAGAACGCGGTCGAATGCTCAACCGTATGGCACAAGCCACCTATGCCAACGCAAAGGCACTCGCAGCCATTGAAAGCAGCAACAACGGTAAGACCTTTCGTGAAGCCTTGTCTGAAATCCGCTATGGTGCATGGACATTCGAATACTTTGCAGGACTTACGGACAAGATCGAAGG
>CAXQWT010000001.1:0-20625 GCA_964227855.1 Salipiger bermudensis | reverse complement strand
CAGATTGGTTGGTTTATTGAAGTAACTGCAACACATGAGGATAAGGTTCCAGAGGAATGGACAAGAAAGCAACAGATGACCAATGGCAACAGATACGTCACCGATGAACTTCGTCAACAAGATGACCTGTTGTTAACTGCTGAGAGCAAATCAAAGAGCATTGAATACGGATTGTTTTGCTCATTACGAGATCGTGTCCGACAACATGCGAATCAACTTGCTCAAATAGCATCAAAGGTCGCCGCCATCGATGTGTTGCAATGCTTCGCATCCACAGCACGTCAACGATCTTGGGTGAAACCCGTTCTGACCGATGGTCGAAAGATGGTCCTCAGTCAGGCCCGCCATCCCGTTCTGGAGGTTCAGCAAGGTTTTGTTCCGAATGATGTTGTTATGGATGATAAGCGTCGATTCCTTCTGATTACAGGTCCAAACATGGGCGGGAAGTCTACGTACTTACGGACCGTTGCTTTGGTAAGTATTCTCGCTCAAGCGGGGAGTTTCGTTCCCGCAGAAAAGGCGCGATTGGGATTGATTGACCGCATCTTCACTCGAGTTGGCGCTAGCGATGATCTCAGACGTGGAAGGTCTACGTTCATGATGGAAATGATTGAAGTTGCCCATATTTTGCGTCGGGCATCCTCCAAATCTCTTCTTCTGCTTGATGAAATTGGACGAGGGACATCGACCTTTGATGGATTATCAATTGCATGGGCCGTCACTGAAGATGTATGCAATCGTATCGGGGCCAGAAGTCTGTTTGCCACGCATTACCATCAATTGGTTGGTCTTGAATCCGAAGTCGATGGACTTGCAAATGTCCACGTTCAAGTAGCACAAAGTGATGGAACGCTACGATTCTTGCACACCGTTGCAGATGGTCCTTGTGACGACTCTTACGGTGTTCAAGTTGCAGCACTTGCTGGTTTACCTCGCAATGTGGTTGAAAGAGCCACAGATCTTCTTGCCTTCTTGGAGCAGCAAGCACAAGGCGCAAAAGCCGGTCGAGAAGGGGCGCCAAGCACCCGGGAACATGGCCAGTCCTCACTTCTTGGCTACTTTGCTGCCGCTGCCATGCAATCCAATGATTCCAAGGCACCATCACTTTCCGTGGCACAGGAGGATGTTCTCTCCACCTTATCTGAATTGAATCTTGATGAACTTTCGCCCAGAGACGCCTTCGCATTGATTGAGCGATTACAACATCGATTGGAGAGTGATTAAGTTGAGCGAACCGAACCGTATCCAACAACTCGATGAATTTACCATCGGCCATATTGCAGCAGGGGAGGTCGTAGAACGTCCAGCTCAAGTTGTCAAAGAACTGCTCGAGAACGCTCTCGATGCATCATCAATGTCCATTCATGTTGAAATTGAACGTGGTGGCTTTGACATGATACGGATTGAGGATAATGGAAGTGGAATTCATGAGAACGACTTGCAATTAGCCCTCTCGCGTCATGCCACATCCAAACTACGTCAGCCCGAGGATTTGAACGAAATCCATACACTCGGTTTTCGCGGCGAGGCGTTGGCAAGCATTGGAGTCGTATCCCGACTGACCGTAGCATCCAGGCCTGAAGGTCAAGAAGGACGAAGCATCTCCATGGAAGATGGCATCAAGGGTTCAATTGAACCTATAGGTATGGCGAATGGGACCGTGGTGACCGTGGAACATTTGTTTCAGAATACGCCTGTCCGCCTTGGTTTCCAACGCCGTCCAGCGACAGAACATGCGCGCATTGTTGAGGTGGTTGTTGCTCATGCAATCGCTCATCCAAGTGTCGCATTCCGATGTACCATCGATGGCCGTTCAACATTGAACCTCCCCTCAAGCGGTTCAATTGAGGATCGACTGTATGATGTCTTAGGGGGCCAGTCATCCAATCTTCTTGTTCTTGCCCCTCCTGCAAATGATGCTGACGTTCCAGGCGATGAGTCCTGGACAGGATACATCAGCGCCCCAGATATATCGAGAGGCAAGGGTGATGAAATTCACATCTTTGTTAACGACCGTCCAGTGGCTTCAACACCGTTTCATCAGGCGATTCGCCGAGGTTATCGCACACGTTTGATGCAAGGACGTCATCCTGTTGCAGTTCTTCATCTGCGTGTCCCTGCGAACGAAGTTGACGTCAACGTTCACCCCACCAAGCGAGAGGTACGTCTTCGACATTCTTGGCGTGTTTTGGAACGTCTCGAACGTGCTATAGCAAACACACTTGCCACTTCACCAACACAACCTGATTCCAGTGGAGAACTTCAGGAGTTGGAGGGTTTGGCTCAATCCGAACAAAACCAACCGATTCAGGAACTATTGATGCCAGTAGAAGAGCAAGTACATAACCACAAAACGTCCGCTGCACCTTCATGGGCTCTTGCCGCGGGGACACAACTCAACTTGGTCGGACAGGTTGCGGATGAAGCGGTGGAACATACAGAAAAACCACGTCCTCAATCGGTTGCAGCCTCTGCCCAGAAATCACTTCCAGGTTTATCGTCAACACCTATTGCACCTGCTCTGTCGCATGAGGAACGTGAACTGCACCGTCATGCCGGATGCGGAGGAAGTGTTTCACCAACAGCAGAATTACCGCTTGATGGTGTTGAAAATGACCTTCCTGCGATGGAACCTTTGTCCCAATTTGCTGACTCATACATTCTAGCACAAGCCGGTGAGGAGTTGCTTTTGATCGATCAACATGCTCTCCATGAGCGAATCCGTTATGAACGTCTACGAAACGATGAGAGTCTTTGGACTCCACAACCACGTTTGGTTCCTTCAAGAATTGAACTAACTCTTGCTCAACAAGCTCGTTTGGAGTCTTTCTTGGATCGTTTCCAAGAACTTGGTTTTCTTCTTGAAAAGCAAGGTGATGGTCAATGGGATGTAACTCAAGCACCTCGATTATTGGATGGGGATGAAGTAGAGCCATTCCTTATTGATTTACTGCAAGACATCTCGGAAGAGGGGGCTCCTCTGGAGACCATCGAACGTCGAAAGGATCACCTTGCTTTCCTTAATGCATGTCGTGGTGCTGTGAAAGCAAACGATACGCTAACCATCGCACAAATGCGTAGGCTGCTCGAAGATATGCGAAACGTTCCAAACCCTTGGGCTTGCGTTCACGGGCGTCCAACTGCCTTACGCTTACCTTTGGATTCCCTTGACAAGCACTTCGGCCGGCATGGCTGACAAGCGTTGCAAGAATTCAGGATCAGCAATCCGATGCAATCTCGGTCCCTCCACAGTCCCACCTGTTTTCGAGGCGAGAAGAACTGCGGTCATCTGAATACGATGATCTCCGAATGTCTCTATCAGTGTTTTCGGCTTTGTAGGAGTTTGCCCACCTTCTATAGAAAGACCATCATCTTGAATGTATGATGATATGCCAAACGCTTCGAGAAGAGCTTTGGTTGATGCAATTCGGTTACTTTCCTTGTGCTTTGCATGTTCTGCTCCTCTCAAGGTCCCTCCTCCTGATAGAGCGAGGATTGCTGCGAGCGGCGGTAAGAGATCGTTTGCATCTCGAAGATCAATGTCAATCGGATTGCTCTCACCTTCGTAGATCAACGTGCCATCTTCGTATTTGATTCCAAAGGCGTTGAGGTGTTCGAGAAGGACCTCATGGCCCAATGCGTCGGACGCATCAACAGGATTTGCGATGTGTATCGGCTGTTTAGTGATGATACAAGCGAGAATTGGAAACGCCATCATTGAGCCATCCGATGGGACGACCCATTCTTCTGGGGGATTGGATGTCCAAGGAGCGATTGTGGTGCAATCATCTCCAATCTCTAACGATGCGCCACATCTTTGCATTAACTCGATGGTCAAAGCGGAATGGCGGCGACTTACTGCATTTCCTTGGGTCTTAATCACACATGGTTCTTCAAGATCAGAGGAAGCGAGTAAAAGGCTGGAATATGGCTGGGACGATCTAGATACATCAACAGTAGGCTCCATTCCGTTCCACGGACCGTGGACGAGAACAGGCAATCTTTCTTGTTCAATACCATAAGACAACTTAACGCCTAGTGGGGAGAGTGCGTTTAACAAATTCGAGTGGTTTCGGTTTCGTAAACTCGCATCTCCATCGACCATACTAACGAAGTTGAGTCTCGATGTAAGTCCGATGAGGAATCGCAGAGCTGTTCCGGAGTTGCCCGCGTGCAAAACGCTTGGTGACCTCTGGAAACCGTCGATACCTTTGCCGATGATCTCGATCCCATCCTCATGGTCTGTAAATACGACGCCGAGTTGCGACAAGCAACGCCTCATGCTTTCTGCATCCTCTCCAAGTTGACTGAAACCAGTCAAAGTATGTTTTTTCTTACTAAGGCCGCACAAGTGCAACATTCTGATAAGATGGCTCTTTGAAGGCGGCAAATTCCATGAAGCATCGGACAATGCGGTGGGGTGAACCTCTAATGCTGGAATGTGGCTTGGGCGATGCCCTTTCCCACGGGATCCCCACCGCTTTACCCAGCCCTTGGCCATGTTCTTTCCACAGAACCATATCAGATGAAGCCTTGCAAACATTCACAATACAAAGGCGACTCGAAAATCTATGGTCCTCGAGGATGCATACCATCGTCCTCTTCTCGATCTTCGTATTTCTGTGACAGATCGATGCAATATGCGATGCCGTTACTGTATGCCGCGAGAACATTTTGACGAGAATCATTCCTTCCTTCCCAAAGAAGACATTCTGCGATTTGAAGAAATTGTTTGCGTCGTACAATCACTCATCCCCCATGGTCTTCGAAAAGTTCGCCTTACGGGGGGCGAACCTTTGCTTCGAAGAGACTTGAACGAATTGGTACGCCAGTTACGTGCTTGTTCGGAAGATATCGATATTGCAATTACAACCAATGGTCTATTGCTCAAAAAGCACCTTTTGGAGTTGCGAGATGCGGGCCTGAGTCGAGTCACGATTTCACTTGATGCCTTGGATGAGGACATTTACAGGCTCATGGGAGATACAGATGCAAGACCGTCCATTGTTTTGGAGGCTATTGATGAAGCGCAACACATTGGCTTGCCTCTAAAAATCAATGCAGTGATTAAAAGAGGTGTTAATGAAGACCAAGTTCTCGATTTAGTCAATTACTTTGGGCCTCGAGGCATCCAAGTTCGATTTATTGAATACATGGATGTTGGTTCAACCAACGATTGGAACCTCAATCATGTCGTTTCTGCAGAAGCAATGCGCTCAACCCTTGAAGCACATCTCGGGCCACTCCAAGCAAATCAACCACGCCATGCAAGCGATGTTGCGAAGATTTACTCAACCACTCATGGCTGGAACATTGGCTTCATTGAGTCGATCACAAACCCTTTCTGTGGAGATTGCTCTCGAGCCCGTCTATCCGCGAATGGGAGCATCTACACCTGTTTGTTTACCAATCAGGGGCACGATGTCAGGGGGATACTTCGCATGAATGCATCAAATGAAGAGATTGCACAAGCTATCCAATCGATATGGCTGAATCGTAAAGATCGTTATTCGGAAGAACGGTCAAATCAAACAAAAAGCGTCAAAGTTGAGATGTCGTATATCGGTGGCTGAATCACAATCCTTGAAGAGGGCAAGTGCAGGTCATAGGCCATGAGCGACGGAGAAACAATCCCATTGTTCGTTTTACCGTCTGGAATTTTTCCCTCACTAAGCGAACCACTGCGTGTTTTCGAGCCCCGTTACAAGCAAATGCTCGATGATTGTACCATCGATGACCTCCCATTCGGATACATTGCACATGACCCCGAATCTGACTCGATTGACGGATGGTCTCAGCCTGGTGCTTACGGCGTCTTGTGCACGCTTGAAGACATGACCGAACAAGGTACAAATCTCGTGTTCACTGCCAATGGAGGGCAGCGATTTGAAGTTCTTGACGTTGTACAATCCGCTCTGCCATCAATGCCCTTTGGTGATATCTATCCTTCAGTCGACGAGTTGATCGAGCAATACATCGACGATTTACCGACAGGAAAGTTGTACTTGCGCGCCTCCATTCGCCTTCTCGATGATTTGGAAGGCGAGTTGTCTGCTGAAGAATGGTCAGCGTTTCTTCACGATTGGGCTCAACACATTGTTGATGTCAATGCAATGTTTCGAAACGAGGATATTGAACTCGAACAGATGCTTTTGATTCTAGAAGAAGAGTTTCTTCCGTACGATACTGCTTCGTTATGGCAAGTTGCGAATGCGGTTTTGGATAAAACAGAAGACCGTCAATTCGCTCTTGGTTCGAAAACAAGCCAGAATGTATTCTCAATTCTTCAACGCGCTCTGGGCGAAAAGAATGCTCAACTGAACTTCATTCGTGCACTGAATGATGCCGATGACCAATCATGATGTCATCGGAGGCAAATCAACTCGAACGAGGACATATTGAACACTCTCGTCTAGCAACACGAAGGTCCAGACACCTTCATCCGTCCCAATTTCTTCAGAATTGATGACAAAATAATCTCCTGCCGAAATGGAATAACTTGCATCTCTATCGTGGAATGAGATATTGGATCCAATCACAGAATATACATCGGCGTCGTTCACGAGTCCTGTGAACGAGGAATTCAAATTGCTTCCTTGCTCACTAAGTTCGAATGAGATACGACCTGGATCGAGGGTTTGGTCAAGGGTTGTAATTCGAATGACATGGTATCCATTGTCCAGTGCTCGAACACTCACTGTCATTTGAGGAGGGGCTTTTTCAGCTGTGCTCAGTGCCCCCTGCATCAAAACAAAGACCATTCCCGAAAGCATAACCGTAATGGCCAGAAGTAGGACTGTTGCGATAACGGGGCTCACAGCCTCGTCATCCTGCTCCATCCTCGCCATGTGATGTGCTAACATCGATAAGACTTGAACACACCGATGGATACAGACAACAAGTGCTACTTAGAGAACCCAAAGGGGTTTATCGCATTCCATTGCTCGCTTAATGCCTCCAATAGGGCCTAAAATCCTCAGGAGCACTTCAGTAATGACATCGTTTTGGAACATAAGATAGCCCATGTTCTTTGAGCGGAGGGAGTTCTTCAATGCACGGCCAAAGCAAGATTCAATACGCTCCTGATAAGCACTAAGTGGAATTCCATCTCTTTTGTAATCGAGATATGCCTCAGCAGCAAAACATCCTGAAATCATTGCTTGTGAGATTCCACCTCCGTTTGAGGGCATGACCAATCCAGCAGCATCTCCGACTGCAATGACGTTCTTATTCACCATGGTTTTGATTGGTCCTCCCATAGGAATCCAACCACCTCCGATGGAGAGAATCTCTAAGCCGAGATCCTCGCAGAATTTCTGAAGATGCTCTTTGATCGAACCTTTCAGTGCACCTGCCCGTACACCCAAACCAACGTTTGCAGTATCAGGTCCCTTTGGAATAATCCAGGCATACCCTTTGGGTGCTACACTTCCAAGAAAGACGTCGAATGTCTCAGGAACATTCCCACGGACTTGTGCATATGCTGTAGGAACTTGGTCGGCGGGTCGAAAATCCTTGTCTTTCCCGTGCAAGCATCGAGCTACGTGGGCGAGTGAGCCACTTGCATCAATCAACAAGTCGCAAGTATAGCGTCCTTTTTCAGTAACGATGAGGAGTGAATCCGACTTGGTGCGATGTTTGACGTTGGTTACGGGTTCAGACATACGGATTTCAGCACCTGCTGAAATTGCTTTCTCAGCAAGGTAACCATCAAATTGCAAACGATGGCCTGCAAAAGCATCGAGATTAAAGTTGTAGGATTTTCCACTTGGCAAAAACACCCTCATGTGATCGAGACGATGCAGTTGGATTCGATCTGGAAATTCAAACGACTCCTTGAGCCATTGATGGTCATCAATTCCATGGAATGTACCAATGACCTCGCCCCAATTCGGTATGCATTCGCCACACTGTGCAGGATTTCCAACAACTGCCCTTCGTTCAAGAATCAGTACATCGATGTCTTCCTCCGCCAATCGTTGTGCGCATGAAGTTCCAGCAGGGCCTGCGCCAACAACGATGACTTCTCGATGTTCAACATCCATGGTCTCGCCTCAAGCATGTCGTTTGTGAACGCTTTCAGCGACTTGCATAAGCAATGATTTCGCCATCGATGAAGGGAAGTTCTCGAGTTCGTGAATAGCACGTTCAAGATGAGTAAGCATGAGGGATTCCGAATATGCAATTGAGTCGGATGTTTCCAACAATCCCATCAGTTCGTCCCATTGGCCATCGTTGAAGTTGTTGACAATATCAGCAAGTTGGCGTCGTCGTTGACCATGAAGCAAGGTTAGAGCATGGATGAGTGGTAGCGTCATCTTCCCTTCAATGACATCCTTTCCTCGTGGTTTACCCATGCGTTCATCGCCTCGCAGGTCGAGAAGATCATCCATGAGTTGAAATGCAATACCCAGTTCCATACCAAATCGTCCAAGGGCTTGGGATTGTTCTTTTGATGCACCTGCGATGATGGCAGCACTTTCGCAAACTGCAGCAAACGGTCCTGCCGTTTTTCCTCGGACAATCTGAAGGTAGTCTTCTGGTGATGTTGATAGATCCAGGACATGGTCAAGTTGTTTAAATTCTGAGACGGCTATATTTGCGCACGCCTCTCGAATCAAGTCGATGCATTCTTTTGTGTACCTTCCACTGAGCCCATAGCCTTGGACAAAGAGCCAATCGCCTGCAATAATCGCTTTAGGTTGGCCTATTCGCTCGTGGAGGGTCGTAATTCCTCTGCGAAGTTTTGCTGCATCATTGATGTCATCGTGGATGAGCGTGGCAGTATGTATCAACTCGAAAGCAAGTGCAAGATCCATGATTTCATCGATGTCACTACCTCCTGCAATCTCATAACAAAAGATTCCGAGGAGTGGACGTAGCCTTTTTCCACCGCTGAGTAAAATTTCGCCAGAGAGTTGTGCGACTTCTCCTGCACCGTTTTCGATTTCGCGATGAATCAACGCATTGAGGGCCATGTTGACCCTCTCTCGAAGGTCTTCAAGGCGGAGAAGCTGTGCCTCAGGAATCAACTGCACGTATCACTCGACGAGGGTGTCCTTCTTAACGAGTGGTCTCCGCCCATGAATTGCTGAGGGGCCCTCAGCCGAGGTGAGAATATGTCCGATGAGCGCTTGGTGTTCCTCTCAACGTCATCCCATGGTGATGGCGTGCGCCAACAAATCGAGAAAGTCCTCGAGCAGCGAAGTAAGACCTTCGATGCTATTCTTCGTCAAGCACCCGCCATTGAAGATGCGCTTGCATTGCTGAACGAAGGAGTTGGTGATTTGGTCGCCATGAGTCCAGAGAATTGGATTGAGCACCAAAACGACAATCTCGCCATAGTTGGCCTACTTTCACGCCGTGAACCGACATGGGTTTTGGTCAGCGATGACAAGCCTGAATACTTGATTAAGAATGCTCACATTGTTTGTCACCACCCACTTCTTCAACGTCAGATGCTTCGATTGCGCCAGGATTTGAACTTGGTAACAAAACAAGAAGTTGGCCTTGATGAGGAATACGATTCCAGAGAAGAAATCGAACATCTCGAGAAACTGAGGCAGGGCGGTACAATCGACGGATATGTTGTCAAGCGATCCCAATACAATCTCCTTTCAGGAAAAACACGCCGCCATACTCTTGGGCTTCACAAAGGTTCCCCAGAACGTTCGCATTTTGTTCCTCCTCCCCTTAATGGATTCACGCTCATCGTCGGGCGAGTAGGGTTTCCAAAACAGAGGATTGAGCACATTCTCGACCCCTCTGCTGAGTTCGCATATCGTATTGAATCGGCCTTGCTTGAAAGTGTTCCTCGTGACCTTGTTGAATTGACTGGAATCCATGTTGAGCAACGGGGAATTGGTACTATTCTTCGAGAGGCAAAGAGGAACAGAGACGATTGGACAATGACCGCAATGATTGACACCGAGAAAAAGGTTCGAGATGCAGGAACTCGGGTGGAAATGAGAATCGAGACACTGAGTGTTGATGGAAAGGTGAGCGCATGTGCTGAGCAAGTTGGTCCAATTGAAAAGCATCGAATTGCAATGGTAAATCTGCTTCAGGAATGGGGGGATGTTCTTACAACGTTAACCTCAGAACACCAAGCTACAAATCGAAAGATGCGGAACATGCCTGATGAGTTCCACGAAGATCGGCCTGCAATGATGCGCATTCATTCCGATGAATCCGAGTAGCCAAGGAGACGTCGGGCTTCTTCCAAAGCATCCTCGCTTCTGTTTTCACCAACAAGAACGATTTCGAACCCATTTTCCGTAAGATATTGCTCGAGTTCGACAAGAGCAACATCAGGATTTGGATCGCAAAGATTTGCTATGATTTCGTCAATTTCTCGGCCTGTGGCTTCCCATCCACCTGCTGCCTTTTGAAGTTCAATGGCAAACCGTTCGACGATTTCTACAGCAGAACGGCTTGGTGTTTGTGCTTCTCTAAGTGATTCTGCGACTGTTTCGTGTTGTTCTCGAAGTTGTTGAACTTCGACGAGAGTGGATTGAAGAACAGCTCGAAATTCCTCAAGATTGTTGTTCTTTGAATACCGTCTGTGCGCTTTTTCTAATTTGGTGTTGATCGAAGAAGCGCCCGCTGCTATTGCTTCTTTTGCTTTGACAGCTTGAACGATCGCTTCACTTGCGAGTTGAATTCGTTGACTCAGGGTGTCGTTGAATCTCCTGGTTTCATCGGCAAGGTCTCGGCGTACAATTTCGCGTAGAGTATTGCCCAACTCGCTGGCTTGTTTGAGCATGGTTCGTGCGGTCTTCTCAGCGGTTACCATTGATTCACCGACTCTCTCTGAATGTCGAATGTGTTTGAAGGTTTAGCCGAAAACGACCTAAAATGAGATGTATCCGGTTCTGAATCGTTGAAGCGAAAAACGGCTTATTGATGCCTATTTGACAGCGAAACCACATATACTGTAAGGGAACAACCAGTGATAGGTGAAGTTATGAGCAAACCTATCGGTCTCTTGTCTGAACTCTATCAGGCACGTCTTGAAGACCTCAAGGAGATTGCTGCAGCCTATGGCCTAGCCAAAAATGGCTCCGTTGAATACTTGCGTGCTCAATTAATACGAGACCTCATTTTACCAGATTGGGATTTGACTTTGGATGGTCTGAAAAACATCCTCAACAGCGACCTCGGCGATCTTCTCGGCGTTTTTGGAATAAAGAAGACGGGGTCTTTACGAACCCGCCGACAACGACTGTACCTTCACCTTAATCACGATCCAAAACAACTCAAAGAAGAAAACCTCGATAAAATGACCAAGGAAGAATTGCATGCCTTATGCAAAGCCTTGGAACTTCCACGTTCAGGAAACCGCCAAACACTTCTCATTCGTGTGGCTGGTGTTCTCTCTGCACAGCATAAGAATTGGGGCACAATCAAGCGCTCTCTCAAGCGAGGCGGAGGTTCTGTTTCGATTCCTACACCTGGTGATGCTGAAGACGAAACTTCATCGCCTTCAATCGAAGAGGAAGTTGAAAGTTTCGTGAACGAGCATCCTGAAGGGTGGACCTTCGAGGAAGAATCCGACTTGATTGAAACCATTGAGGACAGTGGTATTGACGCCTCACTTTCTGAAGTTGCCGCTTCTATAGAGGAAACACTTACTTCACATCGTGTTGAAGTGGAACAACCTGTCCCTCCGATGTTGCAAGAACTCTCCTCAGAGGAACCAACTCTCGAAGAGGAGGCTGCTTTGTTGGAAATCTCATCACGGCGAGCCGAAGTTGAGGCGGCCGCCAGAGACTATCTTTTGGTAGGTAGCACAACCGATATGGATGACATGAACACGTTCATATCCAGTCTTTCAAATCATGGTTTTTCAGTCGAACTTGATCGCATACAAGATGCAATTCGGACCATCATCATGGAGACTGCTTATCGTTCTGAACAAGAGAGGAATGCACTATCGACTAAACCCGGTTCGTGGTCTGAACGAGAGGCAATACGTTTGTTCGAGCAGATGCGACCTCAACTTCGAGAACGCATCCCCGAGATTGTAGCAGGACGTCGAGGAAATCTCGTACAGGCTCGGATGGAATTCGAAGAAGAGGCACGAACACTTGGTCTCGATTTGAGAAGCCCCGCAGTTTCTGGAAGACTCCATGCTTTGTTTGATCTCCATTTGGAAATCAGCGAAGCGGAAGAACTGCAAGACCCATCAGCAGCTCGGCGAAATCGGATGCTTCGAATCCTCTATCATGGTGCAGTCCATTTGCCAGAGGATGTTCGCCGTACAATCGAACGCCTTGAGAGGAACCTTCCTTCGTTCGAATCGTTGGTTGAAACGGTTCTTGAGTCAAGTGAAGGTGATTTTTCCGAGGCCCAACAGAGTCTCATTATTCGATTCCTCGAATCAAAAGGATATCTCGTGAATACCTCTGAACTGCGTCCACGTGTGCTCGCATGTGCTGGTATTGTTGGAACTGAGTTGGGTTACTTAACCCCGAGCCAAATCCCTCGATTGGCACCAGGTATTCTTGTGAGCGATGAGCAGGTTGATGCAATTGTCGCAGAATTGAAGTCCTTAGCTGCAACTTTCAAGCCAAAAGAAACTGAAGAGGAAGAGCCGGAGATGCATGTTGCAGAATCTGTAGCAGATGCCTCTGATCGTGTTGGGGGCGTACGTGGTCAAATCGACAGGGTCGACGCTTTGTTGTCACGCCTTCGATTGCAGGATAGTCAATGACTATTCTGGGCGTAAAAGTTCTGAATCACTGTAGTAACTGATTGAATGTCAGTGATATCCCTTGCAATCAAATCTTCGATGATTTGTTGACGTTGGTGGATATGCTTCTCGAAGATGTCAGGTGTAACTCCGGCTGCTTTGCAAATCACTTCGCGAAGATTAGATGGGATTCCGGTTTCCTCAATCTGATCTGTTGAAGCGTTGTATTTCCAGATTGTATTCAAACGAGGTTTGGATCCTTCCATACCTGCGATTTCAGCAACTTCTGTAATCTTACGGGCAGTCTTTCCGTTAACGTGGAGTCTTGCCTGAATGATGATCAGGTCAAGGCCAGTGAGCATAATTGGAGGTACGCTCATTGGTGGATTGATCATTCTCGTAACCGTTTCTTGAGCAGTATTGGCGTGCAGGCTGCCAAAGGAACCGTCGTGCCCGGTGTTCATTGCAGTCAGGAGAGTAGCGGCTTCAGGTCCACGAACTTCACCAACAATGATACGATCTGGACGCATACGAAGACTTGATTTCAGACAATCGTTCATGTCGACTTCTGGTGTTCCATCAGGCCGTTCTCGGCGTGTTTCCATTCGCAACCAATGGTCGTGATAAACCTGCAATTCAGCAGTATCCTCGACCGTCAGGAGGCGACGGTGCCACGGAATGTACATTCCAAGACAGTTGAGTGTCGTGGTTTTACCAGAACCTGTTCCACCAGCGATAACGAAGTTTGCAGGTCGACTATCAAGTCCTTCAATCCACACCCACATCATTGCCGCAAGACGGGAATTGACAGTTCCGAATTTCACTAAGTCAATCATTGTTAACGGATCTTCCTTGAATTTACGAATTGTCAACGTCGGGCCATCTGGAGACACGGGTGGAATCGTTCCGTTCACACGGGAGCCATCAGGCAAACGTCCGTCGAAGATAGGGACCATTCCAGGTCCATCCCCGAGGGGTACATTGGTAAATGCCGCAATGTTCTTTGCAATTTGCAAGCCAGCCTCATCGTTAATCCAAACGTTTGTACGGCACATACCGTGTTTTCGATGTGCAACCTTGACGCACTGTGTTCCCCCGTTGTACATGACTTCTTCCAGATTATCGTCTTCGAAAAGAACAGCAAGATCTCCATGGGGGTTTGGTGCTACCGATCCTTCGACGTGATAAATTGGAGAAGGATGGTTTGATTCGGTATAGATTGTGACGTTTCCATATTGTTCGAGAATTTGTTCAGACATTGCTCAACCTCCAATTAGTTTTGTAGCTCCTAAGAATATGAACATCGACATTGCCATCCATCCAGGGACAAACCACATGGTATCTCGCATACGTCCCAACATTCGGCCAGAGACTGCGACGCCAACAGCGCTAGCCACAGCGAAAAATAGGCTGAATGTCGAAAGGAATCCTTCTATTTGGAAACCTGATGACGCTGGTGTGAAGAGTCCCACAAGAAATCCAATGAGCCCGGGCAGTCCGATACAAACGAACAACACAATCAGGACGCCACGACCTTGGAGTTCTGACTCACGCTTGTTCATCAGATCGTTCAGACGCTCGTAATCCATGGAGAGATTCATCAAGATCTCTTGGAGAGGGGCATTTTGTTCAATCGCAGTTTCGAGAAGGTGCATGACTCGCTGAACCTGCGATGAACGGGATTTTGTTGCAAAACTCGAAAGTGCAGCATCGAAGGAACTTGAGTGACTTTCTTTCAGAGTTTCTATGAGAAGTGGTCCGAGAGGTGCAGGAGCCGTATTTGCTTGATGTTGCATGGCTTCTTGAATACCTAGGCCTGCTCCTACTTCATCCGAGAGGCCTTCCAAGAAGGATGGCAATGCGTTCTCGATTTTTCGACGTCGAGTTCGCTCTCGAATCGGTGGAATGCCTCCGCCAATCATTGCCAATCCGATGACTCCTAGCATCAACATCATCGGCTGATTGCTGAATGATTCAAGGAAACGAAAGAGCATGGTATCACAAACCTGGGTCCTTGGTGTGGGTTTTGAGACCAATCATAATCATTGCAAAGAGCGTAAGGAAAAGACCGATGTTGACAACGACATCGATGGTCGATTGTTCAGGCATACTGAAAAACGACCCCATGTCTCCGACAAGCTGAGGAAACAGGCCGAGAACAGCGAGAATAATCGGGCCAATCATGCCGATAGAGAGCAGTGATTCTGGAACGCCGCTCAAATCCTCGATGTATTTCTTGACATCCTCTGTGCGTTCTTCCTCCATTCGAGATCCTTGCTTCTTAAGGGTCTCAATGATGTCTGTGTTCTGAGTGATGTTCATGTGCATAATGTTGAGCAGACGTCGATAACCTTCGGTTTCGACCTTCCCCATGAGCGCCTTAATCTCTTTAGCAAGGGGGCGTCCACCTTTCCGAACCTTCTCCATCATATCATTGAAGTCTTCGGAGATGACGCCGTAGCCTCCCTGGGAGATGCTGTGAACAGTTGCTTCCAAACCAATACCTGAAGACATGAGGACATCCATTGCACGAATCACGTAAAGAACTTCACGCTTTTCGTCAAGTTTTCTCATGCATGTTCACCTCAGATAACGTCTTCAATGAGTTCAAAGACAAACTTCTCAGTCGAACCTTCGTACTCAAGAGAAGAGAAAATAACCTTCACGTCACGTTCTTCAAACGGATCGTGAATGAAGGGTTGCCCAGTTCGGAACATCTTCAGAATCTTTTTGTAATCATCCACAGATAAGATACCGCGCACGGTGTAAATGGTAGATTCAGCGCCTTCATCATGAAGATTATCGCCCTCTCCACCCCGAATGATTGTTCGTGTCAATCGTCGAGCGATTTTGACATCAATATCTGCATTAGGAATGCGAATCCAGTCTGCAGAACCTGTTCCAGTTGCCGGTCGAATGAAGAAATCCATGCCTGCCATGTTGACCCCTAAATATGTGAGGGTGTAGGCAAGATTTGAATGTAATGGAACATTTTGTTCATTCTACAATCTTGAACCAGCCAAATCGAGGTTCATGCAGAACACCGTCATCACTCATTGTATCCAACTCGGCTTCGGACTGCTCTCGGGTAAATCCACGAGCAGCGAGGTTACGGACTAAAGATTCGAAATCGACCCCTTCTCCGTTATCCATCGCTTGTATGCATTCGAGAATAACAGCTTGAAGATCTTCACCATTACTCGTCTCTGCATCGTCATCCGATTGAGGTTCAGAGAGATTCAATGTTGGCGGTGCGGTTGTTGCTGCAGCCATCTTTCCTTCAGCGATATCGAGTGCTTGCATAACGTTGAGTCGGTAACCCTCTGTGTCAATTTGCCCGTAATGGGTCTGAGCAGAGAGAAGACCGTCGACCATTTCAGGTCGAATTCCTTCTTTGAGCATCGCTTCTTTTGTAGGTTCACAATTCAATGATTTTTGATGTTGGTCGAGACGCTCAAGCGTCGCAGCACACGCTCGAACCAACCAAGAAGCGTAGCGTTCTCGTGTGACAATTGCGGCTTCCTCTGGCCGAAGTGATGTGTAGACTGCACCTTCATCAGTTTGGTACCAACGTGCTTTCGCTGTCATACTAAGGAGGATGGGTTCTCCAGAATCGACTTTGTCGAGCAGTTGGATGACGAACTCTCGCATGGACTCCGATGCGTATTCTCCAACCGAGAAATAGTGAAGTCCAGATGGATCACGTAACTGACCCTGATACATCTGCGAACCATTGCTTGTTTCACGCAATTCGAGGCGTTCAACGAGGCCAGATACAATGACTCGATTGACCTTCGCTCCCAATTTTGTAATGACAAAGGTTGGATCGAACTCTCCTGAACCTTTCTCGTTGAGTGTGGATTCGCCAAACTCGGAAGCAAGCATTGTCCATGCAGGTTGTCGTTGAATTTGTCGTGATGGCTCCATCATTGCAACCCCCATTGTGCACGAAGTTCAGTCGCTATCAAACCAGTATCCGCTTCAGTAAAGGATGCACCATCGCTGAGAATCATTGCTCCTTGACCATCATTGATGATACGACCAGTGACCTCGACTTCACATCCAAGGAGCATATCTCTAATGCTCTGAACGTAAGCCATTGAACCATTGGCTTGGATTTCATCGATCATTGTAGCGTAGTCAGTGTTTAGCAACGCCAATGCAGCATCTTTGGAGATGAGCAAAGCGCATGTTGATGCCTTGTCATCGAGGACCAAGCGAAGACGTACATCTTCCTTCCCTTCAACTGCCCCGTGTTCAAAGCATTGTCCCTCTCGAAGCACTCGCCGACATTCAGGGCAGCGCATGATGGTTCCAGAATCTTCACGAACAGAGACGATGGTTCCTTGAGTAGCAATACCAACCCGACTTGGACCGGCAACAAGTTCATCCAGAGGGACCTCGATTTTCAGATTCTCAAGATCCAATTCCCCCTCCCATGGTGTTTCCTCAAGAACGGTAATCTGTTCTTCTCGGTCGATTGTGATGTCTGGAATACCTTGCCAAGCACGGACTCGAGCATCAGTGATACGAACTGTCATCGGCAGAGATGAATCGTCGATTGGCAAATCGGTCCAAGCACTAACACGGCACTGGCCAGTTGGGTCAGCAATTTGACCTGACCAAAGATACCGTTCTTCACCGTCCTTGGTGAAGCTTCTCTTCTCCCAAGAGGTGATGCTGACAACGATCTCAACATCCTTCGAACCATCTCGCAGTGTACTAATGGTTGAACTCATGCCTTCTTTGAGGGTGTCTGTGTTGGCAAAGTTTGCATCGTGGAAAGGCTCAATCTTTGTTGTCCGGCCAAAATTTAATTCTGGAGTATCCCGAAATGTCTTTACTTGAGCTCCATCGATCTTCAGTAGCGTCCCTACTTCGTACTCAAATGGTTCCCAAGACAAGAAACCAATCGCTCCTGATTCATCGGCAAGGCGCCCGCGAACAACATCGATGCTTCCACTACCGTCTCTTCGATGGATTTGGTCAGCACGTGAAGACATGAGACGTCCGACGATACAGACATACCCGTCACTCGGTAAAGTGGCAATGTCGATTGGCTCACCCGGTGCTACGACAGGGCGTGAACCCTCACGTAGGACAGCGATTCTGGAAGATTGATTGATGTTCAAGGACATCCGGCCTTGATACTCATTAACAGAAGCACCTTCGATACGAACTACTGACCCTGGAGTAATGTTGCTGTTGCTGCCCCAGTCTTTGTACTCCCATCGTGTGCGTTCTCCACTCCCTTCTTGCCATGGGTCATCTTCAAGCAGGCCGAAAGAAATCGGCTTTGATTCGCCTCGTATCATCTGTTCCCGGACGTTATGCGATACGATTTCAACTTCGATTTCTATGTCCCTATCGTCCGCCTTCAATTCGGATAAACGATTCACTTTCTTTGTTGGACGATTGGATTGTCCACTGGCTTTGGGTTTTGATGGAGTTTCATCCGATTCGCTCTTGAATCTACGAATAATCGAACGAATGGCATCTTGCGGAGGGATGAAGAATTCTTCTTCGTATTTCTGGAATGCTGATTTGACTTCATCACGGTCAGCACCAGGACATTCCTGAAGCACAGCCGAGATATGGTCGTTGTAACGATCTTCATCGCTCATGGAATTCACCTCCGCCAGGCATATTGTTTTGATTGAGCCTGTGCGGAGAACAGGCGACGGGCTTTTGTGCGGATTGGTGAAGACGATACACTCCCATGACCTCCATGGAATCTATCAAGAATGACGAGGGGTGATAAACAATCCCCTCTCGAATTCAGGCAGGATTTATGCGCATTCCCTGAGAGAAAAGGATGTCTGAAAGGTGGTTGCTTCCCGTGCTTGATACTCCATTCTTTGTTGAAGCCATGCCGAGATGGACGCTGTTTGAGATGGCTTTGAACAAATTACCTGAAACTCCTGCTTGCTTCAGTGCACCCTTGATTTCTCCATCCTCAACTTTGAGAATCGTGCTTGTCGTCACAGAGAAGTCGCCGCTTGTAGGATTGGCCGTGTGCGCACCCATGACACTGTGAACAATGTATCCGTGTTCCATTGTTTCGATGAGTTCATCACGACTCTGCAACTTGTTTGACGACAAAAGCTGAACATCTCCGCAGCCTGTTGTCGGCGGTGACATGTGGTTTCCACGGGAAGCTGAACCGGTTGTCATGGCTGCATCAATTCGGCCTTCTGCAACGTTCTTAGCTGCATCACGAGATGACCAAATCATCTTCCTGAGCACACCGTTTTCGACAATGGTGTGACACGATGTTGGAACTCCCTCTCCGTCCCGGGATGAAGAGGCAAATCCCCCTTCCATCCTCCGATTATCAAGCATTGAAAGGTGTGAGTCAAGGACGTGTTCGTTCATCTTCTCGGCCCAAAACGATTCTTTTCGAACCATTCGCTCACCAAGAATAGAAGGGCGAATGATGTTGGAAAACAGTGAACTGATGCCCTGAGGAGTCATCAAAACAGCTGTATCAACAGGCTGTGTTTCAACCGAAATTGGGTCGCGTGTCTTTTGTGCCCACTCAACTGCCATGGGAACACAACTGGGGATACCTTCCATCAATTTGCGAGACGAGCAACTTTCCCAAGAGCTTGTCATTTGTCCATTCTCTTCGATCGATACTTGAACGCCTAAGCCGTGAGACGTAGTGATGCCTGATGCCTCAACACCTTCACTGGAAAGCATGACGCTTGCTTCAGCACCGATACCTACACCACCTCCGATGACGACAGCTCGCTTGTCCAACGATGCTACTTCAGAGATGATTGCATCCCCTTGCATGAGCAAGTCTTCTGCGGATAACTTGAGGATTGCCTCATCACTCATTCCTTCTACAGGAGTAGCCTCCATCGCATTCGGGAGCGAAAAGCCCTTGATTTGTGGACTTGCCTTTGCAATGGAAAGAGCTTCCGATACTGCGTGTTCTGCCCCGCTTGGGTCGACGAGATGGGCATACCCATAACGTCCTTCTTGCAGTACACGGACCCCGAAGCCACCTTCACCCCCTCCAGAGGCTAAGGAAATTCGTCCCGCTTCAATATCCAGAGAACGACCATAACCTTGCGAGGCAACGATTTCCCATTCTTGGATTCCTTGGGATTCGCATTGCTTTGCAATGTCTTGACAACCTTCAAGCAGCCGGTCAATGGCATCATCTGGAATCATGAATCATCCCACCAAGGCTTCTCGAATGCGCATGATAGGGCCTCCGTCTCCAACAGGTACGGTCTGACCTTTGCCACAGAAACCAGGGCTAGCCAGACGTGCATCTTTGGTCAATCCATCAACATCGTTGAGAATTTGCAACGTTAAGCCACTAACACTAACGTCTCGAAGTGGAGTGGTAATTTCCCCATTTTCGATAAGATATGCTTCTTGTGCAGCGAATTGGAAGGAACCCCGGCCTGTATCGACTTGACCTCCACGCGAACCACAAGCGTACACTCCGTACTGGATGTCCTCTGCAAGTTCGTCAATATCGGTATAGGAACCTCCCATGATCATGGTGTTCGACATTCGAACGAGTGGGTGATGCAACCCGTCTTGTGCACGTGCTCCTGCGTTTGGTTCAATTCCGAAATGGTGTGCAGTTTCTCGGTGGTTGAGGTAATCTGTGAGAATGCCGTTCTTGATGAGTGTCTTTTCACGTACGTCCAGACCTTCATCATCGATTGGATAAGCACCATAACCACCTCGCATAGTTGGATCATCAACGACAGTAACGATGTCATTACCAATTTTCTGACCAAGTTTTCCATCAAGGCATGAATCACCAGCAGCAACAAGGTCTGCTTCACACGGATGGCCAAGCGCTTCGTGAATGTACACGCCTGTCAAATCACGATCTGCAATGAGTGGAAGTTTTCCACTCGGAGCACGTTCTGCCTTGAGCAAACGAAGGGCAGAGATTCGGG